>DASVEF010000041.1:0-15684 GCA_036380715.1 Thermoanaerobaculia bacterium | reverse complement strand
AAAAGAGCCGGTGGCAGTCCAAAAACCGTTTTTAGACTGTCCCTGCCGGCGGGGGACAGTCTCAAAATGCTTCCAGCACCGTCTCTGGCTGCTGGGAACGGTGCTAAAACGGTTTTGGTGCTTCCCCTGGCTGCTGGAGACAGTGTTAAAACGGTTTCAGCAGCCTCAAAAGCGGTTTCGAAGCTGCCGCGCGAGAAATTCGCGCCCGGACACCGCCTATTTCCCCCACCTCGCCAGTTGAGCAGGCTCAGATCTTGAGGGACGACGAGGAGATCCGGGCCGCGGACCTTTCCGGTTCCTGTTGGGCGGGCTCGAGGGGGAGGGTGACCGTGAAGGCAGCGCCCCCTTCGGGCGCGGCGGTCTCGACGCGGATGTCGCCGCCGTGGGCCTTGACGAGGTTGCGGACGGTGACCAGGCCGAGGCCGGTGCCCTGCTGCTTGCCGGTCGCGAAGGGCTCGAAGAGGTGGCGGGCGGCTTCTTCGGGGATGCCTGGGCCGGTGTCGGCGACGCGGATCGCCAGGGAGCCGTCGGCGGTCCAGGCGGAGAGGAAGATCTTCTTGTCTACGCCGCCGGCCAGGACCGCCTCGCGGGCGTTGCGCAGGAGGTTCTCCAGCACCCGCTGGAAGCGGTCAGGATCGAAGGGGACGCTCAGGTCGTCGCGCAGCCGCAGCTCGATGTCCATGGCGATGCCGCGGTCTTCCAGGTCGGCGGCGAGCGGGGCCAGGGTCTTGTCCAGGAAGCGGTGGACGGGGACGGGCTCAATGGCCAGCTTCGGCGCGCCGCCGCGGGCGAATTCCAGGACCTCCTCGACCATGCGCCGCAGCCGCTCGGAGGCGGCGCGCACCTGCTCCAGCTCGCCGGCGATGACGTCCTCCCCCTCGCGCAGCGCCAGGGCGTGCGCCAAGTCGGCGTAGCCCTTGAGCAGGGTCAGGGGGTTTCTCAGGTCGTGCACCAGGGAGCTGGTCATCTGGCCGATGGCGGCGAGGCGGCTCTCGCGCTCGTGGAGGCGGCGCTCGGTCTCGCGGGCGCGCAGGTGGGCCGCGATCCGGGCCTCCAGCTCGCGCAGGGTGAACGGCTTGGTCACGTAGTCGTCGGCTCCCACCTCCAGCCCTTCGACGACCGCCTCCGAGCCGGCCTTGGCGGTGACCAGGATGACCGGCACCAGGGCCAGCCCCGGATCGGCCTTGACGCGCCGGCAGAGCTCGAAGCCGTCGAGGCCGGGCATCATCACGTCGGCGATGATCAGGGCGGGCGCCGAGCGCCGCGCCGCTTCGAGGCCGGCTTCGCCGTCTGCCGCGGTCTCGACCCGGTAGCGGCGGGAGAGCTGGTGCGCGACGAAGGTCCGCAGGTCCGCGTTGTCCTCCACCAGCAGGACGCGCGGCGCGCCCGGCGGCGGCTCCCGATGCGGCAGGGAGGCGCTCGCCAGGCGCGGCAGCTCGACGTCGGCGATCAGCGTGTCGCGCATGGAGCGCGCGGCGTACTCACGGGCGGCCTGGCTCTCCAGGCGGACTTGGGCGAGATGGTCCTCCCTGCGGCGCGCCCGGCGGCGGCGCTCGGGGGCGGGCTGCGCTTCCCGCGGCAGCTCGACCCGGAAGGTGGAGCCCCGCCCGGGCTGGCTGCGCACGGTCACGTCGCCGCCGTGGAGGCGCGCCAGCTCGCGGGCGAGCGCGAGGCCGAGGCCGGCGCCTCCCTTGCCGCGCGACAGCGAGCTGTCCACCTGGTGGAAGCGCTCGAAGATCTTCTCGAGCTGGTCCTCCGGGATGCCGGGACCGTCGTCCTCGACCTCGAAGGCGATCTGGCCGTCCTGGACCTCGGCGCGCACGACGATGCGCCCCCCTTCCGACGTGAACTTCACCGCGTTCGAGATGAGGTTGGCCGCGATGATCTCCACCTTGGAGAGATCGAAGACCGAGTCCGGCAGCTCGTCCAGATTTTCCGCGGTGAGGCGGATGCCGCGTCCGGCGGCGTGGGGAGCCGCGGCGGCGGTCAGCTCCGCGAGCAGCGCGCCGAGGTTGGCAGGCTGCGGCTCCAGGCGCAGGCGGCCGGATTCCAGCCTGGCGCCGTCGAGCAGGGCGTCGACTTGGCGCAGCAGGCGGCGCGCGTTGGTGACCATCGCTTGCAGGAGCATGGCGCGCTCGCCGTCCTTCTCCGAGCCCAGCAGCGCGTCGAGCGGCCCGAGCAGCAGGGTCAGCGGGGTGCGCAGCTCGTGGGTGACATTGGCGAAGAACCGGCTCTTGGCCTCGTCCAGCTCCTTGAGCTCCTCGTTGGCCCGCTCCAGGCGCAGGCGCAGGGAGAGGTCGCGCCGCCGCGTCCGCCGGCTGGAGAGGACGGCCAGCCAGGTGAAGACCGAGGAGCCGAGGAGGAAGGACAGCGGCGCCACCATCTCGCGCGACGGGCCGTGCAACGCGAGGTGGATGCCCAGGTCGGTCAGCACGATCACGGCGCAGAGAAGAGCCGCGGGAGCGAGCTCCCAGGGGATGAAGAAGCCGATCGTGAAGATGACGATCAGGTTGCCCGCGAAGTAGTTGCCCGCGAATCCTTCCAGGAAGGCCGACATCACGGCGATGCCCACGGCCGAGGCGAAGGCGCCGAGCATCACCACGGGCTGCGCCAGGACGCGCGCGCGGCGCGAGTAGACCGCTCCGAGCGCGATCAGGTAGACGGCGCAGACTCCCAGGCGGATCGCCAGGAAGCGGAGCGCCTGCTGCGGAGCGATCGTGATGTCCAGGAGCCAGAAGGCGGGATAGAGCGCCAGGGCGGTCCACAGGAGGAAGCGCGCCCGCTCGACGAAGAGCTGCGCGGTCTCCTCCCGGAACGTCTGTTCGAACCCTGGAATCCGGGTCTTCGTTCCCACTCTATTTCTCTGCCCGCACGATGACCGCGACCGGCGGCGAGCCGAAAGCCTGGAAAGCGTGGGCCCGCGCGAAGCCCGCCTCGCTGACCAGGTTGGCGAGGGCCGCGTCGTCGAAGAAGCGGAAGCGGCCGTCCTCCTCCAGCTCGATCAGGCGGCTGACCGTGTTCGCGAAGTGGCGCAGCGCCTCCAGCTTGCGCTCGACGTCCCCGTCCTGCTGGCGGGTCAGGATGTCCACCCCTTCGGTGTAGAGCTTGGAAGGGTCGAAGTTGGGGCGGATGGACGAGACGACCAGGACGCCCCCTGGCCGCAGCAGCCGGTGCATCTCCCGCAGGCTCGCCAGCGGATCGTAAAGGTAGGGAAGGACGAGCGAGGAGCCGATGCGGTCGAAGCAGGCGTCGGGAAAGTCGAGCCGCAGCCGCGGCGTGGAGTCTCCGAAGCGGAGGCGCCGGAAGCGGAGGTCCCGCGCGGTGAGGCCGGAGGAAGCGGACACTCCCGGCTGCAGGTCCTCCGGCAGGAGCCGTCCGAGGAAGAAGCGCGAGGCGCGGCCGATCTCCAGGACCACCTCGACCTCGGCGTCGTCGAGCGCCGGGCACAGCTCGCGCACCCGGCGCGGCTCGGCCGGGGATCCGCGCAGGATCGCGTGCAGCTCCTTGCCGTAGCCGCCGGCGAGCTTGCGGGCCGTGGCATAGGGAAGCCCTTCGACCCGGTGGACCAGTCCCTCGACTCCGTGCAGCGCGCCGCCGAGGAAATCGGCGATGGCGGCGAGGCGCGAGACCTCCAGGTCCGCCACGACGCCGCGGCAGGGCGGCAGCGGCTGCGCGCGCTCCGCGAACCAGGCGCGGACCTTCTCCTCCGTGCGCGCCACCCCTTCCGGCACGAGATCGAGGAAGGTCAGGGAGCCGGGCGCGGTCCCCTTGGGGTAGGCGTCCAGCAGGGAGAGGAGGAGGTTGCCCGTGCCACAGCCGAAGTCGGCGACGTCCTCGCCGGGCCGGGGGTCCAGCAGCTCGGCCTGGCGGGCCAGGAAGCGCGGATATTCGGGGTGGTCGAGCAGGACGTCGTAGCCGACTTCGTCGCCGGGCGCGCCGAGCAGGTGCTCCTTCCAGAACTCTTCGGCGTCGGCCAGCTCCTGGCGCCGGACCCGCGCCCACTCGGCCTCGCTCTGCCGGGCGAAGCGCGCCAGGTCGGGCTCGCGGGCCGGGCGGTCCGCGCCGAAAAGATGCTTGGAGGCCGACTCGCTGACCAGCTTGAACAGCTCGATCGCCTCGGCGCCGGTCTTGAGCACGTGCCCGGTCGCGCACTCGAAGACCTCGCGCACGCCGCCGCCCGGAGCGTCGAGCATCGCCCGCACCCGGGAGCGGGTGACCCAGCAGTCGTAGGTGCCGAGGATCCAGACCACCGGGGCGCGGATGCCGGCCAGGTCGCGCCGGGCGTCCTCCAGGAAGGCGATCTTCCCCTCCAGGGCCTGGCCGTAGAGCGAATCGCCGCGGATCGGCCGGCCATGGATCAGGATCGTCTCCGGCCCTTTCCCCTGCCGGTAGTCTTCGAACAGGTCGAGGCCGGCGAGATAGTTGCGCAGCACGTCCTGGGCGTCCGGGCAGCCGTAGGGAGAGATCCAGAGGTCGACCGGAGCGCCGCGCGACTCCAGCACGACCTTGCGCGCCGGGATGGCGGAGAGCGAGACGCTGACGAGAGCCCGGCGGGCCGGGCGGAAGCGGCGCTCCAGGTACTGGAGCGAGGCTTCCATGTCCGCGGCCAGGTGGTCGAACGTCCAGTGGTAGTAGGGCCGCCCCTCGGCCATGAGGCGGGAGTCCATGGTGCTCTCGCCCACGATGTGGCTGGCGTCGAAGCGGAGGGTGACAACCTTGCGGCCGTCGCGGCCGAGGTCGTCGATCAGGGTGCGGGCGAGGAGGCCGAAGACCTCTTTCCGCTTGAGGATGGCCGGCGCGATGACGACGGCGACGTCCGGCCGGGTCGCGGGGTCGGAGGTGTCGAAGTTGGCGTCGACGATCCCCGCCACGGCGCACCCCTTGCGGTTGCGAAAGCGGACCACCTCGACGCCCCCCTCTTCGCGGCGCTCGGTGCGGCGGACGAGGCTCGCCACCTTGCCGCCGATCAGGGAGACGGTGCGCGTGATCCGGGTGCGGAAACCGTCGCGGGCCGTGTGCAGCTTGATCTCCCGGAACGCGTCGCGGTCGAGGTCCCCTTCGTCGAAGCGGAGGCCGGCGCGCAGCCCGCCGTCGTCGAGCGCGGCCACGTAGCGCACCGTGGCGCCGCCGATCTTCCGCCGCTCCCCTTCGGCGTCCAGGGTGAAGGCGGGCAGATGCGTGCCCGGGACGAGCGCGGCCTCGGGCTGCACGCGCACGGAGGCTCCGCCGTCCCCGAGGTCGAGCACGGGCAGGCGCAGCCGGCCGCCGAACGCATAGGGCGCGGCGAGCTCGCACCAGGCGTTGCGCACGCCGGTGCGCCGTCCGGTGCGGCGCTCCGTGAGGTAGATCCGCTCCGGAGCGAGGAGGACCGGCCGCGATCCGCCGGCGAGGACGATCCCCTCGAAGGCGTAATGGAGCGGCGGGTCCGAGAAGGCGGGATAGACCACCCGCGTGCCCAGAGGAATCGAAAACCCGTCCAGGCCGAGCGTGGCTCCCAGAGCGTCCCCGCCGTCCGCGGCCTGGAAGGCGGCCGCCCGGCCGGTCAGCGGCTTGAAGCCGCGCCCCGGCAGGACGACCGTGAGTGGGAGCGCCCGATCCACCAGACCGCGCAGGAGCGCCTCGATCTCCGAGCTCTCCCCGAGCGGCAGGAGGTTGCCTGGCATGATGTCGCCCAGGGTGCGCTGGACGCGCACGATCGCCTCGTCCATCTCGTAGAAGCCCGCGTGGCCGCGCAGGCGGGAGCGGTCACGCGCCGACACCTGCTCGAAGCGCACCCCGATCCCGTCGGGCGTGGCGCGCACGATGCGGGCCGAGACGACGATCGGTTCGCGGTCGGTGGGGATCTCCAGGCTCAGGCGCAGCCGGGTATCGGGGAGGGCGGCCCGGGGCGTGCGCAGGAAGGCGCCGTCGGCGCTGAGGTCGGTGGCGTGCAGACCTTCGCCGAGGTCGGGTCCTTCGAGCACGCGGACGGCGGCCAGGGTCCGCCGGCGGGCGGAACGGCGCTCTTCGACTCCAGGCTCACGGCGGGATGGGGCTGCCAGCGTGACGGGCTCCGCCCGTCGAATCGACTCTCCGGAGATCATCCTCTCCTCCCTGTGCGAGAACAGACTTCAAAGGATAAGCCATTACTGACTTATCAGCCTCAAAAAAGTTTTTCGGAGCGACGGGGAGACCGGCGGCGGCGCCATCGGCAGATGATCGATGAGCTGCGCGCGGATCCCGGCGAACTCGCGGTGGCACTCCAGGAAGGCGTCCACCAGCACCGGGTCGAAGTGCCGGCCGCGGTCGACCACGATCCGGCGCACGGCCTCCTCGTGGTTGCAGCCGGCCTTGTAGGGGCGGTCGCTGGTGATGGCGTCATAGGCGTCGGCGACCGCCACGATGCGGGCGGCGAGCGGGATCTGCCGGCCCGTGAGGCCGCGCGGATAGCCGCTGCCGTCCCACCGCTCGTGATGGAAGTAGGCGATCTCCATCCCCATGGACAGGAAGGTGTTGCCCCGGTAGCGCTCGATCACCCCGCGCAGCGTGTCGCCGCCGATCTCGGGGTGCCGCCGCATGACCGCCCACTCCTCCTGGGCCAGCGGCCCGGGCTTGCGCAGGATGGCGTCGGGGATGCCGACCTTGCCGATGTCGTGCAGCGGGCTCGACTTGAAGAGGTGCTCGACGAAGTCCTCGCCAAGCTCACCGCGGTAGGGGCCGGAGGCGAGCTCCTCGGCCAGGCGGCGGCTGTAGGCGGCCATCCGCTCCAGGTGCTGGCCGGTGGCGCTGTCGCGCGATTCGGCGAGCTTGGCCAGGGTCATCAGGGCGATGTCGCGGGTCTGGCGGATCTCGACCGTCTGCTCGCGCACCATCCGCTCCAGGTTGCGCCGGTAGTCCTCGTTCTGCCGGATGAGCCGCGCCCGCTCGACGGCCCGCTCCACGGTGTTGAGCAGGTCCTCGGCCTCGAACGGCTTGACGATGTAGTCGTAGGCCCCCTCGCGCAGGCACTGGCGCACGACGTCCAGAGTCTGCAGGCCGGAGATCATGACGACCTGGACGTCGGGGTCCCGGCTCTTGAGCTCCTTGAGCAGCTCCAGCCCGGACATGCCGGGCATCTCGATGTCGGAGAGGACGAGCGACGGCCGGGGCTCTTCGGCGGCGATGGCGAGCGCCTCGGCCGCGTCCCGGGCCTCGCGGCAGTCGTGGCGGAGCGCCGAGAGGTAGGTCCGCAGCAGGTGCCGGACCTCCGGCTCGTCGTCGACAATGACAATTCGTTCCTGCGCCTTTGTACAGATTGCAGACATCTTGGACACCTCGACAGCCGGTGCCGAGGGAAAACCTCGGGGTCCTCCCTGGTCCTTGCCCGTACTCTCTACACGACGGCAAAACTACACGGCGATACGGCCGGTGTAGGAAGCAAAAAGCGCGCCATGGAGCCCTCACCCCCAGCCCCTCTCCCGGAGGGAGAGGGGTGAACCTCAGCAGAGAAGATCTCTTTTCAGGCTTCCTGCGAAATTTCTCCCCTCTCCCCTTGGGAGAGGGGCCGGGGGTGAGGGCCTACGGCAGCAGCACGACTTTGGTGCACCCTTCCAGGCGGCGGTCGAAGAGGTCGTAGCCGTGGGGACCTTCGGCGAGGGAGAGGCGGTGGGAGATGAGGCTGCCGAAGTCGTATCTGCGCGACCGGATCAGCGGGAGGAGCTTTTCCATGTAGCGGCGGGCGGGCGAGCGGCCGGTGCGATAGGTGAGATTCTTGTCGTAAGCCTCGCCGGGCGCGATCGCGAGATGCGACTCGGTATGGACACCCACCGCCGCGAGGGTCCCGCCGGGACGCGCGAGGTCGAAGGCGAGGCGGGTGGCGGCCGGGCTCCCCACGGCCTCGACGACCGAGTCCGCGCCCCGTCCGCCCGTGGCTTCCTGTACGATCGAAAGGGCGTCCTGCCGGACATCGACCGGCTCGGCCCCGAAACGCTCGGCCAGGGCGAGCCGCTCGGGCACGGAGTCGAGGGCGAAGATCCGCTCCGCGCCCAGCTCGCGGCCGGCGACCACGGCCATCAGACCCACCGGGCCGCAGCCCACGACGGCGAGCGAGGAGCCGGGGCCGGCGCCGGCCATCTCCGCGCCGAACCAGCCGGTCGAGAGGATGTCGCCCGCGAAGAGCGCCTGCTCCAGGGGCGTGTCTTCGGGGACCCGCACCAGAGTCGAGCCCGCCAGCGGCACCCGCACGAGCTCGGCCTGGGCGCCGTGGAGCCCCTTCCCCTGCTCCACCCATCCGAAAAGCTGGCCGCGCACGCACCGGGCGGTCAGCCCCGAGCGGCAGTAGAAGCACTCGCCGCAGCTCGTGGTGAACGGGCTCACCACGACGTCGCCCGGGCGGAAGCCCTGGGCTCCGGGCCCGGCCTCGACCACCTCGCCGACAAATTCGTGGCCCATGACCGTGCCCGCATCGAGCCCGGTCTCCAGCCCGCGGTAGACGTGGAGGTCCGAGCCGCAGACCGCCGCGACGCGGACCTTGACAAGGACGTCCCCGGGCTCTCGGATCCCGGGATCAGGGACCGTGACGTATCCGACCTGGCGGACGCCGTCGAAGACGAGGGCTTTCATAAACCTGGAGGCGCCGCTGCGAAGCCCTCACCCCCTGGCCCCCTCTCCCGTCGCCGGGAGAGGGGGAAAACGCATCCTGAGGAGTGAGCCAGGGAAGGGCGGTGGCGCCCCTCTCCCGGTGACGGGAGAGGGGACGGGGGTGAGGGCTCTACGGCTGTGACCGGCATGGCGTCTGCTCCGCCTCAGCGCTTCATCAGCTTCCAGGCGATGTTCCTTCCCATCCCCTGGCCGTAGGCGAGATGGATCCAGAGCATGGCGAGGTGCTCCAGCAGGTTCGACTTGGAGAGAGGGCCGGCGTCGACGGGCTCGAAGCCGATGTCCGAGGCGAGCCGGGCGGCCACCTCCTTGGCTCCCGGGTCGTCGCCGCAATAGAGCATGGTCACCCCTTCGCCGCCATAGCGCGGGTCCGCCATGTTGCCCGCGCCGGTGGTGTTGAAGATCTTGACCACCCGGGCGCCGGGCGCCCAGGCGGCGATCTGCTCGCCGGCGGAGGTGGCGTCCCCGGTGTCGAGCCCCGAGAAGGTGGAGTTCAGCGGATTGATGCAGTCGAGCACGATCTTGCCCTGCAGGCCGTTGGTGGTCTGGATCAGATTCCGCGCCGCGCCCCAGGGGATCGCCAGCGCGACCACCTCGCCGTGCTCCGCGGCCTCGGCGACCGAGCCGGCCCGCGCCCCGGTCTTCTCCACCAGCTCCCGGACCTCCGGCTTGCCGGTGTCGCGGACCCCGAACATCACCTCGTGCCCGGCGCGCGCGAAGGCGCTTCCCAGGGCGCTGCCCACGCTGCCCGTCCCCATGACCGCGATTTTCATGACGCTCGACCCTCCTCTGCGAAAACCCTCTCCGGGTGGAGGCAGGTTATAGTCTCGGATGCCAGGCAGCAATACCAGAGACGAGATGTCGGAGCGGATCGGCGTTTATCGGGTGCAGGCCTCCATCGGGAAGGGCGGGATGGCGGAGGTGTTCCTCGCCTGGGACGACCGCCTGGAGCGCCGCGTGGCCATCAAGCGCATCCGGCACGACGCCGGGCTGTCCGAGGAGCAGCGCGAGCGGTTCCGCCGCGAAGCCCGGGTGGTGGCCGGCCTGAGCCATCCGGCGGTCGTGCAGGTCTTCGACGTGGTCAGCGACGCGTCGGGCGACGCGATCGTCATGGAGTACGTCCACGGCCAGACCCTGGCGGAACGGCTGGCCGCCGGCCCCCTGGAGATCGAAGAGGCCCTGCGGCTGGGACGCCAGATCGCGGAAGGGCTCGCCGCCGCGCACACGGCCGGCCTGATCCACCGCGACCTCAAGGCCGACAACGTGATCGTCACGCCCGCGGGGCTCGCCAAGATCCTCGACTTCGGCCTGGCCCGGCCGCTCGTGCGCAAGAAGGGGGAGAAGACGCTCACCCGGGAAGGGGCGCTGATCGGGACCTTCCACGCCATGTCTCCGGAGCAGGCGCGCGGCGAGACCGTGGACGAGCGCTCCGACCTCTTCTCGCTCGGCAGCCTGCTGTACGAGATGCTGACCGGCCGCTCGCCGTTCCGCGGGCCCAACCCGATCGAGAGCCTCAGGCGGGTGATCGACCAGGACCCGACGCCCTTGCGCAAGGCCCGGCCGGAGGTTTCGATCGGCCTGGAGACCCTGGTCCGGAGGCTGCTCGCCAAGGGCCGGGAGGCGCGGCCGTCCAGCGCGCGCGAGGTAGCCGAGGAGCTGGAGCGCATCGAGGACGAGACGCGCGCGACGGCCGAGCCGGCCTCCGGCAGCGCCGGCGACAAGCCGGACCCGCTCGAGAGCGAAGCGGCCCCTGCACAAAGGCCTCGGGGCGGCCGGCGCGGGTGCGCACTGGCATGGATCGCGGCGGCGGCCCTGGCGGCAGCCTTGGGCGCGCACCTGGCGGGCTGAGAGGGTATCTCGAAAGCGCGGAGCGTTCCGTTGAGCCCTCACCCCCTGATCCCCTCTCCCGGAGGGAGAGGGGGAAAACGCACGGAAATCGCTTTCTTCTGAGCTTTTTCCAGAAATTTCACCCCTCTCCCCCCGGGAGAGGGGCCGGGGGTGAGGGCCCGGCCGCGGACCGACGCCCGCTGACAAGCTCGGCGAGGCGCCGCCGGGAGCGGCCCCTACCCAAGCACGGAAGGCGGTGCTATCCTCGGCCCGAGGCATGCCGAACCCGTCCACATCCACGGCTCTCTCCCCGCACCGGGAATCCCGGGAGGGCCGTGTCCGGGAGCGGGAGACGGTCCGCCGGTGAGCGCGCTCGCCGCCGGCCGCCCTGTTTCCTTCTCCTCCACTACAGCGCCGGTCCACACCACGGACCGATCCTTCCACTTTCATTTCAAGGAGGCGATGCCATGCCGAATCGGGACGACGTCCTGAAAGAGGAGCTGATCCGCACCGATGACGATTTCCGCCGCTTGTACGAGGAGCACCAGGAGTACGAGCGACGGCTCCAGGAGCTGAACCACAAGTCTCTGCTGTCCCAGGACGACGAAGTCGAGGAGAAGAAGATCAAGCTCCACAAGCTGGTGCTGAAAGACCAGATGGAAGAGATCCTGAGGCATCACCGCGAGTCCCGGGTCACCGCCTGATCTCACCTATGAAGTTCGCCCGAGAAGGTTGGCCCTTCGTCCTGCCGTTCGTCTTCGTGGCGGCGGTCCTGTTCTTCCTGGGATATCCCGGGTATGGCGTGGCCGCGCTGATCGTCGCGCTCTGCATCCTCCTCTTCTTCCGCGACCCATCGCGGGCTTACGAGGGAGAGGTGGGGGTCGTGCTGGCGCCCGCCGACGGCCTGGTCACCCGCGTCGACGTCATCGAGGACCCGGAGGTCGGCCCCGGGCGCTGGCACCGGATCGTCACCTTCCTCTCGGTCTTCGATGTGCACGTCCAGAAGACGCCGGCGTCGGGCCAGGTCGTCGTCTCCCGCTACGCCGCCGGCCGCAAGGTCGCCGCGTTCCGCGAGGACGCCGGGGAGGTCAACGAGAAGCACCTGACGGTGATCCGGCGCCCGAACGGCGACGTCTTGGGAGTGCGCCAGATCGCCGGGCTCCTCGCCCGCCGCGTCGTCTGCTACCTCAAGGAGGGCGACCAGGTGCACAGGGCTCAGCCGATGGGGCTGATCAAGTTCGGCTCCCGGGTCGACCTGCTGGTGCCCGAGAGCTACCGTCTGATGGTCAAGAAGGGGGACCGCCTGAAGAACGGCGCCACGCCGGTGGCGGCCCCCGCGGAGCCGGGAGGGGGGACGCGATGATCGCCGAGACCGCCGAGAGCCGCCCGCGCCGCCGGGTGCGGCGCGGGGCCTACCTGCTGCCCAGCCTGTTCACCATCGGCAACATGCTGCTCGGCTTCTACGCGGTCATCTGCGGCTACCGGGACGGCGCCTTCCAGAAAGCTGTCCTGCTGATCTTCGCCGCCGCCATCCTGGACATGCTGGACGGCCGCATCGCCCGCATGACCGGCACCGAGAGCGAGTTCGGCAAGGAGTACGACTCCCTCGCCGACGTCATCACCTTCGGGGCGGCGCCGGCGCTGCTCACCTACTTCTGGGGGCTCGAGGACTTCCATCCGGACGCCTGGCTGCTCTCCCTCTTCTTCATGGTCTGCACGGCGACGCGGCTCGCCCGCTTCAACGTGCAGACCAAGGTCGTGGACTCCCGCTATTTCGTCGGCCTGCCCACGCCCGCGGCGGCCGGGGCCATCTGCTCGCTCCTGTTCTTCGCGCCCGACTCGGAGTGGCGGATCTGGATGCAGGTGTTGGTGGCCATGTCCCTGCTGATCATCGGCGTGCTCATGGTCTCCACCTTCCGCTATGTGAGCCTCAAGAAAGTCGACCTGCGCAAGCGCTGGAGCTTCCGGGCGCTGATCCCCATTGCGGCGATCGTCCTGGTGATCTATTTCATCCCGCGGGCGTTCTTCCTGGTCGTCGCCATGGTCTACGCGCTGTCCGGCCCGCTGTCCTATCTCGTGGGCCGGCTGCGGCACGGCGGCAATCCTCCGGACGACGCGCCGCCGCCCCTGCCGGAGACCGTGCCTTGAGCGCGATCGCCATCGTCCACCCCTCGAACCTGCTGGGCAAGGAGCTGATGGAGACCCTGGAGGCCCGCGCCCGGCAGTGGCAGGACATCCGCCTGCTCAGCCCGAGCGAGGACGAGATCGGCACCCTGACGGATGTGGCCGGCGCCGCTACGTTCGTGCAGCGCTACGACCCTGACAGCCTGAAAGGGGTCACGACCGTCTACTTCTGCGGCCCGATCGCCGACACCCGCCCCCTCTTCGAGGAGCTCCCCCCGGACGCCACGGCGGTGGTCCTCTCCCCGGACGCCACCCTGGAGGACGGAATCCCGGTCGTGGCCGGGGTCAACCCGGAGGCGGCGCGCCCCGGCCAGGTGCTGCTCTCGCCGCATCCGGCGGTGGTGCTGCTCGCCCACATCCTGCACCCGTTGCGCGACCTCGCCCCGGAGTCCATGGTGGCGACCGTGATCCAGCCGGCCTCGATGTTCGGCAACCCGGGCCTGGAGGAGCTGTTCGAGCAGACGCGGCAGATCGTCGCCATGACCCAGCGCCGTCCGAGCCCGGTCTTCGGCGCCCAGCTCTCCTTCAACCTGCTGCCGACCACCGCCGACGCGCTGCCGCTCACCGAGACGCTCCAGGCGGTCCTCGGCGAGCAGCCTCCCGCGACCGTGCAGGTGGTGCAGGGCGGCGTCTTCCACTGTCTCTCGGCCAGCCTCCACTTCCGCCTGGCGAGCAACGCCGGAGTCCCGACGATCCGCAAAGCTTTCGCCGCGCACCCCTACCTGGAGCCCGCGGACCACCCCAAGCGCCTCGGCCCCGTCGACGCCGCGGCCAGCGACAAGGTCCTCTTCGGGTCCATCCGCAAGGACAGCACCGGCGGCTTCTGGCTCTGGGCGGTGATGGACAACCTCACCCGCGGCGGCGCGCTCAACGCGGTCGAGATCGTCGAGGCTCTGCAGTAGGGCTGCCAAACCAAGGACAGCAAGGACCTCAAGGGTTTCAGGGACTTCAAGGACAAGCACACGTGTCCTTCACCCCGCGTCCTTGCAGTCCTTGTTGTCCTTGATTCCACCACCTATCGGTCAGGGGGTGAGGTCCCGCAGCTCCCGCAGCAGATCCGCGTCCACCCGGGCGCGGACCGTCCGCCGGTCGAGCCCGAGACGGCGGGCCGCCTCTTCGTAGCTGCCGCTCTGCGCGTAGACCAGCGTGCAGTAGCGGCCCAGGGCCTCCTCGGCCGACAGCCGGCCGGCCCCCAGGTCTTCCAGCAGCCGCTCCCGGGCGCCGCCGGCCCCTGCCTCCTCGGCGGGTTGGTACTCACGGCGGATCAGCACGTTGTTGACGCACTGGGCGAGCTCCCGGACGTTGCCCGGCCAGGGATAGCCGGGGCCGAGACGCTCGCGGATCCACGACTCCACCTCCCCCGCCACTTCCTCGGCGAGCTCCTCGCCGACCATCCTCTGAACCAGGAAGAGGACCAGGTCTGACAGCTCCCGGGGGGAATCGGCGAGCCGCTCGCGCAGCGACGGCGTGACCAGGATGTCCGAGCAGAGCCGGTAGTAGAGGTCGGCGCGGAACCGGCCGGCGCGCATCTCGGCCGCGAGGTCGCGGTTGGTGGCCGCCACGATTTTCCCCTGGAAGCGGCGCGGCTTGGTCTCGCCCAACCGTTGGAAAGAGCGCGTCTCCAGCACCCGCAGGAGCTTGACCTGGATGGCCGGATCGATCTCGCCGATCTCGTCGAGAAAGACCGTGCCGAGCGGAGGGCAGACCTCCAGCCATCCGGCGCGGTCGGCCACCGCCCCCGTAAAAGCGCCACGGCGGTGCCCGAACAGCTCGGACTCGATCAGCGTGGGGCTGAGCGCCGACAGGTTCAGGGGGAAGAACGACTCCTCCCAGCTCTCGCGGAAGGTCATCGCCTCCGCGTCGAAAGGGATATAGCGCGAATAGGCGATCGCCCGCGCCACCAGCTCCTTGCCGGTCCCCGAAGGGCCGGTGACCAGGGTGGTGACGTCGCCCATCCGCTGGTAGAGCGAGCGCAGGTAGCGCCGCAGATCGTGCGTGAAGACCGACTGCCAGACCTGGGCGCGGAGGCGCGCCGCGGGCAGCGATCCCCCGATGATGTGATGAAAGGTGAGGTGGAAGGCCCGCCGGATCTGGAAGAAGCAGGCGAAGAGGTGCGCCGGATCGAGGGGCTCGCTCCAGGAGACCTTGGGAAGGTCGAGGTAGCGCGAGAGGTCGGCCTGGAAGTCGCGGAAGAAGCGGAACGAGGGTCGCCGTCCCTCCGCCCGGGAACCGGTGATGGCTTGGTAGAGCGGGTCCTCGTACCGGTTGTAGAGGAGGTGAAGGACGGCGTCGCGGTAGAGGTCCAGGTCGCCGGCGTGAGGCCTGGCTCTCCGGGCGAACCGCTCCCGCAGGGCTTCCGCCAGCTCTCCCGCCCGCTCGGTGATCCGCGCGATGTTGGGATTGGTGTCCGCGCGGTCCGCCCGGGCGTGCCAGACCACGCCGATCGGGATGAACGCCTCGCCCAGCACCTCCCGCTCCCACCGCGGGCGGTCGGTGCCGAACGGGTTGCCGTAGGCGAGCCGGGAGATCGCCTCCAGCACCTCCCGTTCGCGGTCGGAAAGGATCGAGCCGGACATCGGATGCACGACGACTATACATCCACTGCACAGCGCGCGCGACATCCTCCCCTCCGCCTGATCGGCCCTCCGCCGTCAATTCCTTTACCTTCAGAGCTTTGCCTTTCCCTGCCCGCGGATGGCACGGCCGTCGCTCTTCCGGGGTTGCCGGAAGGAGAGCGACATGAAACGCAGACGACTGGCTGTCCTCGCCCTCCCGGCCCTCCTTTTCTACTTCCCGGGATGGGCCGCGCACCTCCAATTCGACCGTGGAGCGGCGGCCCACGGTGAGGCCTGGCGCCTGGTGACCTGTCACTGGACCCACTGGTCCCCGGACCACCTGCTCTGGAACGTGGCCGCGTTCGTCCTCCTCGCCGCGGTCTGCGAGCGCTTCGGGCCATCAGGCCGGAAGGCCCTCCTCGTCGCGGTCGCCGCCTCGGCGCTGGCGATCCCGGCAATCCTGTGGATCGCCCTGCCAACCATGGAGCGCTACCGCGGGCTC
>DASVEF010000040.1:0-13555 GCA_036380715.1 Thermoanaerobaculia bacterium | reverse complement strand
AAGCGGTCCCTTGACATCAAGGCTCTCGAATGGATGGCAGCTATCTTGGTTCTTGAGCTATGGGACCCTCCACCTTCCCTTTTGACGAAGGTCTTCGACGAATTCTCTGATCTCGCCACCCTGGTCAAGCAGCGTTGTCAGAACCGAAGAGTCCCTGTAGACACTTTGAGGCGACTTCTTCAGCACTCTCGATGGGAGGTCTCACTCGCTGCCGCTGTTGGCGAGTGGTGGTCAGAGCCTCTAGGTGAAGTGCGCGAAGAGGTCCTACCTGACTGGCGCTCAGCCATTCTTCGATCCAGGACCGAGGATTACTCAGGCACAGAGCCCAACATGGGGCTGGAATACTCGTTGGGGTGCATCCTGTCGAGCGACGCTAGCCTGGCTCTGGAGTGGCTTAGAAACCGGCTACGCGATCCCGACTTGCCTTGGCACTTTCTGGGGGACAGTCCCTTTGCTCATGCTCTACGCTCGCTCGGGAAGGAACAGCGATCGGCTCTTCTCCAGGAGCTCGAGCCTGTCCCGATCGTCGGTGACATGATACCTGCGCTGATTCGAGGGGATGTCGAGGTCTATAAACAGGTTCTGGCTCTGCCGCGGCTTTCTGGCTATCATCTTGCACCGCTTGCAGGGCTACCGCAGAAGCCGTGGTCGGACTTGGCTCAGGCAGCTCTTCAGGCTGAGTATGAGCCAGCTCAGATTGCAGGGGCGGCTTTCAAAAGCCACCACGGCTGGGCGGGCTCAGGCATCGAATACTGGGAAAAGTGGGATCTGGCCTTTGCCGAAACCGGGCGAGAAAGCCCCGAGCTTCAGGAGGTTGCCCGGCATGGGAGGGGGATTGCTCAAAGGGAGCTTCAAAGGGCCAGGGAGTTGGAGAGGCATATCGACATCAATGGCCTTTTTGGCGGATTAATTCCGCATCGGAACGGTCGATGACCTTGAGAGCTGGCGGAGCTTGCGTCGGATCAGAAAATCTTTGTGAGGGTAGGTTTAAGAATCGCAGGAGCACATGTCATGAGCTCAGACGCAGCGACGACGATCCGCTTCGAGGGGGCCGTTCCCCAGTTCACTGTGCCGGACGTGGTGCAGACGGCCGAGTACTATCGGGACGTTCTCGGCTTCAAGATCGCCGGCTATTGGGGTACTCCGCCGGTCTTCGCGATCGTTTGGCGCGACGAGGTCCAGCTATTCTTCAACCGCGCCGAACAGTCCGAAGCTCGGACGGGCCGGGCTCCAGGGGCGTATGACGCATACCTCCGCATCATCGGGGTGGATGCCCTGGCCACGGAGTTGCGCTCGCTGGGTGCCGATATCCTCGAGGGTCCTGTGGACCGCGTCTACGAGCAGCGCGAGCTCGTGGTCAGAGACTGCAACGGGTTGGTCCTGGCCTTCGGGGAGGACACGAGCCGGCGCGCCACCTGACTTCACCGCCAGGCGAACAGCGGTTGCTCGTAGTGGGCCACGCGGGTCGCGCGGCCGTGGGGGCGTAGGTGAGGGTGCCGAGGATCGCCAGGGCCAGCACCGGCCGGTCGCTCTGGGAAATGGTGTGGGTCACCACGCTGTCGGGCCGCAGCAACTCGGAGATTGGAAGGAAAGGTTCGCCTCCCCCCGCGCATCCGGCAGCACGACCAACGCCACCGCCGCGCCGGTGCCGCCGTCTCCGGCAATAGCAAGCCGTTCGAAGCCCGCCAGGTTGTCCCGCAGCCGGGTGCGCAGGCCGTCGTCGAAGAGGATCGCCATCGAGGAGAAGGATAGCCGTCTCAAGAGCTACGGCGAGCTCCTCTCGTTCTTCCGCCGCTTCGAGGTGAAGGCCCTCACCCCCTTGTCAACGATCACCCAAATTTCCCCCTTCTCGATCACCTAAAATTCCCCCTCCTCGGGTTAGCTGTGTTGTCCTTCTTGACCTCGCCGCCGGGCCTGTGGGGCCTGTGGGCGGCGCCGTTGTTTGGCGCCGTCCAAGGAGCTGTGGGAAACGCCGCTTTCTGGCGTTTTCCATAGCTCCGGCAGGATCCATAGGCCATTCGTTCCTCTTCAGGGGGTGGTGGGGGGCTGTTCCGGGGGCGCCGGGCTCTCCGGCGCCGTGTACGGCTCGCTGCGCGTCAGCAGGCCGGCTTTGCGCTTCTCTTTGAGCCGATAGCTCTCCCCCTTGATGTTGATGATCGTCGAATGGTGCAGCAGGCGATCCAGGATCGCGGTGGCGATCACCTGGTCACCGAAGACCTGACCCCAGCCGGCCAGGCTCTGGTTGGAGGTGATCAGGATCGATCCGCGCTCGTAGCGGCGCGAGACGAGCTGGAAGAACAGGTTCGCCCCCAGCCGCTCCAGCGGCAGGTAGCCGATCTCGTCGATGATCAGCAGCTTCGGCTGCACGAGCAGCTTCAGCTTCTCCTCCAGGCGGTTCTCGTTGTGCGCCCGCGTCAGGCTCGCGATCAACCCGGCCGCGGTGACGAATGCTGTCCGAAAGCCCAGGGCACAGGCTCTCAGGCCGAGCGCCACCGCCAAGTGGGTCTTACCCACGCCTGGAGGCCCGAGCAGAAGCACGTTGTCTGCATCGGCGAGGAACCGGCCGGTCGCCAGCTCGCGCACGACCTTCGGCTCGATGGAGGGCTGAAACTTGAAGTCGAAGCTCTCCAGGCTCTTCTGGAAGGGGAAGCGAGCCATAGTCGTCTTCATCGCCGTGTGCCGCTCCTGCTTGGCGGCCAGCTCGCGACCCAACAGCTCGGCGAGAAACTCGCTGTAGGAGACCTCGGCCTTGCTCGCATCCTGCAGCAGCAGCGGCAGCTGCTCGGCCGTGCGGACCAGCTTCAGCTGCCGCATCTGCTCCTGGACCTGCTCGATCGCGAAGCCGCTCATGGCGCCACCTCGTAACAGTCCAGCGGTCGCGCCGCGACGTCTCCCGCCCTGGCCAGGTAGAGCGGATCAAAACGCGGAGGTCCTGTCTGCGCTGCCCTGGCGGCCGGCGAGCTACGAGGCGGGCCGTTCCACCGGGCTACCTGGTGTTTGCCCAAAAGACGGCCGTGGCGTACCGTCTCTTCACCGTCACGCCGCAGCAGGATCTCCTCGGCGAGCAGGTGCACCCGCACCGTGTGGCCTGCCCAGCTCAGCGGCACCGGGTAGCGGTTCGCCTCCACCGCCACCAGGCCGTCGCGCGGCACGATCCGGCTCTCCATGCGCTCCTGCGGCGCCGGCGGCCGGGCATCCACCCGGCTCAGCGCCGCGGCTTCAGACCGCGCAAAGCGCTGCGCCGGCAACTCGTGCGTCGTCCCATGCACGCGCTGGTCCGCCACCTCGAGGCACCACTGCAAGAGCCCGGCATTGAGCTCCTCAAGCCCGCCGAAGCGCCGCCCCGCCAGGGCATTGCGCTTGACGTACTTGACCCCGCTCTCCACCTTTCCCTTCGTCTGTGCCCGGTAGTACCGGCACAGACGGATCGTGACCCCGTAAAAGTCCATCCGGTCCTTGAACTTGGCGTTCCACTCCACCTGTCCAGAGGACTCGTCTTTGGCCAGCACGATCGTCCGCGGATTGTCGTAGAGGATCGTCTCCGTGCGACCGCCAAAGTGCTCGAAGGCCTGAGCGTGCCCGTCCAGCAACGAAGCTAGACCTTCCTCGCGGTACCCGCGAGCGAAGATGCGACGGCTGTAGCCCAGAACCATCGTGAACACATGCACCCGCACACGCTCCTCGCCCAGCCACACCCACGCCGACCCCCAGTCCACCTGGGCCTGCTCGCCAGGGCTGGTCTCGAACCGCACCGTCGACGTCTCCGCGCTCCGGTGCTCCTCCCGCCAAGGCCGCAGGTAGCGCACCAACGAGGGGTACGATCCCTCATAACCCTGAGCCTTCAGCTCCCGGTAGAGCACAGCGGCGTTGAAGCCCACTTCGGGAGCCCGCTCCCGAAGAACACCTTCCCAACGGTCCAGGGCCCGACCGCGGCCTGGCCGCCGCTGCGGCTCCCACTTCTGACGCAGCCACTTGCGCACCGTCTTGATGTCTAGATCGAGCTGCCGACCGATCTCCTTCTTGCTCAGACCCCGCTCTCGCAGGGCCCGCACTGCTCCCCAGACGCTCTCCTCGATCAACGGCTCCTCCGGGGCGCCTTCAGGCGCCACGGCCAGCATCTCCTGTTTCTCGATGAGGTCCATCCCTACACCTCCGTCTCTAGTGGGAGGAGGGGGGGATTTTTAGATGATCCCACGGGGGGAATTTAGGACGATCGGTGACACCCCTGACCCCTCTCCCTGGGGGAGAGGGAGAAAATGCATAGCAAGGCGCGGTCTTCCTGAGCTTTTCCAGAGCTTTCACCCCTCTCCCTCCGGGAGAGGGGCCAGGGGTGAGGGCCGGTCGGCGGCCCGGCGTGGCTTCGGCGGAGATCAGATCTCGCGCGAGGAGTCCTCGAAGCGGATGGGCAGCGTCACGCTGTCGCAAGATAGCAAGCGAGAGATCTCCTCTACGTGGCCGTCGCCTCGCACAGAGGACAAGCTGTAGCAGGCGTGCCGCAGCCAGTCGCATTGACTGGGTACATCGCGACATCGATCAGGTTCGGTGTCGCATCGTCTGCCTGGCACGTCCCAGAGTGCGCGCAAAATGTCGCATTTCCTCCATGCAATGCGACATTCCCCGGAAGCGAAGCCGCCGAAGTCGCGCCGACGCCTTCCAGCGGGATCTCTCGTATCGCAGAGTCGCTCCCAGCTCATTCGCTGCACTGGCTGTGTGTCGCGAAACTTCTGCGAAGTGCAGCAGAAGTTGTGCTTCGTAAGACAAATTGCGACACCATGCGGGTGGCAATGGCGATCAGTGCGACACTCTGCGACATTCATGCTGCATTCCCTCCTGTCTGGAACCTGCTCGGTGTCTGCCGGACGACGCCGGTCCTTCACGATGTCGCAAAGTACGCGCGCGGCGAGGAGGAAGTGTAGGCGGCGAAACCGTTTCGTGCTATCCTTGCGGGCCGTAGCCGTCACGTTGCGACATTCCCCCGCTGCTTTGCGACACCAAGGCCAGGCATCGCTTGGCGATCGAGGCTTCCTGTCGCGGCTTGGGGGAGCGTTGCGACACGGGAGAGATCCGGCATGAGCTCGAACCTGTCCATTGCCCAGATGCAGGCCCAACTGGAAGCGCGGGTCGCGCACCACCGCGACCAGGAAGCGGTGCATGCGCAGCAAGAGGTCTTCCATCGCGAACAGAAGGCGTTCCACGCCGCCGAGCTGCAAACGGCGATCGAACGCCTCGAGTCCTTCCAGGCCGCGGCCGCAGCCGCCGGCGAATTCGTCACGCGCCAGAGCGCCGCCACGCCCGCCGCCGGCTCCGACGACGGCTTCGTGCCCGGACCCAATACAGGACTGAGCCCGCTGATCGCCCACGTCCTGCAGAGCAAGGCTCCGGACGAGACCTTCGGCGCCGCGGACCTGGCAAGGGAGATCACCCGGCGCTGGGGCTCCAAGCTGCGCCGCCGGGTGGACGCGCGGAGCGTCGCCGCGACCCTCCGCCGCTGGGCCGCCGCCGGCCGCATCCACCTCGTCCGGGAGGGCAAAGCCTACGCCGAATCGCTCTACACCCGCGGAAAGCCGTCATCAACCTAGGCAACGGTGAGTGAAACGGGCAGGCTAACCTTTCGTGCCGATCTGCGTCCAAGGATCTGAAGCCGAGGCTTCCAACTTGGAGGTCTACCCATGCGCCGAATATCGCTCAGAATACGGCTCGCCGTCCTGCTCCTGATCCCCCTTGACCTGCTGGCGCAGCCGGACACGGCGGACACGCGGCTCCTCCATTCGCCCGCGGTCAGCCGGGACCACATCGCCTTCGTCTACGCCGACGACCTGTGGATCTGCGATCTCGACGGCCGGAACGTCCGCCGCCTGACCAGCGATCCCGGGATCGAGGGGAACCTCGCGTTCTCACCCGATGGCCGCACGATCGCGTTCAGCGGACAGTACGACGCGGCCAGCCCGGGCTTCGGGGTGGAGGCCGCGAGCATCTACACCGTCCCCGTCACCGGCGGCGAGCCCACGCGGCTCACCTGGTACGGGTGGGACTTCGTCCGGGGCTGGACGCCCGACGGCAAGGCCGTGCTGTTCAACTCCTGGCGCGAGGTCGCCATGGGAAGCGACACGCCGTTGTTCACGGTCCCGGCCGCCGGCGGGTTTCCGTCCCGGCTGCCGGTCCCGAACGGCCGCGGGGCGAGCTACTCCCCCGACGGCTCCCGCCTCGCCTACATGCCCCTGTTTGACAACACCGCCCAGTGGAAGAACTACCGCGGCGGCGGCCACTCGCGGATCTGGATCCAGAGCCTGAAGGATCTCGCCGTCGAGCAGATCCCGCAGCCGGCCGGACGCTGCAACGACATCGGCCCGCGCTGGATGGGCGATTCGATCTATTTCCGTTCCGACCGCAACGGCGAATACAACCTTTTCGCCTACGACACGAAGACGAAGACCGTGCGGCAGCTCACCGCGTTCGACGACTTCCCGGTCCTCAGCCTGGACGCGGGCGGCGGCAATCTGGTCTTCGAGCAGGCCGGCTATCTCCACCGCTTCGACCTGGCCACGGGCCGCAGCCAGCGGCTGAAGATCGGCGTGGTCGCCGAGCTGCCCGAAACGCGCACGCGCTACGCCAGGGGCGCGAAGCAGGTCCGCTCCGGTCACATCTCGCCGAGCGGCGCGCGGGCGGTGTTCGGCTTCCGCGGCGAGATCGTCACCGTGCCCGCCGCCAAGGGAGACGCGCGCGACATCACCAACACCCCCGGCGTCCACGAGCGCTTCCCGGTCTGGTCACCCGACGGCAAATCGATCGCCTTCTTCTCGGACCAGGGCGGCGAGTACGCCCTGCACGTCCTCCCCGCCGACGGCAAGGGGAAAGCCAGGGTCTACAAGCTCGCCGGCGCCGGTTTCTACGAGGCGCCGGCCTGGTCCCCCGATTCCACGAAGATCGCCTATGTCGACAACAGTTGGACGCTCTACTGGCTCGACCTCGAGAGCGGCGCCGTCAAGAAGGTCGCGAGCGAGCCGGTCTTCGGCCTCGCGCATCGGCGCTCGCTGCGGGCGGCGTGGTCGCCCGACTCGCAATGGATCGCCTACGCGCTCGGCAACCTCTCGGCCTACCGCACCGTCTACGTCTACTCCCTGGCGAAGGACGAGTCGCGCGCCGTCACCGACGGGATGAGCGATGCCACCGAGCCGGCGTTCGACGCCTCCGGCAAGTACCTCCACTTCCTCGCCTCCACGGACGCCGGACCGGTGAATCAATGGTTCAACCTGTCCAGCAGGAAGCTGCGGGCGACCTATGCGCTCTACCTGGCGCTGCTGCGCAAGGATACGCCGTCGCCGTTCGTCCGCGAGAGCGACGAGGAGAAGCCGGGGGCAAAGGAGGAGAAGAAGGACGAGCCGGGCAAGCCCGAGCCGGTGAGGATCGACTTCGACGGCCTCGATCGCCGGCTGCTGCCGTTCCCGCTGCCGGGCGGCGAGTACAGGACCCTGACGGCCGGGGGAGCGGGGCAGGTGCTCTACCTGTCGCAGCTCCCGCCCCAGCCCGGGCAGCCGACCCCGCCGGACATTGCGGCGCTGATGCGCTACGACCTCGCCCAACGCAAGGGGGAGACGCTGCTCTCCGGCGTGAACGACTACCGCTCCACCCCCGACGGCAAGAAGGCCCTCGTCCTCACCGCGCCCGAGACCTGGTCGATCGTGGAGCTCGACCCTCCTTCGCAAGACGCTCTCGTCCCGGGCGCGGACGCCGCCAAGGGCAAGCTGAACCTGGACGCGGCCGAGGTCCGGGTCGAGCCGCGGACCGAATGGCCGCAGATCTTCGACGAGGCCTGGCGGATCAACCGCGACTATTTCTATGACCCGAACATGCACGGCGCGGACTGGCCGGCGATGAAAAAGAAATACGCGGCGTTCCTGCCGCACCTGGCCTCGTCCGAGGACCTGTACCGCGTCATTCGCTGGATGCTCAGCGAGCTGTCCGTGAGCCACAGCGACTCCTGGCCCGGCGACCGGGCCGTGGAGCCGAAGGCCGGGACCGGCGGCGGCCTGCTTGGCGCCGATTACGAGATCGCCAACGGCCGCTACCGCTTCCGAAAGGTTTACGGCGGCGTGGCCTGGTGGCCGGACCTGCGCGCCCCGCTCGCGGCGCCCGGCGTGGACGTGAAGGCCGGAGAGTACCTGCTCGCCGTGCGCGGCGTGGACCTGAAGCCGCCCACGGACGTCTACGCGCCGTTCGTGAACACCGGCGACGAAAGCGTCGAGATCACCGTGGGCCCGCACCCGGACGGCTCCGGAGCGCGAACCGTAACGGTCGAGCCCCTCGCGACGATGGAAGAAGAGCTGAGGCTGCGCAACGTGGACTGGGTCGAGGGCAACCGCAGAAAGGTGGAGCAGGCGACCGGCGGACGCGTGGCCTACGTCTATCTGCCCAACACCGGGGACCTCGGATACGACTACTTCACGCGCTACTTCTACTCGCAGCTCGACAAGGATGCGGTCATCCTCGACGAGCGCTACAACGGCGGCGGGGCCTGGGCCGATTATTATATGGATCCTCTCCGGCGGCCGTTCAGCAGCTATTGGGCCATGCGCTACGGCGCCGACTTCCGGTCTCCGAGCGCGGCCATCCACGGGCCGAAGGTCATGCTCATCAACGAGCAGTCGGGCTCCGGTGGCGACGGCCTGCCGTTTATGTTCCGCCAGTCGAAGCTGGGGCCGCTCGTCGGCAAGCGGACCTGGGGTGGCGAGGTCGGCGTCCTCGGCTACCCGGAGCTCATGGACGGCGGCGGGGTGACCGCCCCGAACTTCGCGCTCTGGTCGCCGGAAGGCGGCTGGGTGATCGAAAACGAGGGCGTGGCGCCGGACGTCGAGGTCGAGAACTGGCCCGCCGACCTGGTCGCCGGCCGCGATCCGCAGCTCGAAAAAGCGATCGAGATCGTCCTGGAAGAATTGAAGAAGAACCCGCCCGTCAAGCCGCAGCGGCTTCCCTATCCGGTCCGGGTGCAAAGGGATTAAAGCAAAATCCAGGTCTCCATCGTATACATTGAGTGCTCTGCTTGCAGACCGGTTCGGAGATGTGCGCTGTCCAGACGGCAACCTTAACCGCAGCTCATGGAGAAGATCATGAACACCCGCAACGCTCGCTTCCTCATCGCCGCCCTCGCTCTGGCACTCATCGGCTTGACGGGCGGAGCTCTTGCGAACCGTGGATCGGTGGAACCGACGCAGCAGATGGCGGTCGATCTAACCATCACCCCGTCCGCGGAACATCCGGGAGCGTATCGCTGTGCCGCCCGTCTTACCGAGCTCGCGAGCGGACGAGTCGTTGCGGAGCCGCAGGTTCTCTTCCGCAGCGGTGAAGATGCGCGCATGCGATTGGATATGGCATTCGATGGAAAGGCCACTCAGGTCGACATCGTTGTCTCCGCCAGCTCCGAGAACCGCACCGCGACTGTACAGGTCGACCTTCAGCGAGGCGAAGCACGGTCCACCCTTCAGAAGGTGAGCGTCACGCTCTAGGCATGCGTCCCGGCAGCAAGGGGTGCCAGCCGCTCAGTTCGGCTCAGCTCGGCTCGAATCAAGGCCTGCTGTCCGCATCTGCCGGATCGGTGTGAGCGTCTCGCTCGTCGCCGTCCCAGGCGCCGTCCCCATCGCGGCCACGCCGACGCGCTCTCCGCCAGGGTGCCACCCTCTTCCGCCGGTGGCCGGGTACCCCGGGTGTCTCGACCCGGCGGGTGCTCTCCTTTCGACGGCCAAGGACGCCAAATCGAGGAGATGGGGCGAGGAGCACGACGAAGGCCGCGGTCGGACCCGAGACCTGCACCATCGAGCCGCCCAGGCGGCGATCAGGGCGCGGCGGCGGAAGAGGGTGGCACCCCGGCAGCCCGGCGGCGGAAGAGGGTGGCACCCCGGCAGCAGCCGCACCCCGGCAGCCCCGTCCCCCTTGAGGAGGGCCTTGGTGCCCGAGCCACGGCCGCTCGTGGCGCACGAGGAAGACTCCATCGCGCAGGTGCTGGACCGTCAGGTCGGATGCGATCCTCACGGTGCCGCCAGCCGCGAGCTCGGCGCTCGGGCTGGTGGCAGGCGCCGACGGCTGGGGGATCGGTTGTGGTATCTTGATAACTCATCGTGAACGCTCAAAGCGGCTGGCTACGCCCTCTGGTTGTGATGGCTCTCCTCGCCGGGCTCGCCCCGGCGGTCGGCATTGCGCAAAGGGTCAGGATCAAGCAGACGGAAATCGACTGGGGGGCTATGCTCGGAGCCCTCCTCGAGGACGGTCCGGACTTCCTGCACGGCTCGCGCGCGGTCAGCGGCTTGGGCGTAGTCCGGGGTGGCTGGCCTCTAGTCGTAGACTACAAGCTCGCGGAAGAGGGGACCCTTGAAATCCAACTGACGGTTCAAGGCGGCCCGGTAGAGCCGATCCGTCTACCTGGCCGCGCTGGCGAACGCCACGACTCGCTTGTCCGGCTGCCGGCTGGTGCCGGGGAAGCGACTGGCGCGGGCGTTTTCGAGATCCGCGCCATCGGCAAGACCGGCAAGCCGATCGAATTCGATCTCTATGGCATCGGCGCGGGCGAGAAGGCCGTGGCCTCGATGGCGATCGTGAGCGTCCATTTCGGCCCCCCGAAGATCCGCCTCAAGCGCAAGGAACAGGCCCGCTTCTCCTTCCGGACGAGAAAAGACTTCAACCTGGCGAGCGCCACGGTCTATAGCCCGGGGAGCGGAGACAGCCCCTCTCAGAAGGTTTGGAGGACAGATCTAAGCTGCGTCCTCAGCGCCGGACAGGTCTGCGAAGGCTCTTGGCCCGGTCGTTCCGACTCCGGCAAACCGTCGAAGGGGCCGCACCAGCTCGAGATCAAGGCCTGGGCCGGAGCCACCCAAGGCGCGCATTGGAACAAGGCGGTGGCTCTGGATCTCGTCGACGTTGAGCGATAAGCGCTGGCCTCCTTCCAGGTTTCTGCTGATCGGCGTTCTCGGCGCCATTCTCCTGACAACCGACGTCGCGATCCTCCGGTCGAGAGATAAGCTGTTCATCAGGCCTCTGGGGAGCGCGCCTCTGGATGTGTCTGTCTTACCCGAGGAAGAATTGGTTCTGGAGGGGTATGCTCCGCGCCTGTTCGGCGATCTGCTCCTCGGAGCCGAGGCCCGGCCCAACCTCGACCTCGATATCCGGCTTGAGCGAGCCCGCATCTCCGAGGATTCATATCCGCTTTTCCGGCAGATCGTGAAGATAGAACCGCCGCACGAGTCCGCGCAGATGCGCTACTTCTCGAGGCCTACGACAGCCCTCGATCAGCCTGCCTGCCGTACAGGCTTTTCTCTCCACATAGCCCCAAAAGCGCGGACGGATTCATTGGATATGCGGCTCTGGTCGCGGAGTCCCAACGAGTCGAACGACTTCAGAAGCATCGTCTTGCGGTCGTCGGCCGCTCTCGCACTCACGGCGGAGACCGTGACGCCGGAAGCGACGACCGAGCGCGACGCAAGGACCGGCCCGGGCTGCAGAAGAGTGGTCGGCGTGCGAGGGACTCGCTTCGAGTTTCCGGCTCCGCTGGCCTTCCGGTTTGCCGTTCCTGCCGGTCAAGGGGTTTTCTTCACCTTTGAACGCCTTGGTGGCGATCCGCAACCGTGGCTGGAGCGTGAAGATGGTTTCCGGCCCTTCGCCATCAGCCCCGAAAGTCCGCTCGTAGTGCGGACGGTGCTCGTTCGCAAGCCATCGGGCAAACCGGGCGAAGAGGCGTTTGCCGCTGAAGGGGAGCCCGGCTCCATCAAAGTCCTGGACTTGATGCTCGCCAGTGGCCGGCTTCAGGCAACCCTTGCCGGTGAGGCCAAGATCCGCGGTTCCCGCGTTCTTTCGCCCGGCTGGTTCGCATGGCCAGGCTCGGCGTTGGGCTGGTTCGCTCTGCTGGGCATCCTCGCAGGGCACGGTGCTCTTCTGTGGCTGGGGCTCCGTATTGTCAAAGTGTCGAAAGAGGATTCCATGGAAAAAGTTTTCATCAGCTACAACCACGCCGACCGGGATTGGGCGGAATGGATCGCCTGGACCCTCGAGGAAGCTGGGCATTCTGTAGTGCTCGACACCTGGGATTTTCGCCCGGGCGAGAACTTCGTCCTGGAGATGCACAAGGCGTCCGCGGGGACGCAGAGGACCATCGTGGTCCTCTCGGAGAGCTACCTGGAATCCGAGTACACCCAGCCGGAGTGGGCCGCTGCCTTCGCCGAGGACCCCAGAGGAGAGAAGCGCAAGCTGATCCCGTTTCGCGTCGCGCCGTGCCAGCCCCGGGGCTTGCTCCGGGCCGTCCTCTATGTCGATCTCGTCGGCCTAGGGGAAGAGGATGCGCGGCTTGCCGTCCTCGGTGCCTTCAGCGAACGGACCAAGCCCTCCGCAATACCGCCGTTTCCGGGAAGAAAAGGAGCCGCACCGCAACCCGTTCCATTTCCGGGACCCGCCTCGGCGTCGGTGCTGGCCACCGCTCTCCTGGAAGGCCATCATGAACGGCGCGGTCCGTCTCTTACCCCCGACGAGCGATTTGCCCTGATGGGCAAGTTGAACGCGCTGCCGCCGCAGCAGCTCAACATGATCCTCTTCGCGCTCCGTCCGCCGCCGGGGCTCATCCCGCCGATGCCGGCTCCCCAGGGAGATCGCGTCGTCACCCTCCTCAACTGGGCTGAGAGTCCCGGAGGATGCGGGCTCGGTGAAGTGCAGAGGCTCCTTGCGGCAGTTCTGTCCGCGCCGGATGGAGGCTAGATCTCAGACGATCCGCGAGACATCGAGCATGGCACCGAGCATCTTGCCCATGCGACTCGCGCGGACGTAGCAGCTTTGAACGAGCCTGTAGAACTGCCGCAGCACTTCGTAATCCCATGTCTCGAGCCTCTTGAGGTTCTCTTCCGCGCTGTCGAGCAACTCCAGCCCCTCACCGGCTTTCCCAAGGAAGAACAGACATTCTGCGCGCTCCAGCTTTTGAAAGGCTGTTAGTGCAGAACCATAGAGGCTGCCATTCTCAGGCCTGGGGGGCTGCCGCCAGGGTGCCACCCTCTTCCGCCGGTGGCAGGGTACCCCGGGTGTCTCGACCCGGCAGGTGCCCCCCTTTCGACGGCCAAGGACGCCAATCGAGGAGATGGGGGCGAGGAGCACGACGAAGGCCGCGGTCGGACCCGAGACTGCACCATCGAGCCACCCAGGGCGGCGATCAGGGCGCGGCGGCGGAAGAGGGTGGAACCCCGGCAGCAGGGCAGCGTATCGACGCGAAGCCGGGAAACAGGCTTACGATTCCTGTAAGTACAGCAACTGGAGTAACATAGAGTTTGGCAGGGGAGAGACGGAGAAGGTCAGACACAAGCTCGGCGGCAAAGCGAGGTCAGCAATACGAGGAGCGGATCATGAAGCCTGATTTCTCGGGCGAGTACGTTCTGAACCGAGAGGTGAGCACGCTGAGCGCTGCCGTCGCGGAAAGCGTGCAGAATGCCAACCTGTGCATCAAGCACGACGAGCCGAGCTTCAGTTGTCAGGGCACATTCCTCTTCGTCGACAGCAAGACAGTCGAGTGGGCCTTTGAGCTCGCTACGGATGG
>DASVEF010000039.1:0-13847 GCA_036380715.1 Thermoanaerobaculia bacterium | reverse complement strand
CAGGCCAGGGGCAGCGACCAGCGCGAACGGAGGTCCGAGAAGAAACCGGCCGCCACGGCAGGCTCGAAGCTCAAGCTCGGAGGAAGCTGGACGAGAAGGCATCCGAGCTTGTCCCCGAGGCCGGCCACTTCCGCCAGAAAGGTTTCGAGGAGATCCCCGGCCCCCTGAAGCCGGAGGCCATGGGTAATCGTCCTGGGGACTTTCACAGAGAAGCGGAAAAAGGATGGAACACTGGCGCTCCAGCGGGCGTAAGTGGCCGGTCGATGCGGGCGATGAAAGGAAGAGTTGATCTCCACGGCGTCGAACCGGGATGCATAGCGCTCCAGGTGGCTCCCTGCTTCCGGGAACTGCGCGTGCTCAGAACGAGGCAGGCTCCAGCCCGCGCAGCCAACCAGGACACGGGGATGGCTGCGCGTAGAACCAGGTTCATACGACCGTGACGGCATAGCGCTCAACGGACCGCGTTCGTCACCGCCCCTTTCGGGAGAGCCTCGGGCTTGCCGTTGCGGAAGAGCTGGGCGCGGAACGTCTGCGTCTGCCGGCTCTCGCTGGAGCCTCTGAGCTCGAAGAGGTAGGATTCGGAACGGTCCGCCCGGAACGCCACCTCGAGGCCGCGCTCCGAGCGCCGGCCCTGGGCGATCACCTTCCCGTGGTCGTCGAGGACGTTGAGCGTCCAGCCCTCGCCCGGACCGTCGAGGACGTAGATGATCTCATCGTGCAATTGGAAGTCCGGGCAGGAGAGACAGCCGGGGTGGAACGGCCAGCGCAGGGTTCTGCACGGTGGCTGGCAGGCGACGAATTCGCTCAGGTCGAGACACGCCATGGGAAAGATCTCGCACTTGTCGCAGTGCGCTCCGACCTCATTCCTCATCTCCCGCTCGCAGACCTCGCAGAAGGGGCTGCCCGTGGTGCGCATGTGGCAGGTGGTCTGTGGCCGGTAGACATCCTGCGCGGCATAGACCGCTCCTTCCCAGAGCCCCACCACTCCGGGCGGGCTGTCGACGGTCGTCGGCAGCGGCGTGCCACCGTCGATCAGGTCGTTCCACTTGATATCGGCGAGGGCCGTCTCCTTCGTTGCGTTGGCGGCGTCGGGCTCCGGCCCGGTGTACGAAGAGTCGTCGTCCGAGCCGTCGCAGACGTAGCAGGTGTACTCGTCGGCGAGCAGGCCGACCTTATGGCCGAGCTCGTGCGTGATGATGCCGGCGAAACCGGGTGCGATCGAGGAGAAGACCAGATCCCCGGCGCAGCCCCCCCACTGGGCATCGTTGACCAGGACGAAGACGGCATCGGCGTCCGGAGCGTAGCCGGCGGCCTCGAAGCACTTCTCCGGCGAGTCGGAGGTGACGCAGCGCTCGGCCTCCCCGTCGTCGGGGTCGCCATAGCGGCAATCGAGCTCGGTGTTCCTGAAGATGTCGTCCGCCGGGTGGTCGACCCCCGACTGCTCGGAGATCACGTTGACTCGCCAGATGTTGAAACCGCACATCCGTTGGGAGTAGGGGACCAACGCCTCGAGCGCCGCCACCGCGTCGTCGACGCGGGCATTGAAGGCGGCCTGCTCGGAGGCGCGGAAGCCGTCCCCGACGAAGACGATGTCGTACTTGTCGATCGACGGGCCGTTGAACAGCACCTCGGTGTACTTCGACCCGTCGCCGTTGACCAGGACGTCGACCTCGGCGAGCGCGGCCGACGAGACCATCCAGGCCGCCGTAAACCAGCACACGAACCGGATTTTCATGGCTTCTCCTTCCGCTCGACGACGATTTCACCCAGCGGCTCCCGCGCCGCCCGTCCCTCCGTCGACTTCAGGTCGACGCCCGCCGGAACCGCGTAGAACTTGACGGTGAAGCGGCCCGGCACGTTCGGGACCTTGACCGCGAACACGGCCTTCTTGGACCGGGGCGTGCCGCGCAGGACGGCTCCCTGGGAGTTGGGGCCGTCGAAAACCTCGCGGCGGGTCGGATCGGCCACGGCGCCGGTGAAGACGAGCCCGCCCTGTTCGTTGATGACGTCGAAAGAGAGACGCGCCTGGTCCCGCGAAACCCGGGTCTCGACCTCCCCCGCCCGCGGCGTCGCCCGCATGAGCGTGAGCTTGTTGTCCTCCATCGAGACGACCAGCTCGACGCTCGGCGCCGGCAGCACGGTCACGTTCCCTGTGCTCTGCCCTCCCCTGCCGAGCGTCACCCGCGCCGCTCCCGCCTCGACCGCGGGCACCATCACGTCGACCTCCCGCTCGCTCACCGTCCGGACGATGGACGCCGGCCGGCCCGCGATTCGTACCTCGCCCTCCTCTCCCTTCCGAAACACCGGCTTGGTCGAGCTGACCCGGACGATCATTCCGGGGCTCACCATCGCGGGCTCGACCGTCAGGCGGCGGGTCGCGCAGCCGGCGAGAGCGAGGGCCGCACAGGCTGCGGCCAGAACCGAAAATCCGCCGAGCTTGAGCATTTCTAAACCTCCTGTTCCAGATGGACAGAAACCGCCGGTCTGTAGAAAGAGGCGCTCGGGCGGCCTGCTTCGTTACTGCGTTCTCGGTGCTGGTGGGGTATCCAGGGCTCAACGACCGCCGGCCCGACTGTCCGGCGGCTCTAAGTTTTTTCGTCGTCGGAGTACTCGGAATCTTCGCCGGGATCTTTCTGAGCTTTCCGGCGCAGGCCTTCCGGCCCTCGGCCAGTTCCCTTGCCCGTGCCCTTATAGGTCGGATTCTCGCCGCCGAAGCGTACCTGGAAGCTGCTCTTGGACTCTTTCAGGATCGACTCGATGTACTTCGTCGCCTTCGACTCTCGTCCCTTGTCAGCCCGGATCACGGCCGCAAAGGTCGTCAGGCCGGCGACTCCGGCCAGGTACTTGAGCGGATATCTCACCTTCGGATTCCGGTCACCCGCCATGCGGTTGATGTCTCGCGCGACCCGCGCGCGGGCGGCGCGGATGCTTCCATAATCCTCCTCGAACTTCTCGGTCAACCAGCGCGCCGTCTCCTCGGCGTTCGCCGCCAGCTCCTCGAAAGACGGACCATGCTGGCCCACTTGCCGATAGACGTCTCCCTCGTCGGGGACCAGTGGGAAGAGCACGTAGTCGTAACCCTGCCGGATGACGAAGTGCTGCTCGAAAGTATCCCCTTTGGAGGTCGTGGTGGGCACGTAGAAGAACGTCGGCTCGAGCTGATCGGTCTTGGCCTTGGCATAGGAGGTCAGCATCAGGTCCTTGCTGATGGGATTGCTCGTAACGTCCTGTTCGTCTTTGTTCGTTCCATAGGTGAAAGTTCTTCTACGACCCTTTTGCACTCTCGATTTTTTCTTGAGCTGAGCCTTGTATTTCTCGAGGTTCTCTTGCAGCTTCTTTTCCTGCGCTTCGATGTCCTTTTTCTCCGCCTCGTCGATCTCCTGGTCCAACGAGGCGAAGATCCTGTCCTCGCTATAATCGACGCGCCGCTTCTTCCTTCTCTCTGGCAACTCCTTTCCCTCGAGCTTTCGCTTGGCTCGTTGCAGGACACTGGCGTGCTCGACGTGGGGGACCGGCCTCGCCGGGAGAGGAGCGGCTGGCCGGGCCTGGGCGGGTCGCGCGGCGGGAAGCTGGCTCGCGGGCGGAGCCTTGGGCTGAGCCGCCGAGGAGACGGCCGCCTGCACGTGAGGAGCCGGCGGTCGCTGGCCCATGGGGGACTGCGGCGCCTTTTTGGCTTGGGCGACCGCTGCTTGGACGTGCGCCGCGGGGCGGGGCGGCAGCCGCGCCTCGGCCGGCATCCTGGGCTGAGCGGCCGCGGCGATCGCCGCTTGGACGTGCGGCGCCGGCTGGCGCTGGACCACCGGGGATGGCGCGGCCGGCATCCTCGGGCCACCCGCTTGGGCCGGCTTGAGCTGCGCCCCCGTCGTGTCGGAACGAACGCCGAAAGGTGTGGGTTTCCTCTGCATCGAGCTGCCTAAGAATTTACCACGACGGCAACGTCTGGGGAGTCATCTCCCCAAGATTGGGGAGCCGTCCCCCACGCTTGGGGGAACGATCCCCAGTGTTGGGGGGCCGGTCCCCAGCGTTGGGGGACGATCCCTCAGCGTTGGGGAATCGACCCCCAAGACTGGGGGGACAGCCCCCAACGCTGGGGAACTATCCCCCAATGTTGGGGATCCGCTCCCCAAGGCTGGGGGACCGTCCCCCAACGCTGGGGACTCGCTCCCCTCGCTTGGGGGATCGTCCCCCTCGCCTGGGGAGCCCTTCCCCAGGGAAGGGGAACCGTCCGTCAACGCCGGGTGGCGGGCTCGAACACGATACGGCCCTTTGGGCAGTCCAGCGCGAGGGTGAAGGAGACCGTCTGGCCCTTGGCTGCTTCGATCGGCAGGGCGAGCGTCTTGCGGAGGAGCTCGGTCTCGTCGAAACGAGGACCGGCGATGGCCCAACGCTGGAGCGTGCACCCGGACGGCGACGTGGTGGACGGGTGCGGAGTTTCCGGAGACCAGAGGATGAAGAACGGCGCTTCCTCGAATTCGCGGGTCAGTCCGAAGGTCTGCCAGCGAAGGGTCGCGCCGGAGGGCGTCGTCCGGGAGCCCTCGTTGGAGCCGGAGAGCTGAAAGCCCGCCGCGGCGAGGCTCTTGCGGAGCGCCTCGCCGTCGTCTGCGGAGACCGCCCAGCCAATCGGAGCCAGCTTGTCGAAGCCGCTGAGGTCGGGGAGAAGCGGCGGCTTCGACGCGCCCGGCTGAACCGCGATGATCTCGAGATACGTGCGGCCTCCGAGGGAGACCAGGGCGTTGTGCGTGCCGCGGGGATGCTTACCGCCATAAGCGGGACGGACCCCGGTGAGCCGCTCGAAGGCCTCGACGGCCTGATCGAGGTCCGCCGCGCCGAGAATGACATGGTCTATATGAGCCTGAGCGTTCTTCTTCTCCACAGAGGGTCCCCCCTCGGCCGAATGCGCCAATGAGCCGCACAGGAGGAGGCTCGCGAGGACCACGGCGGACAGTCTCACCGGCGTTTTGATTTGGCGGGTCATGGAAGTCCTCCACATCAAGGGACGACAGCCTTCCTCCGATTCTACCTTGTCCAGCTTCGATTACCGGCGTGGCGAAGTCATGCTAATATAGCCGGCAATGCATTTCTTCGAGATGCACCCTCGGTTTGGCAACCCCGGAGCTGGCCATCAAGCGCAGCTCCGTCCACGAAGGAGTCCTGAGATGAAGAAGCTTGTGTCAGGTGTCGCCCTTCTCCTCCTGTGCCTTGGCGCCAGTGCGCCGCTCCAGGCCGCGGACTGCCTGCTCGCAACGCCGGCCGCCCCGGCGACCTCGGCCTTGACGGCTCCTCTACCAAACATCAGCCTGCCGGACCAGGAACCGGCGCAAAAGGCCGATCTCGCCGCTCTCGACTCGACTTTCGAGCTGCGGCCTCCGCCGAACGATTGCGGGTTCCTCGCTTGCGAACAGACGCCCACGGGCTGTGCCTGCGAGGGCTTCTACTGCGGCGACATCTTCATCTGTGGCATCCCTTGGTGGTAGGGGCCTGGGCACGGTTAAACAAGCTTGCTGAGGGGGCGTTCCCGCGCCCCCCTATTTCACCTTCCAACCAGCTCCGGGCAGCCGAGTAGTGGCCAGTGAATCCGCTCAGAGAGGGCAGAGCCACTGATTCCCGAAACTGCAGTTGCAGGTGTAGTTCTGGAGGTCGGACCCGGTGCAGTACCTCTGAAGAGGACAGAGAGGCCGAGAGGCGAGGCGGCCCGGGCTGGCGAGGATCTCGCCGGTAGCACGGGCCGTCCCGGAAAAGACAGCCTTCACTTTTGTGAGGAGACGGCCTACTTACAGAAGCTATCCTGGTCGTAACCCCAGTGGCCGCCATCCCAGCACTGGGCGTACCAGGTGTAGCAATGACCTGTCTGGGTGGCGGGAACCTGGTTTGCGGACCAGGTGATGCTCAAGGAGGGCATGCCGTTGATCGTGGTGCCGATGACGTAGGGGTAGATTTCGTTCCAGCCGGTGTAGGGTGACCAATAGAATCCGTCGGTCGAGTCGTAGTACTTCACCAGGCAGGATGCCCAGGAGGAGCTGAAGCCAGCACCCCAAGAGCCATCCGAAGCGTTGCCGGCGAAGGAAGATCCTCCGGACGATGTGATGTTGACCGTGGGGTCGGCGAGGTCCCAGATGTGTTTGCGGACAGGGGACGTACAGGTTCCATAGTCGATATAGACGTACGCCGTCTCGTCGCCGGACTGGCTGCTGGCGGACCAAGGCCCCTTCTCGGCGTCGCCGTTGCTGTCCGTGCAGAGCCAATCCACCGCTTCCAACTGCCAGCCACTGCCGTTGCGGTTGGCCCACAGGTCGCCGCACGTGTTCGCCGGAGCGTTGTCGACCGTGTATTCGAGCACGGCCGAGCTGGTCGACCAATGGACTTCGTCGTTGAATTGGGCATCACCACAGACCGCGGCCGAAGCCGTGGCGGCGTGGAGGAGAAAAGCGGCGGGAGCGAGGACGGACAGAGCAAGCTTAAGTCGCATACGGATCGGACTCCTTCATCGAAGAATGACTCCACCCCAACACTCCTCGACCACCCTGGACACACTCCAAGGGCATGTCGGGACTTGAAAAGGTCCGGACCCGGGTCTAGTTCCACTCGCGCGCGGCGCATTCATACCATGCCCCGGCGCCAGCTTCAATCTCTTTCTTCACAAAGTTAATTCTAATAGAATTGGAGGGCTGAGGCCGGGATCCATCCGGGTCGGAGCGCCGGATACGCTCCGCCGCGCGGGAATCTGGCGAGCTGAAACCCCGCTGCGGCGAGGTTGTTGCGGAGCGCCTCGCCGTTGTCCGCGGAGATCGCCCAGCCGCGGCTTGGCGCTGTAAACGCCAGCACCCGGCCTCGCTCCTACGGGCTGAATCCACAATCGGCCGGCGAGTTGCCGACCGTCACGCCGTCGGGGCAGATCGTATTCGAGAAGAGGGCGAAGTTGATCCCGGCGGGCTGCGCGCCCTGGCAGAGCGAGCCGTTGCAGGTGATCCCCGTGAGGTTCGCATTTTCCAGGTGGGCGCCGTGCAGCTCGGCCTGGCTCAGATCCATCCCGGAGAGATTGGCGCCGCGGAAGCTCGCACTGTGAAATCTTGTCTCCACCGCGCGTGCCGCCGAGAGGTTGGCGTTCTCGAAGAATGCGAAAAGGAAGAAACATCCGCTGATGTCCGTCCGCACCAGCAGGGCTCCATCGAATCTCGCGCCCTGGCATCTGCAACCGCCGACTCCGGGGAAGCTGCGCAAGGCGGCGTCTGTGAGATCGGCTTGGGAGAAATCGGCATTGTTGCAAGTCACATCCTCCAGCGAAGTGCGGCGGAGGATGGCCGAGGTCAAAACCGCTCCGGGCATCTGCACTCGCTCGCCTGCGGCATCCGTAAGATTTGCCCCGACCAGGCGGGCGTTCTGCAGGAAGGCCGAAACCAGGTTCGCCCCCTGGAGGTTGGCGCCGCTGAGATCGGCATCGCGGAGCTGAGTGGAGGCGAGCGTCGCCTGACTGAGATCGGCCTGCCGGAGGTTGGTCGTGTCCACGCTCGCGCGGGTCAAGTTGCTGCCGCTGAGGTTGGCTCCCTCGAGATCCGATCCCGAAAGAATGGCAAACCGCAGGTCGCTTCCCGACAGGTTCGCGCCATTGAGGAACGATCCCGGCAGCTCCTTCGAGGTGAGCCGCATCCCGGACAGGTCCGCTGCGCCGAAGTTGCAGCCACGGCAGACCCCCTGGATCCGCAGGAAATCGAGCGAAGTCATCGTCGCCGGGTTGCCTCCGCCTCCGCCGGGAGGGCCGCCGCCGGGACCCTGGGCGGCGGCGGGTGCGGCGGCCCAGGCTGCCATGATTCCAAGGAAAGCCATTGCGCTGAGCCGAATTCTCATCGTCCTGCTCATGATCGACCTCCTCATGTCCGAAGATCTCGGGCCGCATTCCTGCGGACCGGGTTGTGGTGGAGCCACTCTTTGTGCCTCTACATGGAGGTGGCCACAGCTTGAAGATTATTTCGACCGCCAGCGTTGATGACCTGCCTTGACCGAGTCCAGCGAGGAGCGCTAACATTCTTACCGCGGTCTTACTTCGGCGCCCGAACGGGAGGTGGGATGAGCGATCGGGAGTTTTCGGTCCGGCTTTCGACAAAAGGTCAGCTCGTCATCCCCAAGGAGATCCGGGAGCGACACGGGTGGACCGAAGGGATGGAGCTTGTCCTCGAGGATCAGGGGGACCGCGTGACTCTGCGCCTGGCCCGGCAGTTTCCCGAGACGACTCTGGAAGATCTGGTGGGGTGCACAGGATACAAGGGACCCGCGAAGAGTCTCGAGGACATGGAGGCCGGGATCGCGTTGGGAGCGCGGAAGCGCCGGTGATCTCGCTCGATACGAACGTCATCGTCCGGGTGGTCACGGCGGACGACCCGGACCAGCTCACCCGTGCGCTGGAGGTCATGCGGTCGGACGGCCTGTGGCTCTGCAAAACTGTCCTTCTCGAAACCGAGTGGGTCCTCCGGTACAGCTACAAGCTGACGAGCGAGACGATCCTCGACACCTTCATCCGGCTCTTGGGCTACCGGAACCTGTCCGTGGAAGACCCGGGAGCTGTCCATCTCGCACTGGCTCTGTACCGTGGAGGAATGGACTTTGCCGATGCGATGCACCTCGCGTCGAGCACCGCGGCCGACCGGTTTGTGACCTTCGATCGGGAGCTCGCCGAGAGCGCACGAAGCCTGGAAGCTCTTCCCACCGTCGAAGCACTTCAATAGACTTCAGGCAAGAAGTTCCACCCACTCAGGAGGGCATCTGTATGCCTGAAAAGCCGGCTTCGAGACCTTTCCCTCCGCCGTTGCCAGCGAGACCCCTCGCCCCGCACGTCCAATCGGCCATTGCACGTGTCACGCAGGCGCGGCTGGATCCTGAGGCACTCTCGGCGAAGCAACCAGCTCAAAGGCACCATGTTCGACAGACGACTCAGCCGGTTCAACCGGTGCAAGCCATACGTTCTGAACACAAGACTCGGCTACCGGCACCTCATGTACAGGCTGGGTGCCAAGCTGCAGCACAGGCCAGGCTTACGGTCCATCCATCCCGCCCAGGCCCCGTGGCGCCCCCCATTCAGGCTGGACTCGCGGGCAAGGTACAGGCGCGAGATGGACAGCAACAGCGACCAAGCGGAACGGCCCCGGAAACACCAAGGGAGCCCAGAAGAGCACTACCCAGCGTTCCTCAAGCGGTCCAGCGAAGTAAGGAGAAGGATGAAACCAATGTACCGGCGCATAACCTGAAGGTGATCTGTAGCTATAGCAAGGATACCGGAAAGCAAGTACGAGATGCGTTTTTTGACGCGGGCTATACGATGGATAATTGGGAGAAGGCGGCACGGAAAGCTCTAAAGAGCTCAAAGTGGGGCAGGGAGAAGATCGCACATGGCTTTGGCAGTGAAGGAACCAGCGGCAAGCGTGGAGGCACGGATGAAGAAGTCCAGGAGTGTGCGGCCTATCTAATCAAGTGGGCAGGGAAAAATCCAGCAAAGAAAAAGGAGAAGAAGACAAAAGGAGTCAGCGGGAGCTGGAAGAAGGATAACAGCGAGGACAAGAAAAAGGATGGCGGCAATGACAAGGGAGGTAGCGGCTCTTCGAAAAATCAAAATCTCCCCTCATGGATCACCGGCATTCCAGCATGGTGAGGCTCACAGGACGGACTAATCAGTCATCCTGAATGGAGATCAATCCTGGAACCGCAGCTCGGGGTTGTGCCGCGCCCGCTGGAGGTAGGACGCGATCCGGTCGAGGAGCCCCCGGGTGACCTCTCCCCTTCTCTCTCGATCTCCTGGATAGCCTTCTCGAAGGGAATCGCGGTTTCGCCGCTTGCCTTGGCAAGATCATACGCGCGGATCGACTTCAACTCTTCCAACTGCTCGAGCATGGTTTGGTACTCGGCGATGTCAAGGAGGACGCCGACGCGGTTCCCGGCCTCATCGACCACAAACCGTTCTGCTCTGTGTTCCATTCAAGCCTCCTGGTTCCATTCTACCGCCGCCCCTGCCTTCGATGTTACGCCGCGAAGATCTCCGCCAGCCGGATCTCCAGTCCCGCAAGGAGGGGGGTCGTCAGCAGGTCCCCGGCCTTGGCGCTCAGCTCGGCGATCCGCTGGAAGTGGGCTTCTTCCAGACGGTCACGGTCTCCTGGAAGGGGTCCGTGAGCCAGTACTCCCGCACCCCGAAGCGCTCGTACCTCTCGTACTTGATCCCCTCGTCGATCTTCCGGGTGCTGTCGGACAGGATCTCGATGACCAGGTCCGGCACACCCTGGATGTTCGCCTTGGTCAGTATGTGGGACCGCTCTTTCGAGACGAAGACGAGGTCCGGCTGCGCGATGTCGTGGCGGGAGAGAATGACATCCGTCGGAGCCGCGAAGAGAACGCCGAGGTCGTTCTCTTCGATGAAGGGGCCGAGCACCCACGTGAAACGGCCGGAGATTTTCTGGTGGATCAGGTAGGGCGCAGGGTTCACGTAGTGCTCTCCGTCCAGGATCTCGTGGCGTTGGCCGTCCTCAGGAAACAGGACGTACTCGTTGTAGGTGAGCCGGACGGAGCGGTCGTGGAGAGCCTGCGTGCCTCCCTTCAGACGAATCCTAGCAGGTGCTCGGGCTGCGTCGGCGCAGCCAGGAACTCTTCGGCGAGATCGTCGTTTTCCTGTACGTCACCCTCCGGCCACCCGTTCGCAAACCGGGCCGGGCGCCGACCGGTAGAATAGTGGTCCTTCGAGACGACGATGGAGGAGAACCCATGAGGAAGCGTTTCCTGGCCGTCCTGCTCCTGTTTCTCTCCCTTCCCCTCGCGGCCCAGACGCCGCCGGTGGTGACGCACGGGCCGAAGTCTGTTGCGGAGCCACAGATCGACGCCATCTATACAGCGTTCGTGCGGGGATACGAGGCGCTCGATCCGGCCGTGGTGGCCGGGTTCTACGCGGAGGACGCCGTCTACCTGCCGCCGGGGGACGACATTCTGCGCGGGCGGCCGGCGATCCAGCAGTCCTTCGCGCAATTCTTCGATTCGGTCCGGCGCGAGGGGGGCGGTCTGCGCATCTCGTTCGAGATCGTGGAGCGGAAGGTCTCCGGCGATCTGGCCTATGACGTCGGGTATTACCGGCTGGAGCGGATTGCCGGCGGGAAGGCGGGGACGCCGAGCACCGGCAAGTTCGTGGTGGTGGCCGGCAAGGAGGAGGGAGGCGTCTGGCGGATCCGGGTCGACGCCTTCAATTCCATGCCGAAGAAGTGAGGGAAAAGGCCCGGGCAGCAGATCTCGCGTCAGCACTGAGATTGTGTAGAATGGCGGCATGCAGATGATGCTAACTCTCCAAGAAAGGAGCCTAAGCATGAAGAAAGAAGCATGGTTCGTCGCGTGTGCCCTTCTTCTCTGCGTCTCGGCCGCCGGTTTCGCCCAGACGGCACCCCTCACGAACGAGGCCCTCGCCATGATCTTGGGTCAGCCTGCGGTCAAAGGCGCCTGTGCTACGCAATCCAGCAGGGTGCTCTTCGCTGCAAAAGGCCCGGGGGACGGCCCGGGGGGCGTCGGTCAGATGTCCGCCTGCACCGCCCAAGCGAGCTGCGGGTCTGGTGTTACCCCCGTGAGCTGTTCGGGCAACAGCACCTGCTCGGCGATAGACCGCAACTGTCCGAGCCAGCGAGGGCAGGTCACCTGCGACGGCGTCACCAAAACGTGCGCGGTGTGTCCCGTGGATTATTGCGCACAGTGTGCGTCTACAGGCGACTGCGTCGCTTGTTGCCGTTGTGACGGCGGCACGGCGATCATGTGCAACAACTGCTGCACATGCGACGCAACGGGCGACTGTATGGCTTGTTGCCGTTGCGGTGGTGGCACCCTCAGCCAGTGCTCCCGACAGTGCGGTATCTGAGAGCGGAATGCCGTCGTCCCCTCGCCAGGGTCACCGTGCCCTGACGAGGGGCCTCACTTCTTCGGCTGCAGGGGCAGCCCGGCGTCCTGCCAGGCTTGCCAGCCGCCGGTCAGCGCGACCGCTCTCGGCCAGCCCGCTTTCCGCAGGTCGAGCGCCACCCGGGCGCTCGTCGCTTCGTCCCGTCAGGCACAGAAGGCGACCAGCCAGGCCTCCCGGGGGAGCTCGAGCCGTTCCGCTTCCTGGACCGGTCGCTCGGGGTCCAGGCGGACGGCGCCCTGGACGGTCTGCTCGCTCGGCTCCCACGAGCGGGCGGACCGCGCGTCCAACAGGACGACCGGCTCGCCCGCGGCCTGGAGGCGGAGGAGCTCGGGGATGTCGATCTTCTCCGGAACCGGCTTCGCTTCCGTCGGCATCGTTGATTCCGCGGCCTCGGCTGCCGGCTGTGGCTCCGGCTTCGGGCGGAAGATCATCAGCGATCCGCCGTGGAGGACCACGGACAGCACGACGACCAGGCTGCACAGGGCGAAGAGCCGTTCGCTGCCGGCCATTCCGGCGAAGACGGTGAGGAGCACCAGCAGGAGGGAGCTCAGGCCGCGCGGCCCGAACCAGGAGATCAGCCAGAGGCTGCGCCGGTCCAGCTTGGTCGGGGCGAGCGAGAGGAAGAAGGCGACCGGCCGCACGAGGAGCGCCAGGGCCGCGAACAGCAGCTCGCGGACGCCGGCCAGGGCGAGGCCGGTCCAGATGAGGGAGCTGCCGAGCAGCACGAAGGTGAAGAGCAGCGTCAGCTCGGCGGTGGTCTCGCCGTATTCCTGGAAACAGTCGCAGAGCTCCACGTCGAAGGTCGAGATGGTGAGCCCCGCGGCGAAGGCGGCGAGGAATCCGCTGCCGTGGAAGGACTCGGCGGCGGCGAAGGCGGCGAAGGCGATCCCCAGCGAATAGAGCGATTCGTAGTCGCGGCGCACGCCGAGGCGGCGGCGCATGAGGTCGAGCGCGGCGATCCCCAGGAAGCCGATGGCGACTCCCGCGCCGGGTCCGAACAGGAAGAGCTGCAGGCCCATGCGGGACCAGGAGGTCCCCTCCGCCAGGCCAGGCCCGCCCTGGATCGCCATGGCCACCAGGACGATCGGCAGCAGGACGACGTCGTTCAGGCCGCTCTCCAGGCGGAGCGCCAGCCGCGCCGGGGCCGGCAGATCGGACCGGCGCAGCAGGCCGCGCAGCAGCACCGGGTCGGTGGAGGCGAGGGCAGCGCCGAGCACGGCCGCCGCGGGCCAGGGGAGGTCCAGCAGGAATCCGGCCGCCAGGGTGATCAGCACCGCGGTCAGGAGAGTCCCCGGCCCGAGGACCAGCAGGGTCAGACGGGCATGGCGGCGGATCTGGGCGAGGTCGAGCGACAGCGCGTCGGTGAAGAGGACCAGGGTCAGGCTGAGGATGGAGACGACGCGCAGGACCGGCGAGCTCAAGGTGGGGTTGATCAGGGCGAGCCCGTAAGGCCCCAGGATGGCGCCGAGGGCGAGCAGCACGCCGACCTGGGGCACCCCGCTGCGTTCGATCAGGCCCGACAGCAGGGCGGAAATGGCGATGACCGCCCCGACGAGGGCGAGCGTGGCCAGCAGCGGATCGGCTCCCAGAGGCATGGCGCGCTGACTATATCGCTCCAGGAGAGGGGCGCGTGTTATACTTGAGTAAAGCTGCAAGGAGATTCGCTGCATAGGCGCGCTCCGCCGCGCCGAGGATCCTGGGCCAATGCTCGATGCCACGCTCTCCCGCGGCGTCGTTCCATAAGCTCTCGATTAAGGAGCACGTCCATGAGAAGAGAGGTAGGTTTCACGCTGCTTGGGTGTTCGCTCCTCTTTGGAGGGTGCGTCAGCCCGAAGAAGGACCTGGAGGACTGCGCCAAGCTCGTGAAGAGCGGCTTCCGCCCCGTCGCGAAGGAGCGCAGCCGGAGGTTCCTCGGCAAGGTCGAGGAGAAGACCGCCCGCTG
>DASVEF010000038.1:0-49500 GCA_036380715.1 Thermoanaerobaculia bacterium | reverse complement strand
CCCAAACCTTAAACTGTCCACTGAACCGGGGCAGGTCCAATGTCGCTCATCGTCCTCATTATCGACTTCCTATCTGGTGAAGGGAACATATATCTGCCCAAGAGAATGTCGCCCCTCCCCCACTGTAGAGACGCCCCGTGGGGCGTGTCCTGCGGCGGCGCCGTTCCTTTCCAGGAATCCGCGCGATGTCGCGGGCACCTCCAGAGGAGGAGACGCCCCACGGGGCGTCTCTACAGTGGGGGATGCGCCATATTGGTCGGCGGCAAGTTGGCGCCTATGCCCCTGACCCCCTCTCCCGCTCCGCGGGGGAGGGTCGGGGAGGGGGCCTCTACGCAGGCTCGACCTGGATCTTCGACGCCGCCCGGTACCCCAGGCTGAGACTCTCTCCGGAAGAGAGCCGGATCTCGACGGTGTCCGCGGCCTCGTCCCGCCGCTCGACGCGCAGCTCGTTCCCCGGCTTGAGCCCCCGGCGCTCGACGAGCTGGAGGAAGTCGCGGCTCTGGTCCGCCACGCGGGACACCCGCACCGCGGCGCCCAGATCGCAGCTCAGCAGGCTGGGGAGGACCGGCGCCTCGATCACCCCGTGCACGTCCGGGATCGGATCGCCATGCGGGTCTACGGAGGGGTAGCCGAGCATCTCGTCGATCCGCTCGATCAGCCGGTTGGAGACGGCGTGCTCCAGCTCCTCGGCTTCGGAGTGGACCTCGCTCCAGTCCATCCCCATGACCTTGACGAGGAACAGCTCGATCAGCCGGTGCCGGCGCAGGACGTGCGCCGCGAGCTGCTGGCCGGAGGGGGTCAGGCGCACCCCGCTGTACGGCTCGTAGGAGACCAGGCCGCTGTCGGCCAGGGTCTTGACCATGGCCGTGACCGTGCCCGGCGCCACCTTCAGTGCACTCGAGATCTGCCCCATCGAGACGAGCGATTCCGGGTTGTGCTGCTGCTCCAGGAGGATGCACTTGAGGTAGTCCTCGACCGTGCTCGTGGGCATGGAACAAGGGTACCACCTCCGGCTTCGGCAAATACCCGCTTGACATTTCGCCGGATCGCGATCATGATTTTGATATGTCAAAAAACCGGTGGCACCTCACCTTACTTCTGATCTTCCCCCTTGCCCTCGCTGGCTGCGGCGAGGCGGGTTCGCAGGCTCGCCGTGAAGGTCCCCTGCGCGTTGTGACCACCACGAGCATCATCGCCGACGTGGCGCGCCGGATCGTCGGCGAGCACGCGCAGGTGGAGGCTCTGATGGGACCCGGCGTGGACCCCCACCTCTACAAGGCGAGCGAGCACGACGTCCGCCGGCTCTCCGAGGCGGACCTGGTCCTCTACAACGGCCTCCATCTGGAGGGGAAGATGGGGGACATCCTGACCAAGATGGCGCGCAACCGGCCGGTGGTGGCGGTCAGCGAAGACATCCCACAGGACCAGCTCCGCGAGCCGCCCGAGTTCGCCGGGCAGTACGACCCGCACGTCTGGTTCGACGTTTCCCTGTGGGCGACGACTTTGCAGCCGATCGCCCGCGAGCTCTCGGCGCTCGATCCGGAGCACGCGGAGGAGTTCGAGTCCAACGCGGCGGCCCTGGGCAAGGAGCTCCGGGAGCTGGACGCCTGGGTCAAGCAGCAGATCGAGACCATTCCCCCGCAGCAGCGGATCCTGGTCACCGCCCACGACGCGTTCGGTTATTTCGGCCGCCGCTACGGCATGGAGGTCGTGGGGCTGCAGGGGATCAGCACCCTGTCGGAGGCCGGGCTCAAGGACGTCGAGCGGGTGGTGGACCTCGTGCTCAACCGCGGTGTGAAGGCGATCTTCGTGGAATCCAGCGTGCCGCGCCGCTCGATCGAGGCGGTGCAGGCCGCCGTGCGGTCGCGCGGCCGGGCGGTGGAGATCGGCGGCCAGCTCTATTCGGACTCGCTCGGGGCCGTGGGCACGCCCGCGGGGACCTACCCCGGGATGGTGCGCGCCAACGTCGAGACCATCGTCAAGGCTTTGAAGTAAGGAGCGCAACCATGAGTGTCCCCCTGACTCAAGCCCACAGACCGGAAGAGGAGGCTCCGCCCTCCCCGGACGCCCGGGTGGCGGCGATCGAGGTGCACGACCTCACGGTCGCCTACCGCACACAGCCTGTGCTCTGGGACGTCGACCTCCAGCTCCCCGAGGGGCAGCTCATCGCCATCGTCGGCCCGAACGGGGCGGGCAAGAGCACGCTGCTCAAGGCGGTCCTCGGACTGGTGCCGCCGATCACCGGCTGGGTGCAGATCTTCGGCGAGCCCTACGCCCGCCGCCGCTCCTGGGTCGGCTATGTGCCGCAGCGCGAGAGCGTGGACTGGGACTTCCCCACCAGCGCGCTCGACGTGGTGACCATGGGGCTCTACGGCCGCATCGGCTGGCTGCGCCGGCCGTCGCGGCACCATCACGAGCTGGCCCTCTCCGCCCTGGAGAAGGTCGGCATGCGGGAGCTCGCCCACCGCCAGATCAGCCAGCTCTCGGGCGGCCAGCAGCAGCGGGTCTTCCTGGCCCGCGCCCTCGCCCAGGACGCCAAGCTCTATCTGATGGACGAGCCGTTCGCCGGCGTCGACGCCACGACCGAGCGGGCGATCCTCACCCTGCTCAAGGAGCTGCGGGCCACCGGCCGGACCGTGGTGGCCGTCCATCACGACCTGCAGACGGTGGCGGAGTACTTCGACCACGTGGTGCTGCTCAACATGCGGCTGGTCGCGGCCGGTCCGGTCGCCACCACGTTCACCGCCGAGAACCTGCAGCGCACCTACGGCGGCAAGCTGACCGTGCTGACCCAGGCCAGCGAGGCGCTGCTCCAGAAGAAGCCGGTCCTCAACGGCCAGGAGCCGCCGTGGAGCTGAGCTTCACCGCCCGCAACGTCCTGATGGGGGCGACGATGCTCGGCGCCCTCGGCGGGACGCTCGGCAGCTTCGCGCTGCTGCGCCGCCAGAGCCTGCTCGGCGACGCGCTGGCGCACGCCGCCCTGCCGGGCGTCTGCATCGCCTTCCTGCTGACCGGCTCGAAGTCGCCGCTGCCGCTCTTCCTCGGGGCGCTGGTGGCCGGTGTCCTCGGCTCGCTGCTGATCCTCGCCACGGTGCGCTGGAGCCGGATCAAGGAGGACTCGGCGATCGGCATCGTCCTGTCGGTCTTCTTCGGCCTGGGGATCGTCCTGCTGACCTTCATCCAGAAGCTGCCGGCCGGCAACCAGAGCGGCCTCGACAAGTACCTGTTCGGCCAGGCCGCCACGCTGGTCGAGGAGGATCTGAAGGTGATGGCGGTGCTCGGCGCCGTGGTCCTCGCCACCGTGGCCGCCTTCTACAAGGAGCTGAAGCTCCTGGCTTTCGATCCCGGCTTCGGCGCCAGCCTCGGGCTGCCCATGCGCCGGCTGGAGATCCTGCTCACCCTGCTTCTGGTCGTGGTCGTGGTGGTCGGGCTGCAGACCGTGGGCGTGGTGCTGATCGTAGCCACCTTGATCACTCCGGCGGCCGCCGCGCGGCAGTGGACCGACCGGCTGGGCGCCATGGTGCTGCTCTCGGCGGGCATCGGAGCGCTCGCCGGGGTGGCCGGCTCGCTGGCCAGCGCCTCGGTGCCGCGCCTGCCCACGGGGCCGGTGATCGTGCTGGCGTCGAGCTCCGTGCTGATCGTCTCCCTCCTGTTCGCGCCGCGCCGCGGCCTGCTCTGGGCGATCCTGAGCGAGCGCCGGACCGCCGCCCGCATCCGGCGCGAGAACCTGCTCAAGGACCTCTATCTCCAGGGCGAGCGGAGCGGAGAATGGGGGACGTTCCTCTCCTGGCCGCTGCTCATGGGGGTGCGCGGGCAGACGAGCCACGAGCTCGAGCGGGCAGCCCGCGCTCTGGTGGCGGACGGGCTGGTCGAGCGCTCGGAGGACGCCCTGCGCCTGACGCCCGCCGGCCGCCGGGCGGCCGAGGGGGTCGTGCGCAAGCACCGGATCTGGGAGGTCTTCCTCACCCGGCGGCTCGAGCTGCCGAGCGACCACGTGCACCGCGACGCCGAGGCCATGGAGCACGCCCTGTCCGAGCGGGCGGTCGCGGACCTGGAGGAGGCGCTCGGCTTCCCCGAGATCGACCCGCACGGCCGCGCGATCCCGCGCCGGAGGACGGCATGAGCCCGACCCTGGTGATCCTGCTGGTGGCGAGCTTCGTGGCCGCGAGCTGCGCCCTGGTGGGCTCCTTCCTCGTCCTGCGCAAGATGGCCCTGCTGGGCGACGCCATCAGCCACGCCGTGCTGCCCGGCATCGTCATCGCCTTCCTGCTCACCGGCACCCGGGCGGCGCTCCCCATGGTGCTGGGGGCCGGCGCGCTCGGGGTGATCACGGTGCTGCTCGTCGAGCTGTTCAATCGCAGCCAGCGGCTGCGCGAGGACGCCTCGATCGGCGTCGTCTTCCCGGCCCTGTTCTCGCTCGGCGTGATCCTGATCAGCCGCTACGCCTCGCAGGTGGACCTCGACCTCGATTGCGTGCTCTACGGCGAGATCGCCTACTCCCCCTGGGACACGCTGACCCTGGCCGGCCGCGACATCGGTCCCAAGGCGCTGTGGGTGACCGGCGGGGTGCTGCTGCTGAACCTGGCCCTGGTGCTGGCGCTCTACAAGGAGCTGAAGATCTCGACCTTCGACGCCGGCCTCGCGGCCACGCTCGGCTTCTCGCCGGTCGCGCTCCACTACCTGCTGATGAGCGCCGTCTCGGTCACCGTGGTGGGGTCGTTCGAGTCGGTGGGGGCGATCCTGGTGGTCGCCATGCTGGTGGTGCCGCCGGCCACGGCCTACCTGCTCACCGAGCGTCTGGAGCGCATGCTCGTCCTCGCCGTGCTCCTCGGCGTGACTTCGGCCCTGGCGGGATATGCCGCGGCCCGCTGGTTGGACGCATCGATCGCCGGCGCCATGGCGACCGTGGCCGGGCTGCTGTTCCTGGCGGCGCTCCTGTTCTCGCCGGGACACGGGCTGCTCGCGCGGCTGCTGATCCAGCGCCGCATGGGTTGGCGGCTGTCGGGGCAGCTCTTGCTCCTCCACCTGCAGAAAGGAGGGGCCGTGGTCCCGGTCTCCACCCTGGAGCGGCGCTTCGGCTGGAGCGACACGCGCCTGCGGCGGGTGCTCGCCTCTCTGCTGCGGGCCGGCTGGGTGGAGATGGAAGGGGATGGGCTGCGCCTGACCGCCAACGGCGCCCGGGTGCTGGAGACGACCGGCCGCGCGCAGCTCGCGCACCGTTTGTGACGCTTCATTTTTCGAGGGAGGGTTCACCATGCGACGCTGGGTCTTCGCCCTGGCTCTGGCCGGGATTGTGGTTGCCGCACCGCTCGCCGCTCAGGATCTCGGGCCGATCGTCAGCGACCGGCCGGACTTCACCGAGAGCACCGGGACGATCCGCCCTGGGCACGTCCAGCTCGAAGGCGGCTACACCTTTCAGAAGATCGAGGACGAGGAATCCCACTCGTTCGGCGAGATCCTCGCCCGCATCGGCATCGGCGAGCGGATGGAGGCGCGCCTCGGCGTCGGCTCCTACACCTGGATCGACGGCCCGGGCGGTGAGATCGAGGGGTACGAGGACCCGTCGATCGGCATCAAGGTCCGCTTCACGGAAGGCCCGGGCGACCTCGCGCCGGGCATGCCCGCGGTGTCGCTGATCCTCGCCACGACCGTGCCTGCAGGGAGCGAGGAGCTGACCGCTGACGAGTGGCAGCCGGAGGCCAAGCTCGCTCTGGGCTGGGAGGTCAATTCCTGGCTCGGCATCAACTCCAACCTCAACTACGGCTATCCGGTGGAGGGGGACGAGCGCTTCCATCAGCTCTCGGCGAGCCTGAGCGCGAGCTTCGGGGTGACCGACCGGATGGGCGCCTTCCTGGAGGTCTTCGGCTTCTCCGAAGAGACGCCGGACGGCGATTCGACCCGCTACCTCGACGGCGGCGTGACCTACAGCGTGACGGACGACCTGCAGCTCGACGCCCGCTTCGGCGTCGGCTTCAACGACTCCGACCCCGAGCACTTCGCCGGGATCGGGGCCGTCGTGCGGTGGTGAGCCCTCACCCCCTGACCCCCTCTCCCGGAGGGAGAGGGGGAAAAAGCACCGAAAGCGCGATCTCTGAGCCTTTTCCAGAGATTTCACCCCTCTCCCTCCGGGAGAGGGGCCAGGGGTGAGGGCCCTCAGTAGCTCTCGCGCGGCTTCAGAGTGACGACCTCGCAGTTGATCCCCTGATTGTCGAGCGCCTTCACGAGCTGCTGCGGCGTGCCGGTCAGCGGCGGGAAGGTGCCCCAGTGGATCGGAATCACCCGGCGGACCCCCAGGTAGCGGCAGGCGCGCGCGGCCTGCTGGGGGTCCATGGTGAAAAGGTCGCCGATCGGCAGGAAGGCCAGCTCGGGCCGGTACATCTCGCAGAAGAGCTGCATGTCGGAAAACAGGGCCGTGTCCCCGGCGTGGTAGAAGGTGTAGCCGCCCGGCAGCCTCACGATATAGCCCGCGGCCGAGCCGCCATAGAGGATCTGGTCGCCGTCCGAGATGCCGCACGAGTGGTCGGCGCGGACCATGGTCACCTGCAGGCCGAGCACGTCCTGCGATCCCCCGAGGTTCATCCCCGAGCAGCTCTCCACCCCCTTGGAGCCGAGCCAGGAGCAGATCTCGAAGTTGGCCACGACCTTCTTCGGCTTGTGGCGCTTCGCCAGCTCCACCGCGTCGCCCATGTGGTCGAAGTGGGCGTGGGTGATCAGCATCGCGTCCAGGCGGTCGAAGCTCTTCCGGTCGTCGGGGCAGGCGGGATTGTTGATCACCCAGGGATCGATGAGGATCACCTCCCCTCCCGGGAGGTCGCAGCGGACGGTCGCGTGTCCCAGGTAGGTGAACTGCGGACGCGGATGCTGGTTCATGGCTCCCTCCTCTCGTCGAACGGCGGCATTCTACCCGAGCGATGGTAGAGTCCGCGCCGGAGAAGTCTCCGGATCAAGGAGGGAGCCCCGATGTCCCCAATCGTGACTCGTAATCTGCACATCCTGGCGGCGATCTGGACGGCGGCGGGGGTGTTCGCCTCGGCGGTGCTGTTCGCGGCGCTGAAGAGGACCACCGATCCCGCGGGCCGGGCGTTCGGCGTGCGCCTGGCGTGGCGCCTCATGGTCGTCTACACCCTGCCGGGCGCGGTGATCTCCGGCCTGCTCGGGCTCTACCAGCTCATGGCCGCCGGCTACGGCTTCCGGTTCGGATGGGTGCACGCCTCGGTCACCCTCTGGGTCGTCCTGCTGGTGATCCTGCTCTTCGTGCAGCTCCCCAAACTGCGCAACGCCGCGCGCACGGGAGGGGACGTTCCCCCGGTGATCGCCATCCTGACCCACGTCAGCGCCCTGCTGATCGTGGTCATGGCCGTGCTGATGGGCCTCAAGCCCTTCTGAAAGGTCTTCTGAAATGGAAGGGGGCGGCCGATCTCTCGGCCGCCCCGGAAAACAAGCGGTCCCAGTCGATCAGACCTGGAACTGCTTGAAGAAGTTCTCGCGCAGCTTGGTGTTGAAGATGTGGTCGGTGAGACGGTAGTAGATCGTCTGGGCGTCGCGGCGCGGAGCCACCAGCCCGTAGGCCTTCAGCTTCGCCAGATGCTGGGACACGGCCGAAACCGAAACCCCGAGCATCTCCGCCAGATCGCACACGCACAGCTCCTTCATGTTGTCGAGCAGGTAGAGGAGCTTGAGCCGGGTCGAGTTTCCGGCCAGGTTCATGAGCTCCGCCGCCTCCTCGATATCCGGGGTCCCCTCAAGGTTCTGCCGGATCTGGGCCATCTCTTTCGACGACATCGTGGGCGCCTCGCCTTTCATTTGCGTACCTCCAGGTCATGTGGGACGTTAAGGGAAACGTTCACCTCTTGAACCGTCGTGCTGCCACGACGGGCAAGCTCTTGTTTGCTATCTAAGTGTCCTCTACATTCCTCACCGGGACACCCGCGTTCCTGGTTCAGGATCTCGGGCCCGAAGTGGTTTGTCATCAAGGACTTGCTCACAGTTATGTTGAACAATCTCGATTATACTCATAGGCACAGCCGAAAGCTAGCCCCCAGATCAAAGTTTTTTGGCGACTTTGTCCCGTTTGGGCCTCCAGCCGCACCTTGTAGATTTCCAACAGGCCCTCGGTCCCATTTCATTCCTCTCTGAAGAGGAGGGATAGAAGCCCAGGTATAATCGGGGGGAAAGGAGGTGGGGGTATGCCGTCTTCCCACGTGACCATCGAATACTGCACGATGTGAAACTACTACCCTCGAGCCGCCGGTCTGGCGGACGAGATCGAGAAAAAGCTGGGCCTCAAGCCCCAACTGGTCAAAGGCCGCGGGGGCGTCTTCGAGGTCGTCGTCGACAACGAGCTCGTCTTCTCCAAGAAGAGCACGGGCCGCTTCCCCGAGCCCGGCGAGGTCGTCTCCAAGCTCCAGCAGAAGGTCGCGGCCGGCTGACCCGGCCATTCACGGCGTGACGCTCTCCCTTGCCGCTTCTCTCCTTCTCGGCGCCGGCCTCCTGGGGCTGGCGCTGAGAGCCGAGGAGCGGCGGCGGCGAGCTCCCGTCCTCCCCCCCTCCGACGCCGGTCTCCCTCCGGGAGAGGTCACCGTGCTCCTGCCGGTGCGCGACGAGGAGCGCAACGTCCTCGACTGCCTGGACACTCTGCTGGCCCAGACGGCGCTCCCCCGGGTACGGGTGATCGACGACGGCTCGACGGACGCCACCGCCGCGCTCGCCGCCGGCCGCGCCGTTGCCGAGCCTCGCCTCACCCTGCTCCAGGCCGGACCTCTGCCGGACGGCTGGCGCGGGAAGGTCCACGCGCTCTCCGCGGGGTTTCGCGAGGCCGGCACCCCGTGGATCCTGCTCACCGACGCCGACGCGCGCCACCACCCCGACCTGCTGGCCCGGGCGCTGGCGGCGGCTGAAGCCGGCCGGTCGGACGCGGTATCGGTCGCCGGCTGGCAGGAGGCGCGGGGGCTCGGGGAGAATCTGCTGATCCCCGCGGTCTTCGCCCTGCTCGACGCCCTTCTCGGCGACTGGGAGGCCGCGGCCGCGGGCGCCGGTCCGCCGGTCGCCAACGGCCAGTTCCTGCTCCTGCGGAGAGAAGCCTGGGAACGCGCCGGCGGCTTCGAGGCGGTGCGCGGCGAGGCCATCGACGACGTGGCGATCGCCAGACGCCTGCGCGAGCAAGGGGGGCGCACCGCTTTCCTCCGCGCCCCGGACCTCCTCCGGGTCCGCATGTACCGCGGCTGGGGCGAGGCCTGGCGAGGCTGGCGGCGCAATCTCGGCGGGCTGTTCGGAAACCGGCCGGGGACCGCGGTCACCCTCCTCGCCACGCTCCTCGTTCCCGTCCTCGCCCTGCTCGCCGCCCTGCTCGCCGGACACTGGGTGGAGGCCGCAATCCTGTGGACTGCCGGCGCGTCGGCCTCGGCGGTCTTCCGAGCCGGCAGCGGGCACCCGCCTCTCTACGGCCTCCTCTATCCCCTGGACGCCCTGCTGCTGGCGGGCGTGCTGGGGCTGGGCGTCCTGGACCGCCGGCGGGGCCGGCTGGCGAGTTGGAAGGGGCGGGAGATCCGGGTCTAGAGGGGGCTCTCGTACCAGCACCGCTGCCCCGCCGCTTCCTCGACCGCGACCGCCAGGGTCTCCACCAGGGAGCCCGCGAGATGCGGAGCCAGCTCGTCCCAGAGCATCCGCGCCAGCAACTCGATCGAGGTGTTCACCAGCGGCAGCAGGAGCACGTCGTCGGCCGGGAAGCGGTAGGCGCGCCCTTCGAAGCGGATCTCCACCGCGTCCCCTTCCTGGGTCCACTGCAGGCGGGCGCTCTCCGCCGGCAGGAGGGTCCGGCTGTCCAGGCGCGCGCACCGCTGCCGCAGAGTCTTCTTGAAGCTCTCCAGGTCGACGAGCAATCCCTCCTCGTCCAGCCCGCTGCCGGCGAGCTCGACCTGGACGCGGTAGTTGTGGCCGTGGAGGAGCTCGGCGCGGCCATCCGGGAAGAGGGTGAAGTGGGCGGCCGAGAACTTGAAGTCTTCCTTCGAGAGGACGATCCGGTAGAGGGGACGGCCGGGCATAGCCCGGATTCTAGCCTGCGTTTCTGCAAGATTCTGCCGCTCCCTCATCTCACCCCTTGAAGCCTCACCGCCGTGCGCACCAGTTTGACGAGATCGGCGACGTCTGCGGCCCGCGAGGACTTCTCGAACGCGGGAGCGACCTGGTTGAGCCGGCGGAGGACCCGCTTCAGATTGCCGTCCGCCGCCTCGGGAGACTGCTTGAGGATCTCCGCGAGCTCGGCGACCACCGAGGCGAAACGCAGCCCTGGCGAGGCTTTCTCCCAGCTCGGCGCGAGGTCCGAGACCCGCAGCTCGCGCGCTGTCTCCTGCAGCGCGCCCATGTCGGGCTCGCGGAAGCGGAGCTGGAAGGTGGCGATCCGCTGCTCCGGACGGGCTCCGGGCTTGAGCTTGACCTCGTAGAGGGCGGTCACGCTGTGCCCGGCGCCGATCTCGCCCGCGTCAATCGAATTGTCGCGGAACCGCCGGTCCGGAATCAGCCGGTTCTCATAGCCGATCAGCCGCCAGCGCTCGACCGTCGAGGGGTTGAAGTCCACCTGGGCTTTAGCATCCCTGGCGACCGTCAGCAGCGACCCGGTGATCTCGTCCACCAGGACCCGGCGCGCTTCGTCGAGGGTGTCCACGTAGGCATAACGGCCGTTCCCCTTGTCCGCGAGATGCTCCATGAAGGTGTCGTTGTACTCCCCCATGCCGAAGCCGAGGGTGGTCAGCTCGATCCCTCCCTTCGCCGCCCCCCCGATGCGCTCCAGGATGCCCTCGGCAGTGGTCCGCCCGACGTTGGCCACGCCGTCCGAGCAGAGGACGACCCGGTTGATCCCGCCGGGGCGGAAATGCCGGGTGGCCATCGCATACCCCAGCACCAGCCCCTGCTCGACGTTGGTGGAGCCCTCCGGGACGAGCCCTTCGGCCGCGCGGCGCACCGCCTCGCGGTCGGCGGTAGGCTCCAGCACCACGCGGGCGATGTTCCCGTAGACCACCACGCCGACCTTGTCCTGGGGGCGCATCTGCTCCAGGAGCAGAGGGATCGCCTTCTTGACCAGCCCCAGCCGGTTGTCCTCGTTCATCGAGTTGGAGATGTCGATGACGAGCGTCAGCACGGCGGGCCTGCGGTTCTCCGGCCTCACCTCGCGAGCCCGCAGGTTGAAGCGCAGCAGCCGGTATTCGGGACCCGGCGCGAAGGGCGAAGGGGCGCCCTCGGCGCGGATCGCGAACGCACCCCGCGTGGGCGCCGGATCGCCGTAGGAGAAGAAGTTGACGACCTCCTCGACCCGCACCACCGGCGGCGGCGGCAGTTGGCCGCTGCGGAGGTAGTTCCGCACCACCGTGTACGAAGCGGTGTCCACGTCCAGCGAGAAGGTCGACAGCCGGTCGACCTGGGTCTCGGTGAAGAGGACCCGCGTCTGGGCCGTATTCGAGGCCGCGCTCGGGCCCTCATAGAATTGCCGCTGGCTCGACTCGTTCCCCCCGACGTTGATCCGGTCGGTCAGGACGCCGGGCGTCTTCTGGAGCTTGGCCCATGGATCCCGGGCCGTGGGGACCTTCTCCAGCTCCTTCTGGCTGACCGCGGAGCCCGTCGAGATCCGGCGCTCGTCGAGCAAGGGAGACTCCCCGAGGACAGTGATGGTGTCCTCCACCTGCGCCGGGGGCGGAGGCTCCGGCGCGGGAGCCGGAGGAGGGGGCGCAGGCTCGGCCGCGGGAGGAGGTGGAGGAGTTACAGTCGTGGTCTCCATCTCCTCAAAGGAGTCGAAATCATAGAGCTGAGGTTTGGTGCCGGGCGCAGCCATGTCGGTGATGACGACCCCGTCCACTCTGTACTTGGACGCGAACTCATCCTTGACCGTCCCTCCAACGGCTCCGCCGACGACTCCCCCCTCGACCTTCCTTTCAGGTTTCGGGGCTTCTCTACGAAGCCTGAGGCTCTCGTCCGCCCGCGCGCCGGGCTCCTCGACGCCGAGGCTCTCGTCAGCCGCGGCGTCCTTCTCCTCGACCGAGGGCTGGGCAGGAGCCGGGGCTTGCGGCACGGCGCGGCTCTCCGGAGGAACCTCAGGGGACGGCGCCTCCTCGGCCTCGTAGGCCATCTCGTCGCTGGGCATCCTCTCCATCACCTGCAGGGCCAGCACGCCGCCGCAGACCGCCGCGGCCACCGAGGCCGCGATCAGCCACGGGCGGCGCTGCGGCGCCCGCTCCTGCGCGGGGAGCTTCGCCGCGATCTCCGGGGCCACGGAGAGCGCCGGCGGGATCTCGCCCTTGATCTTCTCCAGCAAGCCCTCCGGCGGCTCGACGTCGTCGCGCTCGGCCAGCCGGCGGGCGATCTCGCTCGTTCTCAGTCTGTTCATCGGGCCTCCTCCTCGAGCGCCGAGGCGAGCGCGCGGAGCGCACGCTTGAGTCGTTTCCGGATGGCGACGGGGGTGACCCCCTCGTGCAGGGCGATCTCGCGGACCGACAGGTCCCCCCAGAAGAGGGCCGTCACAGTGAAGCGCAGATCATCGGGCAGCGCGAGGACCGCGCGCCGCAGACGGTCTCCCGCCACCGCTTGGCCGACCGACTCGTCGGCCGCGGGCGCGGGGTCGGCCACGGTCGCCTGATGCTTCTCTTCGAGAGGGACCAGACGGCGAGGTCGCCGGAGGTGATTGAGGAAAGTGTTGTAGGCGATGCGGCAGAGCCAGGTGGAGAACTGGGACCGGCCGTTGAACCCATCCAGGGAGTCCCAGGCCTTCCGGTAGGTCTCCTGGGTGAGGTCGGACGCCAGATCGACATCGCCGCAGAGCCTGCGGAGCAGGGCGTAGACCGTGCGATACGTCCGCTCGACCAGACGCTCCGCCGCCTCGCGGTCGCCGGCGGCCAGAGCGGCCAGCAGCCGCCCCTCCTCGCCGTCCCCTCGTTCTCGGGGCTCGCTTCCCCAAAAGCTTGTCACGGTCGCTGCTCTCGTGGTGTCCATGGTATCCGGTTAGACACGGCAGGGGAGGAGGAGGAAACCGGAGCCCTCACCCCGCCAAGGGGGTGAGGGTCGGAATGCGGGACTACAGGAGGTTCGGACGATCGGCCGTGCGGGCGGCGTCTACCAGAAGCACGACCACTTCGTCCCGTCGCAGGTGCAGGCACCCCACTCGCAGTAGCAGGCCGGCGGAACCCAGCAGCGCCGGTAATCGCCCGCCTTCGCGCAGCTCGTGCCGTCCAGGTCGGGGCAGGAAGAATAGCCGTTGAGGTTGCAGAACGTGCAGGCCTGGGCGTCCGGCGAAGGCATGACAGACAGAAGGATTCCGACCATTGCGACCAGAAGCAGCAATTTCCTCATATCTCTCCTCCTTGATATGGGCCTGAGTCTACCCCAAAAATTCTCGCAAGGTCATGACCTGCTTCCATCGTTCTACGTTGGCCGGGGGACGATCGAGCCTGTCCCCGTCCGTTCCAGGCGGGATTTCGCTCTCGCGGCGGCCACGGCCCGCTCCATGGAGCGGAAAACGGCGATCTTCCCCCGCCGGCGGCGGTGGATGCCCGAGCGGGCGAGGACGCGCATGGGCTGGGCCTGCACGCCGGCCAGGACCACGGAGATCCCCAGCGCCTGGAGACGCTCGACCGCGGCTTCCAGGCTGACGAGGCCGGTCGCGTCCATCGCCGGCACCGAGGAGAGGTCGAAGAGGACCACTTTCACGCCGCTCGGCACCCGGTGGAGAGCGCTCATCGCCTTCTGCGCCGCGCCGAAGAAGAGGGGGCCCGCCACTTCATAAACCATCACGTCCCGCGGCAGCCCGGCGACCAGCGGGTGCTGGTCCACCAGCCGGCCGCTGGAGATCTCGGCCATCCGCCGCATGAAGAGGAGGGCCGCCAGCATGACCCCCACGGTCACCGAGATCACCATGTCGAAGACCACGGTCAGCCCGAAGCAGGTCAGCAGCACCAGCACGTCGCTGCGCGGCGCCACCCGCAGGGCATGGGCGAAGTGCTTCACCTCGCTCATGTTCCAGGCGACGATCAGGAGCAGGGCGGCGAGGGACGCCATGGGGAGAAAGCCCAGGACCGGCGCCAGGGCCAGCACGGCCAGCAGCACGAACGCCGCGTGGAAGATCGCGGCGAGCGGCGAGCGCGCGCCGGAGCGGACGTTGGTCGCCGTGCGGGCGAGCGCTCCCGTGGCCGCGATGCCGCCGAAGAACGGGGCAATGAGGTTGCCCGTGCCCTGCGCCATCAGCTCGGCGTCCGGATCGTGCGAGCCGCCGGTCATGCCGTCGGCGACCACGGCGGAGAGCAGCGACTCGATGGCCCCGAGCATGGCGATGGCGAAGGCCGACGGAGCGAGCTCCCGCAGAAGATCGAGGGAGAATCCCAGCGGGGCGCCGTCCGGCCCCGGCAGCCGCCAGGGGAGGACCGGCAGCGGCGGGAGCTGCGGGATGCCCGCGAGCATCTGCCCCCCGACCTCGTAGTGGAACCGGCTGCGGATCGTGGCCACCTCGAACCCGGTCACCCACTGGGAGAGCAGCGCCGCGCCCACGGCGGCGAGGCTCAGCGCGACCAGCGGCGCCGGCACCTTCCGGGTGACGCGCGGCCACAGCAGGAGGACGGCCAGAGTGAACGCCCCGACCGCCAAGTCGTCCCACTGGATCGTCGGTACAGCCCGGGCGAGCGCCGCCACCCGCTCCAGGTAGTGCTCGGGCATGTCGTGCACCGTCAGCCCGAGGAAGTCCTTGAGCTGGAGGGTGGCGATGACCACCGCGATGCCCGTCGTGAAGCCGGTGGTGACCGGATAGGGGACGAACTGGATCAACCCGCCGAGGCGGAGGATCCCCATCAGCATCAGGACCAGCCCGGCCATCATCGAGGCCATCACCAGCCCCCCCAGCCCGAACCGGGCGGAAATGGGGGCGAGCAGCACGACGAAGGCCGCGGTCGGTCCCGAGACCTGCACCATCGAACCGCCCAGGGCGGCGATCACCGCGCCCGCCACGATGGCCGTGTAGAGGCCGTACTGGGGGGCTACCCCCGAGGCCACGGCCAGGGCCATGGAGAGCGGCAGCGCGACGATCCCGACCACGATCCCGGCCATCAGGTCGGACCGCAGATCCTGGCGGGTGTAGCCGTGGCGGAGAGCCTGGCGCAGCGCCGTGGCCGGCCGGAGAGGGAATGAGGAGGGCTCTTCCAGAGCCTCGTAACGTCTGGGCATGGGTACAGCTCCGAGGAAAGCTGGAGGGATCTTTTCAGACCGGGGGCAATAACGCCAACTGCACCACCGTCTCCATGTGCCCCGTCTGCGGAAAGAGGTCGATCAGGGAGATCTTCTCGATCGCGTAGTGGGCGCCGAGCAGCCGCAGGTCGCGGGCCAGGGCGGCGGGGTGGCAGGAGACGTAGGTGAGGCGCCTGGGCAGGCGCTCCACGAGCAGCCGGCGGACCCGCGGCGAGAGGCCGGCGCGCGGCGGATCGACCAGCACGCGGTCGACGCCGGCGGGGAGCTCGGGGAGCCAGGTCTCCACCGCCTGCGCGACCACCTCCACGTTGCTCAAGTGGTTGCGGCGGGCGTTGAGGCGGGCGTAGCGCGCCGAGCCGCTGTCCGACTCCACGGCCACGACATGGGAGTAGAGACGCGCCAGGGGGAGGCTGAAGAGCCCAACGCCCGCGTAGAGGTCGTAGGCCGCCTCCCCGGTCCAGGAACCGACGACCACGCCGACCAGCCGCGGCAGGAGCCCGCGGTGCCCCTGAAAGAAACTGCGCGCGTCATAGGAATAGGTCAGGCTGCCGACCGTCAGCGACACCTCGCCGTGCGGCAGCCCCGGGATCACCGGCGCCACCGCGACGTCCCCGTCCCCCGCCGCGAGGTCGATCCGCCGCGGCGGGTCGTCCCCCAAGTGGGCCGGCAGGTCCGCCAGCACCGCCTCCAGCTCCGGCACCAGGAGGGGGCAGCGACCCAGGGGGACCACGTCGTTGGTGCCGCGGGCGTAGTAGCCCACCCGCACGCCGCCGGTCGCCGGATCGACCTCGGTGTGGAGCTGTGTGCGCAGCCGGTAGCCCCAGGGGGCGCCCTTGAGGATCTCCGTGTTCTGGGGGAGCCCGATCCCCCCGATCCGCTCCAGGGTCTCCCGCACCGCCTCGGCCTTGAGCCGCGTCTGCAGGTCGTCTTCAAGATGCTGGAGATCGCAGATCCCGGTGCGGCTCAGCTCGGGGTAGGGATCGGGCCGCCGGCCGGGACCGGGCTCCAGGATCTCCACGATCTCGGCCCGGCCGTAGTCCGGATGGCGCTCGACGAGGCGCACCTTCAGGAGGTCCCCGGGAGCCGAACGGGGGACGAACACCGGCACCCCTTCGATGCGGGCCAGGCCCTCCCCTCCGGCGACCAGCTTCTCGATCCGCGCCTCGGCCTCGTCGACCGCGGCCAGGCGGGCGCCCGGGGGCGGAGCCGCGGGCTCGTAGGACCGCCGTTCCGGCGCAGCCGGACTCTCCCTCCGCTCCTGGAAAGCGGGGCGCTCGCGGTACCTCTCGCCTTCCGGCCGCGGCGGCCTTCCAGGCCCTCCGCGCCGGTCCGGTCTCCCGGATGGCCGGCCCGGCCCCCCGCGCCCGCCCGGCCGCCCCCTGCGATCGCGATCGCCGCTCCGGTTCCCCCTCAAGAGACCTCCTCTTCCACCAGCAGATGAATCTTGGGCGCCAGCTCCGGCATCAGCTTTTCGACCTCGGCGCGGAGGTCCGCGACCTTGTGCCGGCGGGACAGGTGGTGCAAGACCAGAGCCTGATTGCGGAACTCGTTCGCCCGTTGCGCGATGTCCTCCAGGTGGAGGTGCTTGAAGCGGCCTCCCTTGTCCCGATGCTGCTCCCCGAGGAAGGTGCACTCCAGCATCAGCACCCGGCTGTCGAAGAGCCGGGGCTCCAGGTCGAAGACCCCCGGCCCGGTGTCGCCGCAGTAGGAGAGCCACACCTCTTCGATCGTCTCGCCGGTGTCCACGCCGCGCTGCCGCAGCGCGATCAGCTCCTGGGGAGGGAGGCCGACGAACGCGGGCGCCAAGCGCCGCCGGGCGCGCCGGAGGTGATAGCCGAGGGTCGGGATCACGTGATCCACGGCGAAAGCCTCGACCGCCAGATCCCGCCCCACCGGTACGCGGTCCCCGGGCGCGAGCGGGATCAGGTCATAGCGGTAGCTCGCCCGCTCCAGGCGCTCCGCCGCCTCGATCAGGGCCGCGAGCGGCTCCCGGGTCTCGGCCGGGCAGAACACCCGCGTGTGGACCAGGCGGTGGAGCGAGCGCTGCGACAGGACGTATGGCAGGCCGAGGGCGTGGTCGAGATGGCCGTGGGTGAGGAAGACGTCCTGCGCGCCCGCGAGCTGCAAGGCCCCTCGGCCGGCGTCGAAGGACAGGCCGGGCGGATGGACCCGGAACCAGGTCTCGTCGCCGGCGCGCGACCAGCCCTCGATGCGGAGGTCTCCGAAACGCAGCTCGACGGGACGCATGAGGATGGAGCCGCCCCTCCGGAGAGGGGCGGCGAAGAGCGATCAGATCTCCCGGTACAGCCAGCGGCGGAGCGGGTTGAGACGGGTGCGGACGCTGTCCCAGTCCGGCTCGATCAGCCACAGGGCCGCGGAGACCGAAGAGAGCAGGGAGTTGCCGTCCTGCGGCGTGAAACAGAAGCCGTAGACCTCCCGCTTGCGGCGCACCGTCACCGTGGGCAGCACCACCACGGTCTGCGACAGGATGCGGCCGTAGTAGCCATGGTCGCGGCCGAAGCTGAAGATCAGATTGGCGTGGCGCTTGTCGGTCACCGCCACCAGCGGGTTGTCGCGCAGGCGCTGCCTGACCTCCTCGACCGTGGTGTCCCGGGTCATCTCCAGGTTGAACCAGATGGAGTGCATGTACTGGGTGTTCAGCTTGGTTGCGCTGGAGAAAAGGTTGAGGTCCTTGTTCAGGGTCTCGAAGACGTGGTGGGCGTCGCGCGCATGGTGGGTGCCGAAGTCCGGGTCGTCGTGCTTGCCCACGTTGGGAGCCGGCACGAAGCTGTCGGACTGCGAGATGTCGTTCGACCGCCGCATGCAGACGAACGTCCCCTTGCTCAGGCAGTACTCCTTGCCGTCGCCGTCGTTGCAGACGGTCTTGATCAGCGTCGTGATGTTGTGCGTGTTGCACGAGACGATCTGGATGAAACGGTCCTCGCCGGGGATCAGCGTCTCGTCGTTGACCCCGCGGGCGTACGGCTTGCCGAAGCCGAACTCGCTCCCCTGGGCGAGGAAGCCCTTGGGCCCCGAGAGCCCTTCGTAGAACTTCTCCTTGTTCTCGTTGCCCGCCGGAGTGCAGTCGACGACCACCGTGGCCCGCTCCAGCGCCTCCCGCGACTCGAAGCTGACCTCGTGCCCCATCTTCTCGAACTCGCCGCGCACGTCCTCGTCGACCGCCAGCTTGGCGCCGCGCTCGATCAGATGTCTCACTCTGGACCGGTCGGAAGCCAGCGGCGTCCGCTTGTGGAACGTGACCTCGTCGATCCCCATCCGGTCCCGGAAATCGGTGAACAACCCGAGCAGGGGCTCACCGATCGTGCCTGTGCCCACGACGTGGACAATCCTCTTCATCGTTGCCCTCTTCGGAAGATTCGGTTGAATATCGCGCCCGTAGGTGAAAACAGGGCAGCAGCAGGAAACTGCCGGGGGGAGAGTAGCACAAGGCGTGCCAGAAAGGCACGGCCTTCTTGGAAGGGTCCAAGCTACAACCGCGCGAGCCGGACCCGCTGTAAATCCTTCCTGTCTGGAGTATCCTCTCTGCTGTAAGAGATTCCTTCTCCAGGAAGACCATTGGTAGTGGCTCCAGCCGGTTGACACCCTATATCTAGTGGGTGTACAACAGCTTTGTCAGATTCGACAGGAACAAGCTCGACCAACAACCGAGAGAGTAGGAGGCGAGACGATGGGCACCCAGCCGGCGGTGAAGTCGCAGCGCTCGAAAGGCAAAGTTGCACTCCCCATGGAAATTCAGCAGGAGGCAACCCCCGTCACCGAAGTCCGGGGGCTCCGGTTCGAGCGCTTCTTCACCACGCCCGGCGTACACCCCTACGACACGGTGGAGTGGGAGCTGCGCGACGCGGTGATCTCCAACGAGAAGGGGGAGAAGATCTTCGAGCAGCGCGGGGTGGAGGTGCCGAAGTTCTGGTCGCAGACCGCGACCAACGTGGTGGTGAGCAAGTACTTCCGCGGCCAGCTCGGCTCGTCGCAGCGGGAGCGCAGCGTGCGCCAGCTCATCGGCCGGGTGGCCGACACCATCGCGACCTGGGGCCGTGACGGCGGCTACTTCGCGACCGGGGAGGACGCCCAGACCTTCCACGCGGAGCTGATCCACATCCTCCTCTACCAGTACGCCTGCTTCAACTCCCCGGTCTGGTTCAACGTGGGGATCGAGGAGAAGCCGCAGTGCTCGGCCTGCTTCATCAACTCGGTGCAGGACACCATGCAGTCGATCCTGGAGCTGGCCAAGACCGAGGGGATGCTCTTCAAGTACGGCTCGGGAACGGGCAGCAACCTCTCCACCCTGCGCTCCTGCCGGGAGCCGCTGGCCGGGGGCGGCACGGCCTCCGGCCCGGTCTCCTTCATGAAGGGGTTCGACGCCTTCGCCGGGGTCATCAAGAGCGGTGGCAAGACGCGGCGGGCGGCCAAGATGGTCATCCTCGACATCGACCACCCGGACATCACCGACTTCATCCGCTGCAAGGAGGTCGAGGAGCGCAAGGCCTGGGCGCTGATTGACGCGGGTTATGAAGGCAGCTTCAACGTCGTCGGCGGCGCCTACGACTCGATCGCCTACCAGAACGCCAACCACTCGGTGCGGGTGACCGACGACTTCATGAAGGCGGTGCTCGACGACGGCGAGTGGTCGACCCGGGCGCGCATCAGCGGGCAGCCGATGGACACCTACAAGGCCCGCGACCTGATGAAGATGATCTCCGAGGCCGCCTGGGTGTGCGGCGACCCCGGCCTGCAGTACGACACCACGATCAACGACTGGCACACCTGCGCGAGCACCGACCGCATCCGCGCCAGCAACCCGTGCAGCGAGTACATGTTCCTCGACGACACGGCCTGCAACCTGGCGTCGATCAACCTGATGAAGCTCTACGACCCGGAGACGGACTTCGACGTGGCGAGCTTCCGCCACGTCTGCGAAGTGGTGATCTCGGCCATGGAGGTCATCGTCGGCAACGCCAGCTACCCCACGCCGGCCATCGGCGCGAACTCGCACAAGTTCCGTCCGCTGGGGATCGGCTACGCCAATCTGGGCGCCCTGCTGATGGCCCGCGGCCTCCCCTACGACTCCGACGCCGGGCGCGACTACGCCGCCGCCATCACCGCCCTGATGTCGGGCGCATCCTATGCCCAGTCGGCCCGCATCGCGGAGGCCATGGGGCCGTTCGAGGAGTACGAGACGAATCGCCAGCCGATGCTGCGGGTCATGCGCAAGCACCGCGAAGCCGTCAAGCGGATCGACTCCGCGCACGCGCCGCTGGAGCTGCTCCAGGCGGCCAAGCACTCGTGGGACGACGTCGTCGCCCTCGGCGAGCGCCACGGCCTGCGCAACAGCCAGATCTCGGTGCTCGCCCCGACCGGCACGATCGCCTTCATGATGGATTGCGACACCACGGGCGTCGAGCCGGACATCGCCCTGGTCAAGTACAAGAAGCTGGTCGGCGGCGGCATGATCAAGATCGTCAACAACACGGTGCCCAAGGCCCTCAAGCGGCTCGGCTATGACAAGGAGCAGATCCGCGAGATCGTCGAGCACATCGACGAGAACGACACGATCGAGGGGGCCCCGCACCTGAAGGAGGAGCACCTGCCGGTCTTCGACTGCGCCTTCAAGCCGGCCAAGGGGGCGCGCTCCATCCACTACATGGGGCACCTGAAGATGCTCGGCGCGGTCCAGCCGTACATCTCGGGCGCCATCAGCAAGACGATCAACATGCCCGAGGAGTCGACCCCGGAAGACATCATGCAGGCCTACATCGAAGGGTGGCAGATGGGGCTCAAGGCGATCGCCATCTATCGCGACAACTGCAAGCGGAGCCAGCCGCTGTCGACCAAGAAGGAGCAGCCGGCCCAGCAGACGCAGGCCCTTCAGGTCCAGGTCCAGGAGCGCCGGGCCGTGCGCCGCAAGCTCCCCGACGAGCGGCGGGCCATCACCCACAAGTTCTCGATCAACGAGCACGAGGGCTACCTCACGGTCGGCCTCTACGAGGACGGCCAGCCGGGCGAGATCTTCCTGGTGATGGCCAAGGAGGGGTCGACGATCTCCGGCCTGATGGACTCCCTCGCCACCTCGATCTCGATCGCGCTCCAGTACGGGGTGCCGCTCCAGACCCTGGTGGACAAGTTCTCGCACACCCGCTTCGAGCCCTCCGGCTTCACCAAGAACCCGGAGATCCCGATCGCCAAGTCGATCACCGACTACATCTTCCGCTGGCTGGCCTCCAAGTTCCTGTCGCGCGACGACAAGGTCGCCGCGGGGGTCATCCTGCGCGACGAGCCGCAGAACGACCTGACCACGCCGCTGCCGCTGCTGGGCGGCGGCCGTCTCGAGCCGGTCGCTCCGGCGGTCAAGGCCGAGGCCTCGATGAAGGCGACGTTCCTCTACCAGCAGGACGCGCCGAGCTGCCACGAGTGCGGCTCGATCATGGTCCGCAACGGCAGTTGCTACAAGTGCGGCAACTGCGGCTCGACCAGCGGCTGCAGCTAACAACCCACAGCCAGGTGGGGGTCCCAGAAGAGGGGCGTGCGGGAATCCCGTACGCCCCTCCGTTGTTTCCTGCCGTGGACCCCTGCCTTATGCTAGTGAGGCCATGATGATGAACAGTGCTTCCCGACCGCTTCTATCCCGGCGATCCCTCCTGACGTTCGCCGTCGTCCTCTCTTTTCTCTTCCTGAGCTGCAAGGCCGGAGAGTCCGCGGGCAACCAGAACCTGATCGGCAGCAAGCCGGAGTTCCGCCTGAAGACCCTGGACGGCCGCAAGCTGGGTCCCCGCGATTTCCCGGGGCAGGTCGTCGTGATCGACTTCTGGGCCACCTGGTGCGGTCCCTGCCACGTGCAGGCGCAGATCATCGAGCCGCTCTACCGGGACTACCAGGGCAAGGGAGTGCAGTTCCTGGCGGCCAACGTGGGCGAGGACGAGGCCACGGTGCGCAGCTTCACCAAGAAGAAGCCGATCCCGTATCCCGTGCTGCTCGACTCCGATGAGGCGGTCGCCATGAACCACGCGGTCTACGCCCTGCCCACCCTGATGGTGGTCGACAAAAAGGGGAAGATCCTCCACCTCAAGTCGGGCCTGACCGACGGCCCCACCCTGCGGCGCATCCTCAAGGCCGCGGGGGTCTGAAAAGACGAACGGCGGGCCTTTCAGCCCGCCGTCTCCGCGTTTTCGAGAAAGCTCCCGGTTTTAGTTCAGCACCACCAGCGCGACGCGCCGGTTCTGGGAACGGCCCTCGCGGGAGCCGTTGTCCGAGACCGGAGCCGTCTCTCCGTAGGAGATGACGTTGATCCGGTGCAGCGGGAACTTGTGATGCTGGCTCAGGTAGCGGCGCACGGCCTCGGCCCGCAGCAGGCCCAGCTCCTCGTTGTAATTTTCGGAGCCGACGCTGTCGGTGTGCCCCTGGATCTCGATGTAGACCCCCTTGTTCTCACCCTTGAGCTGCTCGGCGAACTGGTCGAGCGCCGCCTCGGCTTCGGGGGAGAGGTCGGACGTGTCGAAGCCGAACTTCACCTTCTCGTCGGTGAGCACGGTCTCGTAGAGGAGCTTGCCCTGGGCCAGCTTGCCGGCCTCCTGGGCGCGCTGCAGCGCCTCCTGGGCCGTACGCGACGTCTCGCCGATCTGGCGGTCGTGCGTGTCGAGCCGGGTCTGGGCCTCCTCCACCTGGCCCTGCACCTCGTCGACGCGGGTGCCCACGGCACCCGTCTCCTGACGGACGTACTTCTTGGTGGCGCAGCCGGTGAGGGCGAACGCCACGACCATGACCAATGTGATCGTCAACAGCTTGTTGCGCATGTTGGTTTCCTCCTTGGACTCGCGAAATGACGTCCGGCCTCCGCGTGGAAGCCAGGCCGGACGTCCGATGATCAGCCGCCCCGGGAGAATTCTGCGGGCGGCGGTCCCTTGTACCCACGCCTGAACAGGACCGTGCGATCCCCTGCCTGCACCTCGACCCGGAGGTCGCGCTGCCGCGCCGGCCCCTCGCCCGTGGCGAAGCCCAGCACGTACTGATGCCGGAGGTCGTCGAGGATGGAGGCCAGCGCCTTGTCGAGGTCCTCCCGTCCGGAGATCGGGTAGTACCTCCCTCCCGAGGTGGTGGCCAGGAGATTGAGCACGTCCGCGTAACGATAGATCTTCTTCCCCTCGGTCGAGAGCTCGAAGGGGTTGCCGGAGTCCATGCCCAGCACGTAGACCGGCAACTGCGCCTGCCGCACCATCTCCCGCGCCTGCTCCGGAGTGATCCGGCTGGCGTTGTCGACGCCGTCGGTGATCAGGATGGCGAAGCGCTTGGGGTTGTGCCCCTCGCTGGAGATCGAAGGCATCGCGGCGACCGCGTCGTGAAGAGCGGTGGTCCCCCAAGCCTTCCAGCCCTGGATCGCCTCCCGCACCACCGGGATCTCCGCGGTGAACGGCACCTCGACCTGCATGCTGCCGCTGGCGAAGGTGGCGACCGCGAATTCGTCGCCCGGCAGGGCCTTGTCCAGGAAGAAGCGCACCGCCTCCCGGCTGAGCTCGATGTTGCCCCCGTTCTCCATGCTCCCCGAGAGGTCCTGCAGGACCATGACGCTCGCCGGGGCCTCGGCGCGCTGCTCGAAGCTCTCGATCCTCACCCGGCGGCCGTCGACCAGGAGGCGGAAGTCCTCCTCGTCCAGGTTCTTGATGTACCGCGCGCCGGAGCGCACGACCACCGGAACCAGCACGTAGCCGACCGAGACCTCCTCGGTGAAGCCGGCCGCCGGTTCCTGCGGCTCCTGCGCCTGGATGCCCCACAGCGGCAGGACGGCCACAAGGGCCGCCAGCACCAGGGCCAGGGATCGGGAGACGCGGGGGGAACGGTGAACCCTGCTCATCGTCGGAAGGGGGCGTGCAAAAGGCAGACCACGCGTGGGATGATGCTGCATGAGGTCGGAAGGAGCTCCCATGGCCGAAGAGACCGTCAACATCCGGAACATATCGATCAAATGCGGACATTGCAATACGTATCAGACTCTTTCCGGCTTCAGCCGCCGGGAGGACTGGAACGTCTACACCTACGAGTGTGAGAACGACATCTGCGATCCGGCGATGACCCGGACCCTGGTCGAGGTGCCCCGCGACATGGACTCTTTTGCACACCGCGACCCGGAATGGCGCGGCGGCGGCAAGCATGGGGAGTGGGGGGAGGGAGGGGCGGAGGGGTGATCCGCCTGGGGTTGAAACCCCAGGCTGGGACGTAACGCCCTTCCGGGCGAGTCTGGAGAAAGGAGGAGACGCTCCTCAGGAGCGGGACAGCCCAGCCTGGGGTTTCAACCCCAGGCGCGGATCGGCGCAGCGTTATTTCGTTCCGGTCTTGACGTCCAGCTTCGAGTAGCCCATCCCGTCCGGCTCCTTGCCGGCGGTGAGGGAGCCGACCTTCTTCCAGCTCTCGAGGTCCACGATCGAGATCTGGTCGGCGTTGGCATGGGCCACGTAGGCGCGCTTGCCGTCCGGCGCGATCTCGATGCCGATCGGGACCGAGCCGCCGAGCTCGCCCAGCAGGCGCCCCTCCTGGCCTTTCCCCTTGCCCATCGCTGCGGAATCCAGGGAGACCCGGCGCTCCAGCTTGCGCTCGGCCACCGAGAAGACCGACAGATCGCCCGACCTGGCGTTGGAGACCAGCACGCGCTTGCCGTCCGGCGTCACCTCGGCGCGGATGGGAAAGGAGGCCGACGGGAGGTTCCCGAGCACCTGGAGGGAGGCGGCGTCGATCACGCTGACGGTGTCCGCCTCGCGGTTGGTGACCCAGACCTGCTTGCCGTCGGGGGTGACCGCGATCCCCTCGGCCCCGGCGCCGGTTGCCACGTCCGAGATCCGCTTCCTCTCCTTGAGATCGACCGCGGTGATCGAGCCCGAGCGGATGTTCGCCACGAAAGCCCGCGTGGCGCCCGGCGCCACGGCGACCATGTGGGAGACCTCCTGGCCGGTGACGGCCGCGCCGGTCACCTTGCCCGCCTCGGTGTCGACCTCCAGCAGGGCTTTGTTCTGCTCCGCGGTGACCAGGGCCCGGCGCTCGTCGAGCCAGGCGAGCCCGTGCGGCCGGCGGTACTCGCCGAGGTCGATGGTCTTGAGGACCCTGGCCGCCGGGACGTCGATCAGGGTCAGGGTCGAGCCCTGCTGCCCCTGGTTCCCATAGTTCGCGATCAGAGCCAGCCGGCCGCTCGGAGAGACCGCCACCTCGTGCGGCCCCACCCCTACCTGGAGGGTCGCCGCGACCTTGCCCGACGGCAGGTCGACCAGTGAGACCGTGGCCTCCGCCTTGTTCGCTACGATCAGCGTGGCGGCATGGAGCGAGCCGGCGAGGAGGAGGGCGGACAGGAACCACGCAGCGTTGAGTACGTATCTCGACATAGGCCGAGTCCTTTCAGAAAGCAAGAGGGCACGCAAAGGTCTACCCCTCCAGCCACTGGCGAATGGCATGGGCGAAGTCGCTGAAATCTTTCGGAGCTCTGGCGAGGCCCTCCAGGACTCTATCCTGGTCAAGGTGGAGGTAGTCGTGAACGAGGATGTTTCGGAAGCCCGCCAAGCCTTTGAGTCGCTGCCGTAGCTGAGTGTCGAGGATTCCCTGGCTGGCAAGTTGCTCCAGGATATCCTCGTAATCCTCCGGGCTGACCCCATATTGTGCCGTCAAGATGTGATTGCCAATGTCGAACAGGATCTCGGCACCGAGTTGCAACCCACGCTCGACGGCCCACATGTCTCTCAAGCTCGCACGCAGGGCCTCTCGGTCGAGCTTGCCGAGTTCCCTGAGCTCTGAGACGACCTCTTCGAGGCGTCGAAGGCGCGCCTGTACCGATTCAGCCCGGAAGGCCACGGCGACGCTCCTCGATGCGCTCCCCGATCAGCCTCCACTGCTCGTCGAGGTAGGGTTTGAAGTCGAAGTACCGCATCCGGGCACGGGTGACGAACTCTACCGCCAGCTCCGGTGGATTGGCGTACAGGCACTCCCCCGTATCCGCCACCTCGTGCGCCAGCACTACCCCAGCGTCGTTCAACGGCACGAGGTCGATCTCTCCACCCGCCGCGCGGACGACATCCGCCCTCAGATCCAGCAACTCGTAAAGACCCAGGCGTTGGTCTGTCAGAATGGCAAGGTCCACATCGCGGACAGCCGCCCGCTCAGGATCTGCCGCGGACCCGAACAGGAAAATGAGCCGCACTCGGCCGTCCGCCGCCAGCACCTCGGCGGCCCGCCGCGCCCGCTCGCGGGCAACTTCCCGGGAAATCCTCGGCATCCCCTTCATCAGGTGAACTCTAGCAGAGGCGCGCGCGTCCTTCCTTTCTATAATGCCCCGTATGGCCACCGAGACCCCCACCCTTCCAAAGCCAGCCCCCGCCGCGGAGGACTCCCGCGAAACCTCCTCCGAAATCCCGATCCGGCCCTTCTACCGGCCCGAGGACACGGCGGGCGTGCCCTACGAGGAGAAGGTGGGCGATCCCGGAGAGTACCCCTACACGCGCGGGCTCTACCGGGACATGTACCGCAAGCGGCACTGGACCATGCGCCAGTACGCCGGCTACTCCAGCGCCGCGGAGTCGAACCGGCGCTACCGCTACCTGCTCTCCCAGGGGACGACCGGCCTGTCGGTGGCGTTCGACCTGCCCACCCAGATCGGCTACGACTCCGACCACCCCATGGCCCGCGGCGAGGTCGGCCGGGTGGGCGTGGCCATCGACTCGATCGAGGACATGCGCCTCCTCTTCGACAGCATCCCCCTCGACCAGGTCACCACCTCGATGACCATCAACGCGACCGCCGCCATCCTGCTGTCCCTCTACCTGGCGGTGGCCGAGGAGCAGGGGATCGCCTGGGAGAAGGTCGGCGGAACGGTCCAGAACGACATCCTGAAGGAGTATGCGGCGCGCGGCACCTACATCTATCCGCCGGGACCCTCGCTCAAGCTGGTAACCGACGTCATCGCCTTCTGCGCCGACCGGGTGCCGAAGTGGAACACGATCTCGATCTCCGGCTATCACATGCGCGAAGCCGGCTCCACGGCCGTGCAGGAGGTGGCCTTCACCCTCGCCCACGGCCTGGCCTACGTCCAGGCGGCGCTCGACCGCGGGCTCGGCATCGACGAGTTCGCGCCGCGGCTCTCCTTCTTCTTCAACGCCCACAACAACTTCCTGGAGGAGGTCGCCAAGTTCCGCGCCGCCCGCCGCCTGTGGGCGGAGCTGGTCCGCGAGCGCTTCGCGCCGGAGGACCCGCGCTCGCTCTGGCTGCGCTTTCACACCCAGACGGCCGGCTCGACTCTCACCGCGCAGCAGCCGCAGAACAACGTGGTGCGGGTCGCCATCCAGGCGCTCGCGGCGGTCTGCGGCGGCACCCAGTCGCTGCACACCAACTCCCTGGACGAGGCCCTGGGGCTTCCCACGGAGGAGGCGGCGCGCCTGGCCCTGCGCACGCAGCAGGTCATCGCTCACGAGAGCGGCGCGGCCGATGTCGCCGACCCGCTCGGCGGCTCCTGGGTCGTCGAAGCCTGGACGGACGAGATCGTGGGGAGGGCCCGCGACTACATCCGGCGCATCGAGGAGATGGGCGGCGCCCTGGCCGCGCTGGAGAAGGGTTTCCAGCAGCGGGAGATCGCCGAGGCCGCCTACCGCCACCAGCTCGCCGTCGAGGAGGGGCGGGCCAAGGTGGTCGGAGTCAACGTCTTCGCCGCCGAAAGGGAGGAGCCGACCGAGGTGCTGCGGATCGACCCGGCCGCCGAGCAGGCGCAGGTCGAGCGCTTGCGCGCCCTGCGCGAGAGGAGGGACGGAACGCGTGCCGAGGCCGCCCTGGGCGGGCTGACGACGGCGGCGCGGGAGGACCGCAACCTCATGCCGCCGATCCTCGACTGCGTGCGCGCCGAGGTCACCCTCGGAGAAATCTCCGACGCGCTGCGGCAGGTCTATGGCGAATACCGAGAGGCGGACCTGGAGTAATGCGGAGCCGAATTCCCCACGGAGTCTCCACGCGCGCCGAGGGGATGCGCGGCGGGGGCGCGGCCAGCCCAATCTACAAGGTCACCCGGGCCGAGGGGAGCGTGGTGTACGAGATCGATGGCGAGCCGGCGACCGATTGGTACCGCCGCCTCTTCACCATCGACGGCGAGCTCGCTCCCATGCCCGAGACCGCCAACCGCTTCCCGGTGATCGTCGAGGGTCCCGCCCCCGAGCGGCAGGGGCTCTATCGCAGCATGCGCTTCTTCGACGAGCCGCCCGGCGCGGTCACCTACTGGGAGACCCTGCAGACCGGCGACCAGGTGCGGCTCGGCATGGGCGCCGCTCTCCAAGGCCCCGGCGTGAAGAGCACCTCCGAGCTCGAGAACGCGATCCTGCGCAACCTGCTGGCGGAGACCACGCGCGCCTACGAGGAGAAGCTCGCCGAGCTGTTCGCCGAGAAGGAGCTGGCCCAGGTCACTCTGGCGTCGATGGGCGACGGAGTGCTCGCCATCGACGCCGCGGGGAGGATCAAGTACCTCAACGCGGTGGCCGCGGGGCTGACCGGATGGGAGCGCTCCGAGGCGATGGGCCGGCCGTTCTCCGAGGTCTTCCGCCTGATCGACGAGGACGGCGCCGATGGCGTCGAGGAGCTGGTGCGCCGCTGCGTCGAGGAGGGGAAGAGCACCCGCCTGACCGAACGGATCACCCTGGAGCGGCGCGACGGCCGGCGCTATGCCATCGAGAGCACCTGCGCCCCGATCCGCCACGTCGACGGCCGCATCGACGGCACGGTCATCGTCTTCCAGGACGTCAGCGACAAGCGCCTGATGGCGCTCCAGCTCGCCCACCAGGCCACTCATGACGAGCTGACCGGGCTGCTCAACCGGCAGGCCTTCGACTCCCATCTCCAGCGCGCGCTCGAAGAGAGCCGGACTCAGCACACCACCCATGCCCTCTGCTACATGGACCTCGACCAGTTCAAGCTGGTCAACGACACCTGCGGCCATCTCGCGGGCGACGAGCTGCTCGTGCGCGTCACCTCCCTCCTCCAGGAGACCCTGCGCGACACCGACCCGATCGCCCGGCTGGGCGGCGACGAGTTCGGCGTGCTGATGCCGCGCTGCTCCCCGGCCGAGGCGGAGCGCCGGGTCAAGGAGCTCCACCGCACTCTGCAGGCGTACCGCTTCACCTGGCGGGACAAGACCTTCAAGCTCAGGGCGAGCATCGGCCTGGTGCCGATCACCCAGGAGCTCAAGACCGTCGCCCAGGTCCTCTCCGCCGCCGACCACGCCTGCTACCTGGCCAAGGAGAAAGGGCGCAACCGCATCCAGGTCTACAAGGAAGAGGACGCCGCGTTCATCCGCCGCCAGGGGGAGATGAACTGGGTGCTGCGCATCCAGGAGACGCTGGAGCAGGACCGCTTCTGCCTGTTCTCGCAGAGCATCCAGCCGCTCTCCGGCCGGGCCTCCCGCGGGCTCTACTTCGAGGTCCTGCTGCGGCTCGTCGAGGAGGACGGCCGCATCCACCTGCCCAACGACTTCCTGCGCGCCGCCGAGCGCTATGGCCTGATGCGCAGCATCGACCGCTGGGTCATCCGCGAGTGCGTCCACACGCTGACCGCCCAGCCGCCCCCCTTCCTCGACCTCCTGTCGACCTGCTCGATCAACCTCTCGCCGGCGTCGATCTCCGACGAGAGCTTTCTGGACTTTCTGGAGGAGGAGATCGCCGCCTCCGGCGTGCCGCCCGGCAAGCTCTGCTTCGAGATCACCGAGACGGCGGCGATCGAGAATTTCGCGCAGGCGGAGAAGCTCCTCTCCCGCCTGTCCAGCCGCGGCGTCCGCTTCGCGCTCGACGACTTCGGCACCGGCATGGCCTCCTACGGCTATCTGCGCGACCTGCCGGTGAGCTGTCTGAAGATCGACGGCAAGTTCGTCAAGGACATCGTGACCGACCCCCTGGACCGCGCCATGGTCGAGTCGATCAACCAGATGGGGCATGTGATGGGGCTCCAGACCGTGGCCGAGGCGGTGCCCAGCAACGCCGTGATCGAGCACCTGCGCGACATGGGAGTCGACTACGCCCAGGGGAACTGGGTCAGCCCGCCCCGTCCCATGACCGACATCTGCTCGGTCAGCTCCCGCGGCCAGACCCGGGCGGAGACCCGCCGCGGCACCGCGCGATAGGCCGGTTTATCGCCAGGCGGGGACCCTGGTAAGCTACTCAGCCGATGCGAGGCAAGGAAGTGGGCTAAGCTTGAGCGCACCACAAGAGAGGAGGGTGCTCTGAGCACGTTGAACGGGACTGCGACCGCGTACACGTCCGAGGACTCACCGAGCGGGTTCGTCCGCGAGCTCGGCCTGCTCGACTCCACGATGATCGTGGCCGGCTCGATGATCGGGTCCGGCATCTTCATCGTCCCCGCCGACATCGCCCGCCAGGTCGGCTCGGGAGGCTGGCTGATCATGGTCTGGGTGGTGACCGGCCTGCTGACCATCGCCGCCGCTCTCTCCTACGGGGAGCTGGCGTCGATGATGCCCAGAGCCGGCGGCCAGTACGTCTATCTGCGCGAGGCCTACTCCCCCCTCTGGGGCTTCCTCTACGGCTGGACGCTGTTCCTGGTGATCCAGACCGGCACCATCGCCGCCGTGGCCGTGGCCTTCGCCCGCTTCCTGGGGGTGCTCGTCCCCTGGGTCTCCCCGACCCGCTGGATCGTTCCGCCCATCGACCTGTCGGACAAATACGCGATCAGCCTCTCGACCCAGCAGCTCGTCGGGATCCTCCTGCTGATCTTCCTGACGTTCCTCAACACGCGGGGCATCCGGCTCGGCAAGCTGATCCAGAACACGTTCACCTCGGCCAAGACGCTGTCGCTGATCGCCCTGATCCTGCTCGGCATCCTGGTCGGCCGCAACGCCGAGGCGATCGCGGCCAATTTCGCCGACTTCTGGACGCCGCGCGACGTGGCCACGATCCGGCCGGACCTGGGGGGTGTCCCCGCGACCGCGGCGACCGCCGGCGCCTTCGGCCTGCTCATCGCCTTCTGCGTCGCCCAGGTGGGCTCTCTGTTCTCGGCGGACGCCTGGAACAACATCACCTTCACGGCCGGCGAGGTGAAGAATCCGCGGCGCAACGTGCCGCTGTCGCTCGCCCTCGGCACCGGCCTGGTGATCGCGCTCTACATCCTGGCCAACGTGGCCTATCTCTGCGTGCTGCCGCTCGCGGGCATTCAGAATGCTCCCGATGACCGGGTGGGGACGGCCGCCCTGAACGTGATCTTCGGCCCGGCCGGAGCGACGATCATGGCGGTCGCCATCATGATCTCGACTTTCGGCTGCAACAACGGCCTGATCCTGGCCGGCGCGCGGGTCTACTACGCCATGGCGCGCGACGCCCTGTTCTTCCGCTCCACCGGCCGGCTCAACGCACGACACGTGCCCGCGATCGGCCTGATCCTGCAGTGCGTCTGGGCCTCGCTCCTGGTGCTGCCGCGCACCCGGCTGCGCGACGAGACCGGCGCCACACTCCTCGATCCGGCCACCGGCCAGGCGCAATACGGGAACCTGTACAGCAATCTGCTCGACTACGTCGTCTTCTCGGTGCTGATCTTCTACGTGCTGACCATCGCCGGCATCTTCGTGCTGCGCCGCAAGCGGCCCGACGCCGAGCGGCCGTACCGGGCTTTCGGTTATCCGGTGGTCCCGGTGCTCTACATCCTGGCGGCCCTGGTGATTCTGATCGTGCTGCTCTTCTACCGGACGTCCACCACCTGGCCGGGGCTGCTGATCGTGCTGACCGGCATTCCCGTCTACTTCCTCTGGCGGAAGCGCGGCGCGCCGCTCCCCGGCGGGACGGGAGACCCAAGCTCATGACGAGGCCGAGGGGGCGCCCATCGGGGGCGCCCCCTTCGACGCTCGAATCAATCCTGGAGGTCTAGACATCGTTATGGCCAACAAGCTTTTTGCCAGGAAGCCGCTCGAATTGCTCCTGGAGGAGATGAAGGGCGAGAACCGGCTGCGCCGCGTTCTCGGCCCCGTCCAGCTCACCAGCCTGGGCGTCGGCGCCATCATCGGCGCGGGCATCTTCGTGGCGACCGGAGCGGCGGCCCACAACGTGGCCGGCCCCGCGCTGATGCTCTCCTACGTCATCGCCGGCATCACCTGCATCTTCGCCGCGCTCTGCTACGCGGAGTTCGCCTCGATGGTGCCGGTCGCCGGATCGGCGTACACCTACGCCTACGCCACCCTGGGCGAGCTTTTCGCCTGGATCATCGGCTGGGATCTCGTGCTGGAGTACGCGGTCGGCAGCGCCACCGTAGCCACAGGATGGTCCGGCTACTTCCAGAACGTGCTCTCGAAAATCGGCATCGTGCTCCCGGAGCTCTTCCGGGAATCGCCCTGGCGCTATGACGTGGCGGCGGGCGAGTTCGTGGGCACCGGCTCGTTCATCAACCTGCCCGCGGTGATCATCGTGGCGATCATCACCGCCGTCCTGGTCAAGGGCATCCACGAGAGCGCCAATTTCAACGCCACGATGGTCGTCATCAAGCTGGCCGCCGTGGTCTTCGTGATCGTGGTCGGCGCCTTCTACATCAACAAGGTGAACTGGGTCCCCTTCGCGCCCTACGGCTGGACCGGCCTCTCCTTCTTCGGCAAGCACGTCGCCGGCCAGGTCGATCCGGGCGGAGCGCCCCTGGGCATGCTCGCCGGAGCGGCGATCATCTTCTTCGCCTACATCGGGTTCGACTCGGTCTCCACGCACACCGAAGAGGCCAAGAACCCGCAGCGCGACGTGCCCATCGGCATCGTCGCCTCGCTGCTGATCTGCACCATCCTCTACATCCTGGTGGTCGCCGTGCTCACCGGCATGGTCAAGTACGACCAGCTCGACGTGAACGCTCCGGTCAGCCGGGCCTTCCAGCAGCAGGGGATCGGCTGGGCCGAGGGTCTCATCGCCTTGGCCGGCGTGGCCGGCATCACCTCGGTGCTCCTGGTCATGATGCTCTCCGGCCCGCGCGTCTTCCTCGCCATGGCGCGCGACGGCCTGGTGCCCAAGGGCTTCTTCGGCGACGTCCATCCGAAGTTCCGCACGCCCCACAAGTCGACGATCCTGATCGGCCTGTTCGTCATCTGCCTGGCCGGCTTCCTGCCCATCGACGCGCTGCTGCACCTGACCAACATCGGCACGCTGCTCGCCTTCGTGATCGTGTGCGCGGCGGTCCTGATCATGCGCAAGAAGTACCCGAACGCCGAGCGGCCGTTCCGCTGCCCCTGGGTGCCCTTCGTGCCGGTCATGGGCATCCTCTCCTGCCTGATGCTGATGTTCTCGCTGCCCGCCGACAACTGGTGGCGGCTCTTCGTCTGGCTGGGGATCGGCTTCCTGATCTACTTCCTCTACGGCCGCCGGCACAGCGTGATGAGCAAGTACACGGCGGCGGAGATCGCCGCATACGGAGCGACTCCGGCCGCCAACGAGCGGGCCGACAACATCGTCAGGGATGAACCGCCGAGGGGACCTGGTCCCAGGTAGGCCCTCACCCCCGTCCCCTCTCCCGTCACCGGGAGAGGGGCGCCACCACCCATCCAAGGCAAAAAAGATTCATCTGCGTTTCCCCCTCTCCCGGTGACGGGAGAGGGGGCCAGGGGGTGAGGGCCCATCGGGCGACCCGCGCTAGGGCTTGTTTTCAGCGGCAGCCAACGGCTTGGCGTTCCGCACGTCCGCCAGACGGCTCTGGATCTCCTGGAGCTTGTCGCGGGGGAGGAGCAGGACCGGCTCCCGGCCGCTGACGCGGGCGGGGACCCCGGCGGCGAGCGCGGGATAGAGGGTCACGGTCTCCTTGCCGGCGTCCTTGGTCTCCAGATCGACGGTGAGCACCGGCTTGGCGAAACCCGCTCCCAGGGCGCGGGCCTCGGCCGGGCTCAGGATCTGGTCGGACTGGGCGCCGGTCAGGGCGAAAAGGAAGTCGCTCACCGGCACATAGGAAATCGTCTCCTCCCCCCGCTTCCAGTCGGTGCCGGCGCGCGTCAGGCGAAGGTTGATCTTGTCGTCCTTCACGGTCACCGATTCGACCTGGTGGACCTCGAAGCCGGAGAGCCCGCGGGCGCGCCACTCCCGGGGAGGCCGCGAGGCCGCGTCGGCCAGCCGGGTGCGGGTCTCGAAGACCTGCGCGCCGATCCGGGCGTAGCGGAGGGTCGGCCCCCCTGGCTCTGTCACCTCCGCCGCCGGGTCCGCCTCCGCGGAGGCCGGAGACCCCAGCTCGATCCGCATCGGCGGTCCCTCCTTGAACGCCACCTCCACGACGGCCTGGGGCGGCTGCAATCCCAGCTCCGCCGGAGGGCGGGACGGATCGTCGAGGAACTGCTCCGCGGTCAGGCCGCTCAGGTCGGCGTACAGGTCGTCGACCCGGTCGCGGTCGGCGCGGTCGGAGATCGGGCGCTCGACCCGGAAGAGATCGTTTTTCTGCGCCAGCGCCACCTGGCCGGCGGGCCCGGTCAATGTGATCCGCGAGATCGTGTCGCGGCTGGCCCGGAAGAGCTGGCGGTCGCGCCACGCTCCAGGCTCGCGTCCGAGCTGCGAGAGGATCGAGTCGCTGACCACGAAGGCCTTGTCCTCGCCCTCCAGCGACGCGATCACCGAGCTCCCGGTGGGGACGGCGGCGCCGATCCGCAGCACCTTTTCCCCCTCGGAGGTCTTCAGCCGCACGGTCGCCCGCGGGTTGTCGAGGCCGAGCGCCTTGCGGTCCACCTCGTCGAGGGTGCGGGTCTTCTCCAAGGTGGTGAGGGCGTCGAGCAGCCCGTCCACGGCGAAGGTGTCGGCGCGGGCGGCCATCGGCTGGACGATCCGCCACTCGCTCTCCGGCGGTCCCAGGACCTCCTCGACCCCGGCCTCCTCCTTTTTTTCCTTCTCCTCCTTCGGCCCCTCCACCCGTTCCAGGACCACCCGGCCGGAGGCGGCCTCGATCGTCACGCCCTGGACCTCGTCTTTCTCGACCGCGAGGACCTTCTTGGCCTGTTCGGCGCGCTCGTCGCTCGACGGCAGGTCGCGCTCGTAGAACCAGATGAAAGCCCCAAGGCCGAGGACCAGGACCAGCAGCACGAGCAGAGTGCGAGGACGCATCGCCCTATCTCCTCCGCCGCATGGTGACGAACGTTCCGAGCACCACGGCCAGGCCGGGCAGCGCGAGCAGCGTCAACAGGTAGACCGACCGCAGCTCGCCCGGCGTCAGGCTCAGCCGTACCTGCTCCGTCTTCTTCGGCGGGATGGTCAGCAGGGCCTCGCGCGCGGCCAGCCAGTTCAACGAGTTCGAGAGCAGCACCGCGTTGGCGGGGTTGCCCTGCACGAGCTGGTTGGTCGCGAAGTCGGAGTCGCCATAGACCACGAGCCGCATCGGCCGCTTGCCGGCGCCGTCCTGGCCCTCGACCGCGACCCCGAGGGGCACCGGGCCGGCCACGTCGGCGTCGTCCTTCTCGACGTTCTCCAGCCGGGCGAGGCTGTTCTCGCCCCAGCCCTCCTCCGAGGTCTCGAGGAGCTGGGTCACCGTCCTTCCGGCCGCTTCCCCGGCGCCGACCGACCGCGCCAGGTTGAGCAGCACCGGCAGGGTCGACTGCTCCAGCGGCGTGGTGATCGGGTGGTTGCCGTACCGGTTCGAGAAGAAGACCTGCGCGCTGTAGGAGGGCAGCGTGTTGGGCGGGTCCACCACGATGTTCTCGCCCATCCGGACCCCGTAGCCGGCCAGCCAGGCGCTCAGGCCCGTGGGGATCAGGCCGGAGCCGGCCGTCTGCATCAAGGTGGGATCGACCAGCACGAGCATGCGGCCGCCCTGATTCAGATAAGCGGAGAGCGCGTCCAGCTCCGGCTTGAGAAAGGCGCCGGTCGGCCCGGCCACGACCACCAGGTCGGTCCCGGCGGGGACCGCCGGCTTGCCGAGCGAGGCCCATTCCTCCAGCTCGAAGTTGTCGGGGCCGAGGATCTCCTGGACCGAGGAGAGGCCGTGGGCGTCCCGGTCGTCGAGCGACCGCTCGCCGTGGCCGGTGGTGAACAGCACCTTGGGCTTGCGCCCTTCAGAGAGCTGGAGGATGGCGCCGGTGAAGAGCTGCTCCCCCTTGAAGCCGGTCATCTGGGGCGCCTGGCCCATCTGCATGGCCGAGAAGTCGCGCTCGGCCAGGTCGTCGCTGTTGATCACGCGCCGGTCCTTGCCGCTCTCCACGACCACGCCCGGGGCGGAGACGCCGTACTGCTGCACGAGCTGCTGCGCCTGCACCGGATTCTTCTCGGCGTCGACGATCTGCACGGTCACGCGCTGCGAGGCCGCGTCGTATTGCGACAGCAGCTCGCGGACCGGCTCGAAGAGCTCGTCCTCGGGCGGGAGGAAAACCACGAAGCGAACGTCCCGCTTCAGCTCCCCGACCACCTTCTCGCTCCTCTCCGACAGGGTATACAGGCGGCTCTCGGTCCAGTCGAAGCGCTTGTGGTACTTCCAACCCAGGTAGTTGACGATCAGCAGCAGGGCGGCCGTCAGGAGGACGCCGGCCGAGAGCGTTCCGGTCTTGACGAGCTTGCGCCGGGTCACGTTCGCGTCAGCCATGGCTCACCTCCACTTCCTGTCTTCGAGCGCGCGGCTCGCCAGGAACAGGAAGAACAGGCTCGCCGAGATGTAATAGACGAGCCGGCGCGTATCGACGATCCCCTTGGCGAGCTCGTCGATGTGGCTCCAGAGATTGATGTAGCCCAGGACCTGCTTGGCGGTCTGGTTATTGAGCAGCTCCTCGAACATGCCGATCAGGAAGAGCAGGAAGAGGAGCGCCACGCTGATCATGGCCGCCACGAGCTGGCTGCGGGTCATCGACGAGGCGAACACCCCCACGGCCAGGAACAGCGCCCCGATCCCGACGACCGCCAGGTAGCCGGCCGCGACCGGCCCCCAGTCCACGTCGCTGTAGTTGGCGACGATGGCGGCGTAGGCCAGGGTCGGCAGCCAGAGGAAGGCGTAGAAGGTCAGCGCCGCCAGGTACTTGCCGGTCACCACCTGCCCCTCGGTGACCGGCGCCGTCATCAGCACCTCGATGGAGCCGCTGCGCAGCTCCTCGCTGATCAGCCGCATGGTGAGCACGGGCGCGAGCAGGATCAGCATCAGCCAGACGCTGCGGAAGAAGAAGCCGAGCGGAGGGCCGCCGGCCGAGCGCGGATCGACCAGGAAGCCGACCAGGTTGACGAAGATGACCCCGTTGACCACGAGGAAGAAGAAGAGCACCACGTAGGCGAGCGGCGAGAAGAAGTAGGCGCGCAGCTCGCGGGTGAGGGTCGCCCAGACCGCCTTCATGACGCCACCTCCTGCTCCGCGGCCTCGCGGGCCGCATCGTGCGTGGTGAGGCGGACGAAGATGTCCTCCAGCGTGACCCGCTCGCGGGTCATCTCCAGGAGCACCCAGCCGCGCTGGACCACCTCCAGGAACAGGCTCTCGCGCGGATCGGTCCCAGGCTCGTGCTCCACCACCCACGCCCCCCCCTCAGAGCCACCGGCACCGGGGCGCACCCCCGTCACTCCAGGCAGTTGCGAAAGCAGCTCTCCCGCTCCGGCCGGCGCCTCCTTGATCGTCAGCCGCACGGCGGGATTGCCCAGCGAGCCCTGGCGCAGGCTCTCGGGCGTCCCCTCGGCCACGATGCGCCCGCGGTCGATGATCATGACCCGGTTGCACAGCAGCTCGACCTCCGGAAGGATGTGGGTCGACAGCAGCAGCGTCCTCTCGCGCCCCAGCTCGCGGATCAGCTCGCGGATGGCGATGATCTGCTTGGGATCGAGGCCGACGGTCGGCTCGTCGAGCACCAGGACGCTCGGCCGGTGGAGGATGGCCGTGGCCAGGCCGACGCGCTGGCGGTATCCCTTGGACAGGGTGCCGATGATCTGCCGGCTCACGTCCGACAGCAGGCAGCGCTCGACCGCCATGCCGATCGCGTCGCGCGTCTCGTTCCGCGCCAGCCCTTCGAGGCGGGCGCGGTAGGCCAGGTACTCCTCCACGCGCATCTCGTTGTAGAGCGCCACGTTCTCCGGCAGATAACCGAGCTGGCGCCGCGCCGCGCGCGGGGCTTCAAACAGGTCCGTGCCGGCGACCGTGACCCGGCCGCTGGTCGGCGGCAGGAACCCGGTGATCATCCGGATCGTCGTGGTCTTGCCCGCTCCGTTGGGACCCAGCATGCCCACGATCTCCCCCTCGCCGAGAGCGAAGGAGATGTCTTGGACAGCCGTGAAGTCGCCATAGCGGCGGGTCAGGTTCTGCGCTTCGATCATCGAGGGTCTCCCTCCTCAGAAAAGGAGCTGAAGCGGGGTGAGGATACTCATCGCCGCGGCGTTGAGCAAATCCGCAGCGAGGCGGCCTTTCCTATATCCTTCCCCCCATGGCGAACCAGGACAAATCATCCGGCATGAAATCGGCCTATGAGCTGGCCCTCGAGCGGATGGAGAAGCAGGGAATCGAGCGGCCGCGCGAGGAGGGTCTCGGCGAAGAGGTCCTGCAGAAGATCGCGGAGGTCCGCAATCAGGCCGAGGCCAAGCTCGCGGAGGTCGAGATCCTCCACCGGGACCGCCTGCGCAAGGTGTACGACCCGGCCAAGCGGCAGGAGGACGAAGAGGAGTACGTGCGCGAGCGCCGCCGCATCGAGGAGGACCGCGACCGCAAGATCGCGAAGCTGCGCGGACCGGCCTGACCCCTCCCGAACCGCGAGCGCCGCCCTGCCGCAGCCTCAGTAGGGCATGTCGTCCTCTTCCATCCCGAAGTGGTGGCCGAGCTCGTGGACCACCGTGTCGCGCACCTCGCGGATGACCTCGCGGCGGTTCCGGCAGTAGCGCAGAATCGGCCCGCGGTAGATGATCACCCGGTCGGGAAGGGCGGTGTAGAAGGAATCGCGCTGCGACAGGGGCACCCCCTGGTAGAGTCCGAACAGCTCCTCGTCGGGGTCCATGCCCATGGCCTCGAGATCCTCGGGGTCGGGCTCCTCCTCGATCATGACCGCGACATTGTCCAGCAGCTCGGCGAACTCCTCGGGCAACCCTTCGAGGGCCTCCTTGACCAGCGCTTCGAACTCGTCGGCAGGGACGCGCATGGGAGCGCATTCTACTCTCTGGATCGCCGCCGCCCTGCTGCTCGCCGCCCTCCACATGGCGGTGTTCGACCGCGGCCTGGGAGGCGACGGCTGGGCCGGCTTCGCCCTCCTCGAATCGCTCGCCGACGACGGCGACCTCTGGCTGGAGGACGACCACCGCGGCGTGATGAACGGCCTGGTCGGAGGCCGCGACGGCCACCTGGTCTCGCAATATCCGCCGGGGATCGTCGCCTGGGACGCCCTCCCCTTCTTCGCCGGCCGAGCCCTCGACCGCCTGCTCCCCGAGGGCCTGCTGGCCGGCGGCGCCGACCTCCCCCCGGCCGGCCGGGTCCCCCGCCGCGTCTTCCTGAGCGCCGCCCTGATCGTCCTCGCCCGCAACGCCGCCACCCTCCTGGGCCTCGCCTGCATCGCCCTGGCCCTCCCGCGCCTGGGCTTCTCGAAGAGGACCACGGCAGCCGCGACCGCACTCACCTTCTTCGGCGGCCCGCTGCTCTTCTACTCCCTGGTCGGGATGACCCACGCCCCCACCTTCGCCCTGGCCGCGCTCCTCCTGCTCCTCCTGGTCCGGCAGAGAGAGACCGGCAGCCCGAAGCTCGCCTTCGCCGCCGGCCTGGCCGTCGGGATCGCCGTCCTGCTCCGGTACAGCGCCGTGGCCCTGCTGCCGGGAGTGTTGCTGGCTGTATCTTCCCTCTCCCGCCGGGGGCCCTCACCCCCGTCCCCTCTCCCGGAGGGAGAGGGGCGCCACCACCCTCCCGCTGAAGATTCCCCCCTCTCCCTCCGGGAGAGGGGGGCCAGGGGGGTGAGGGCTCTCACTGGCTTCGCCCTCCCCCTGCTGTTCCTGCCTTTCTGGTGGCGATCCGCCTTCGGAACCTGGACCGTCCCGCCCTACGGCGGAACCTGGCAGATCACCGCCGCCTCGCCCTGGAACGTCCTCTTCGCGCCGGTCCACGGCCTCTTCCTCTTCCACCCGGCGCTGCTCTTCGCGGCGGCGGGCCTGGCGATCCTCGCCGTCCGGGAAGCCTCCCGCCGCTCTCCGGGCTGGGGCGCGATCGCGGCGGCCTGGTTCCTCTCCGTGGCCGTGCTCCACGGCTGGTGGTCGGAGTGGGCGAACCGGGGCGGCTACGGACAGCGCTTCCTGATCGACGCCCTGCCCGCTCTCGCCGTGGGCTTCGCCGGATGGATCGCCACCGCCCGCCGGCCCGCGCCGCACGCCGCCTCCGCCCTGGCCGCAGCCCTCGTGGGCTGGCTCCTCTTCTTCGCGGCCGTGGGAGGCCTGGTCCCTCCGCCCCCTCCCTGGCCCTGGCCGCAGACGCTGGGCGACTACGCGGTCCTCGGAGAGCATCCGCCCGGGCCGGCCGAGCTCGTCCGGGCTCTGGAGAGGGCCTCGTTCCTGCTGCGCTCGCTCCGGTAGACTGACGCCATGTCCGTCCGCCTCGACAAGTGGCTGCAGGTGGCCCGCATGTTCAAGACCCGCACGCAGGCGACCCACGCCTGCGACCTCGGCCGGGTCAAGGTCAACGGCCAGCCCGCCAAGCCCCACCGCCAGCTCACGGCGGGAGACCGGATCGAGCTGAGCCAGGGGGATTGGGACCGCGTGCTCATCGTCAAGGAGCTGCGCGACAAGCCGGTGCCGAAAGCCGAGGCCGCCGCGCTCTACGAGGACCAGAGCCCGCCGAAGCCGGCGTCCGATCCGCTGGCGAGGATTCTCCGGCAGCCCCCGGTGCGCAGGGACGCCGGCGCCGGCCGCCCCACCAAGAAGGACCGCCGCGAGATGGAACGCTGGGAGCTGGGCTCCGAAGACGATTGAAGCCCCCTCCCCCGCGGAGCGGGAGAGGGGAGAAAAACCTCAAGATGTCGTCTTCTCCTCCCCCCTCTCCCGGGTGGGTGTGAGTGCGGGTGGGAGAGGGGGCCAGGGGGTGAGGGCCAGGGTGGGGGCGCCTCTCCCGCTTGGCGGGGGAGGGTCGGGGAGGGGGCCTCTAATCCCCCAGGAACTCCCCGATCGGCCGCAGCGGCTCGCTGTGGTCGCAGAAGATCTTGAGGACCGCCATGATGGGGACCGCGAGGAGCGCGCCGGTGATCCCCCAGAGCCAGCCCCAGAAGGTGAGGCCGAGGAAGATCACCACCGGGTTCAAGGTCAGCCGGCGGCCCAGCACCATCGGCGTCACCACATAGCTCTCCAGGATGTTCAGGCCGACGAAGACCCCGGGCACCATCAGCGACTGCCCGAGCTGGTCGAACGAGAGGAAGCCGACCATGGTCAGCACGGCCATCATCACGATCGCTCCCAGATAAGGGATGTAGTTGGTCACCGCGGCCAGCACGCCCCAGAGCAGAGGGTTGGGGGCGCCGACCAGGCTCAGCAGGCCCCAGAGCGCGACGCCGAGCCCCACGTTGACCGCCGTGATCGTCACCAGATAGGCGGAGATGTCGCTCTCGATCTGGCGCGCGATCTCCACCGCCCGCTTCTTGTCGGCGAGCTTGGGGAGCACGCGGATCAGCTTGCGCAGGAACAGGTCTCCCGAAGCGAGCAGAAAGAAGAGCAGGATCAACATGACCACGGCTCCGGCGATCAGCTCGGTGGCCTGGCTGAACATCCGCTCGCCCAGGCTCTCCGTCTGCACCTCCACCTTGCGCGGCTCGGGACCGCCGCCGACGTCGGTGATCTTCTCCACCTGCTGCGTGGCCTTGCTCATGGTCTGGACCGGCTTCTTGAGATCGGCCAGCTTGCGCTCGAGACGCCGCATCTGCTGCGGCGCCTTCTGCGCCCACTCGTACGCGGGGCCAGAGAGCTCGTAGATCCCCCAGCCCAGGGTTCCGAGCAGACCGAAAATCACCAGCGCCGCCCCCAGCGCCTCCGGAATGTGCAGCGCCTTGAGCGCTCTCACGACCGGGGTCAGGAGGAAGGTGAGCAGCAGGGCGAGGACGATCGGCAGGATGAACGACCGCGCCAGATACAGCGTGTAGAACGCGGCCAGGATGAACAGGCCGGTCAGCGAAAACGACCGGACCCCGAGCGGCCCCTGAAGAAGGTCGCGGAGCCGTTTGATGTTGGGACGAGAGCGCTCCTCTTCGGGAGGCTCCCGCCGCAGAGGTTCGAGCATCGGCGTCCCCTCGGTTCGGTACAAATAATTCTAACCGGGTGCCCCCGAGAGGGTCGCCCGCTCTCAGGCCCGCCGCACGAGCCCCAGGACCAGCGAGGCCACGAAGACGATCAGGAACAGCACGAACAGGATCTTCGCGATCCCCGCCGCGTCCGACGCGACGCCGCCGAAGCCGAAGACGGCGGCCACCAACGCGACGATCAGAAAGATCAGAGCCCACTTGAGCATGGAAAATACCTCCTCCGTTTGGGCGGAGAATGTAGCAAGGTGTGTGCCAGTGAGCCCCCTCACCCCCGGCCCTCTCCCGGAGGGAGAGGGGTGAAAGGCCTCAGAAGGGAAACCTGCCTCGGATTCTGATGTTCGTTTCCCCCTCTCCCTTTGGGAGAGGGGGCCAGGGGGTGAGGGCTCGCAGAGCGGGATCTACAGCAGCCCCTTCAACCCCTCCAGCGTGTCCGCCTCCTCCGGCTTCTTGTCCGTCCGCCATCTCGCGATGCGCGGGAAGCGGACGGCGATGCCGGAGCGGTGGCGGGGCGAGCGGGCGATCCCTTCGAAGGCGAGCTCGAAGACCTGCACCGGCTCGACGGAGCGGACGGGGCCGAATTTCTGCAGGGTGTGCCGGCGGATCCAGCCGTCCAGCTCCAGGATCTCCGCGTCCGAGAGCCCGGAGTAGGCCTTGGCGACCGGCACCAGCTCGGCGCCGTCCCAGACGGCGAAGGTGTAGTCGGTCAGCAGGTTGGCGCGCCGGCCGTGGCCGGCCTGGGCGTAGACCAGGACCGCGTCCATGCTGAACGGGTCGATCTTCCACTTCCACCAGTCCCCCTTCTTGCGCCCGGTGCGGTAGGGGGACTCCAAGCGCTTGAGCATCAGCCCCTCGACGCCGCGCTCGCGGGCCTCGCCGCGCACCCGCGCCACCTCCTCCCAGGTCGGCTCCTCGACCCGCGGCGAAGCCAGGAAGACCGGCCGGCCGCGCTCCAGCAGGCGCTCCAGGCGCGCCCGGCGCTCGGCAAGCGGCAGGTCGCGGACGTCGCGCCCGCCGTCCTCCAGCAGGTCGTAGGCGACGAAGACCGCGGGCGCCTCGGCCAGCACTTTCTCGGTCAGCTTCTTGCGGCCGATCCGCCGCTGCAGCATGGCGAAGGGGAGAGGGCGGCCGTCCTTCCAGGCCATGACCTCGCCGTCCAGCACCGTCCCATCGGGAAGGAGCGACTGGGCCGCGCGCGCGATCTCGGGGAAGCGCTCCGTGATCAGCTCCTCGCCGCGCGACCAGAGGTGGACCTCGCCCCTTCGCCGGAGGAGCTGGGCGCGGATGCCGTCCCACTTCCACTCGATCAGCCACTCGCCGCGGTCGCCCAGCGCCTCGGCCGGCGAGTCGAGCGGCGAGGCCAGGTAGAAGGGGTAGGGGCGCGAAACGTCCTCCCCCTCTTCGGCCTCGGGCGCCAGGAGGCTTTTGTAGAAGGAAGGGCTCGGCTCCCAGCTCCCCATGAGGCGATGGGCGACCGCCGGCGCCGGCACGCCGGCCACCTGGGCGAGCGCCCGTTCGACGAGCGTCTGCGAGACGCCGACCCGCAGCTCGCCGGTGAGCAGCTTGTTGAGCACGAACGTCTCCCAGCGGCCGAGCTCCGCCCACCAGCCGGTGACGCGGGCGCGCTGCTCCTCCTCGGGCAGCCCGCGCAGAGGGAGGACCCGCTCCGTCACCCACACCGACAGCGGCAGCCCGGCGGCCGGCTCGGGATCGCCGAGGCCGTCGAGCAGCAGCGCGATCGTCTCCGCGAGATCGCCGACGCTGGCGTAGGACTCCTCGAACAGCCACCCGGGCACCCCCGCCACCTCGATCGCCCAGCCGGCGAGGAGCCGCGACTGGAGCAGCCGCTTGACGCGCCGCCCGGTCAGGAAGAACACCGCCCACGCCGCGTCCTCGGGAGGAGCCGACGCGAAGTAGGAGGCGAGCGCCGCGACCTTGTCGTTCGTCGAGGTCGTCCGGTCGAGGGCTTCGTAGAGCGCGGCGAAGCGTCGCATGCCGCCGGCAGGCTACACGAAACCCGCCTGGCGCGCCCTCGCCGTTGGTGTACTATGGGTCCATCGACTCTAAGCAGGAAGGGTTGGCCCGGCCTCGGCCTGCCGAAGGCACGGCAAAAGCATGAGATTTCGCAGACTGTCCATTCCACGCCAGCTCCCGCTACGGTGGCACCTGCTGCTGCTCGCTCTCGGAGCGCTCTTGCCCCTGGTCGTGTTCGCGGCCGTCGTCGTGCCGCGGCTTTCGAGGCAGGAGCGCGCCGCGGTAGAGAGGCGTCTCATGAATTCCGCCCGCCTGATGGCCACCGGCGTCGACCGCGAGATCTCCGGCAGCATCCGGGCCCTGCGGGTACTGGCGGAGTCCGAGCGCCTCGACCGTGGCGACCTGGAGGGTTTCCATGCCGAGGCGGAGCGGGTACGCCGGACGCAGCCGTCCTGGCTTTCCGTGCTGCTGCTCTCGCCCGACGGCCGGCAACTGCTCAGCTCCTCGGCTCCCTGGGGCACGCCCTTGAGCCAGGCGAACGAACCGGCGAGCCTGCGGGAGGTGGTCCGGACCCGGCAGCCTGTGGCTGGAAACCTCGCCAGAGGCCAGCTCCGGCAGCGCTGGGCGTTCGCGGTGCGAGTCCCGATGGTCCGGGACGGCGAGGTGCGGTACGTGCTGACAGCCGCCGTCATGCCCGAGGCGCTCTCCGGCATCGTGTCCGGCGAGCTCCCTTCCCGCGAGGAATGGACCCGCGCGGTCGTGGACCGGGCGGGCGTGGTCGTGGCCCGCGCGCAGGACCCGGAACGCTTCGTCGGCCGGTCCGGGACGCCGTCGTTCCTGCGCCAGATCCGCGAGGCGAGGGAGGCGGTGTACCGCGACGTCACGATCGATGGAGCGGCCGTGTACGTCGCTTTCCACCGCGCCCCGCTGTCCGGCTGGACGGCCGCGGTCGCGGCGCCCGTCGAGGCGCTGGAGGGCCCAGGCCGCCGCTCGCTGCTCGCGATGATCTGGCTCGGCCTCGCGCTGCTCATCCTGAGCGGGACCGGAGCATTCCTCCTGTCGCGGCGGGTCTCCCGCGAGATCGCCTCCGCGTCCGCCGCCGCGGAGGCGCTGGCCCACGGCGGCCGTCCGCGGGTCGAGCCTTCGGCCGTGACCGAGGTGGCCCGCCTGGGAGAGGCGCTGGAGCGCTCGGCCGACCTCCTGAGCCGCCGCGAGCGGGAACGCGACGAGCACCTCGCCCGCGCCGAAGCCGCGCGGGCCGAGGCGGAGGCCGCCAACCGGGCGAAAGACGATTTCCTGGCCATGCTCGGACATGAGCTGCGCAACCCGCTGTCCCCGATCGTGACGACGCTGGAGATTCTCAAGCACCGCGATCAGGTGCCGGCGCGCGAGTTGGGTATCCTCGGGCGCCAGGTGCAGCACCTCACCCGCCTCGTGGACGACCTCCTCGACGTCTCGCGCATCACCCGCGGCAAGGTCGAGCTCAGGAAGGAGCCGGTCGAGCTGTCGGCCGTGGTCGCCAAAGGGGTCGAGATGGCGAGCCCGTTGCTGGACCAGCGGCGGCACCGGCTGACGGTGGAGGTCCCGCAGGCCGCCTTGCAGGTCCACGGCGACCCCGCCCGGCTGGCGCAGGTCCTCGCCAACCTGCTCACCAACGCCGCCAAATACACGGAGCCCGGCGGTGACATCCGCGTCCAGGGCCGCCGCGAAGGCGGCGAGGCCGTGCTGGCCGTGACGGACGACGGCCATGGGATGACCGCCGATCTTCTGCCGCGGGTCTTCGACCTCTTCGTGCAGGGGCCCCGCTCGCTCGCCCGTCAGGAGGGAGGCCTCGGCATCGGGCTGACCCTGGTGCGAAACCTCGTGGCGATGCACGGCGGCAAGGTCGAAGCCCGCAGCGACGGGCCGGGGCGGGGGAGCACCTTTCTGGTGAAGCTGCCGCTGCACGGAGAGGCGGCCCCTTCCCCACTCGGCGCCCGCCCGGAGCTTCACTCAGTGCGCGGCTGAATCCGCCAGGGGCGAGCGAGCCGCCGGGACCCGCCAGTGGCGGACCATGTATTCCCGGACCGCCCGCACCGCCTCGGCGTCCACCCGCCCCTGCTCGACCCTCGCCAGCAGCTCCTGCCAGACCTGCCGCATCTGCCCGTGCGCGGGAGCGGTTTGGTCCATTATCTTGATGCTCTCCCGACACACGGCGGCCGCCTTGTGGAGAGCTCCTCGGTCCAGATGAAAGGCGAAGAGGTGCAGGCGGACCATAAATAGAATCTGATACTGCTCCGTATCCCAGAAGCCTTCCGCCACTTTCTCGAAGAGCTTTTCCGCTTCCCTGTGGCGGGCGAGCTGCTCCAAGATTCGGGCCTCCAGGAACCGGACGCGAAGCTGAATGTTTGGCTCGGGGAACTGTTCATAGAGGGGGCGAGTATCGCGCAGGTTGCGCATCGCTTCAAAGGTTCGCCCCAACTCACCAGGCTGTCCGTGACGAGGCTTCTGGCGTACATCTCCAGCCGGGCATCTCTTCCGCCCAGGAGGATCAGAGCCTCCTCGGCGGATCGAAGGGCCTCTTCCGGTGCGAGCTCGCGCAGTAGGTTTGCGTGCTGGATGGCAATTCCGGCCGCAGCAAGCCAATCCTTGGACTCGGTGTAGATCTCTCGCGCCCGCCCAGATCCGAAGCGCGAGGGACATCTCCAGGCAGCAGACCGAGCAGATCTGGGCAGACGTCGAGTCAGAAGGCGGAGACCGGGAGCACATCTCCAAAGAGCATATGTTCGCCTTCCTCCGGCTCAGGCTCTCGCGAACAGAAAACCAGCGGCTCGTCCGGCACCTGCTGAGCGGTTGTCGCCCCTGCCGGCGCCTCGCGAACGAAGCCCTCACCGAGGAGGGATACCTGTCTCCTGTAGAGGCTTTCACGCCAAAGCCCGGGCCCTGAACAGGCGCCTGGCACCCTCAGCGGCAGGGCTACCACCGGCGGCACTTCTTCGGTCGGGTTGCGGAGGGTACAATTCGGCGGACCACCGGAAGCTGGCGGCCAGCGGCAGGCGGTCCGGTGACCTGCTGCTCAATATGAGGTGAGACGCGTCAACATGAGACCGTACGCACGAAGAGGGAAGAAGGTCCGGATCAACAACCGGCGGAAGCTCAACGCCGGAGCGCGGCGCGTGTCCCGCGAATTCGCGCCGAAGGACTACCCTCGTTTCGTCGTTCCGCTGCACCTCGTTCTGACGCGCCTCCGCAAGGCGCGCCGGCAGGGGCTCACAAAGGACCGGCTCCGCCGGTACATCGAGGCGATGGTGTAGACCGGGCAGTCGTGCGCACTGCAGTTCATGTTTCTAAGCTCTTTTCACCTTGGATCCCCGGCTTCCCCAGATTCAGCCGAGCCAGTTTTCGATGGCAAGCCCGGGCACACGGACGAATTCGTCGACGTCGTCGGTCACCAGAGTCAGGTCGAGCGCCAGCGCATGAGCGGCGATCAGCAGGTCGTTCGCTCCGATGGACCGGCCTGTCCGGCTGAGGTGCGCCCGGATCTCGCCATAGTGGCGATCCGACTCCCTGTCGAACGGCAGGACCTCCAGGCTCGCCAGCACCTGGTCGACACGCTCCGCGAGCCGGGGAGAGCCCTTCTTCGCCGCTCCATAACGGAGCTCGCAGGCGACGATGATGCTCGTGCAGGCGGTAGCCTCACCCACGACAGCAAGCCTCTTGCTGACGAGGCCTCCGGGATTGCGGATGAAATCAGAAAGGGTGTTGGTGTCGAGCAGGTACCGGAAGTCGATCATCCTCAGAGATCCACGTCGCGGAGCGGCTCCAAGTCGTCAATATCGGGAAATTCCTCATCGAGAGGCTCCCACGAGGCCGCGAGCTCCAGCAGAGACGGTCTGCGGACCGGCTCGATCACCAGGCGATTTCCCTCTTTGCGCAGGAGAGCTTCATGACCTGGGAGCTCCAGGTCACGCGGAATGCGCAACGCCTGGTTGCGGCCGTTGCGAAACAGACGCACAACTCGTTCAGCCTGCATAGAGTCCTCCCGGCCGCCAGAGCGGCCTATGCCTGGACATAGGCTAGCATAATCCCGAAGCCACGGGCGCGGCGCCGCCCCTGGCCGCCGCGCCGGCGGGACCCCCTGAGGGGTAGGCCGGAGGCCTCCCCCCGCCCAGGAGGGCTCCGGCCCGGTACGTCGGTTGTCAATTAGTGTAACCCCGCTTTACCCCGTTTAACGGACCCCAATAACCCTTTATTCTTCTGCGTTTACGGTCGTTTGTGCTATTATGCCCCCTAGCCGATTTTAGCCGTTGTGGGTTACGTGCAGGTTACGCAGAAAGGGGGCCGTGATGAAGGGGAAGATCACCAAGAGGCTCGTGGACAGCCTCCAGCCCGACCCGGCACGCGACATCCTGGTCTGGGATACTGAGCTCGCAGGCTTTGGCCTCCGAGTCTCGCGCGGAGGGGTCAAGAGCTACATCTTTCAGTACAAGATCCATCGCAGGACGCGCCGTATTACCTTGGGTGAGCATGGGCGAGCGTTGACCCTGGAGGCGGCCCGCAAACTGGCCGTGGCTCGCCGCCTCGCCGTTCAAACCGGTGGGGATCCCGCGACCGAGGCGCAAGAGGCGGCGGCCGCGCCGACCGTGCGCGACCTCGCCACCCGCTACATGGCCGAGCACGCTGTCAAGAGGTCCACGAGCACTCAACGCAGCGCCGAACAGTTTTTTCGACTCTTCCTGGTCCCGGCTCTGGGCTCGCGCAAGGTGGCCTCGGTGACCTGGGCGGATCTGGAGGCGATCCATCAGCGCTTGGCGCACATCCCCTACCAGGCCAACGGGCTGCTGAGCCTGGCCTCCAAGGCGTGGTCGCTCGCCGCTCGCTGGGGCTGGTTCCCGCGCGACCAACCCAACCCGGCCCTCGGCCACGATCGCTATCCCCAGCCGGCCCGGGGCCAAGCTCTTGATCGCGAGCAGCTCGCCCGTCTCGGCGCCGCCTTGGACCGAGAGAAGCCCGGTTACCTCGCCGCCGCGGCGTTCCGCTTCTGCCTCCTGACCGGTTGCCGCCCGGGGGAGGCTCGCGCCGCACGGTGGGAGGCCATGGATCTCACCGCCCGCATCTGGAAGCTGCCCGAGGCCAAGACCGGCCCGCGGGCCGTCTACCTGGGACAG
>DASVEF010000037.1:0-9173 GCA_036380715.1 Thermoanaerobaculia bacterium | reverse complement strand
TCCCAGCTTCAGGCGAGAGGACTTTTCATGACGCTCTACGACACCATCGTGGTTGGCGGTGGTCCGGCCGGGTTGACGGCGGGGCTCCACCTGGCGTGGCACGGACGCAAGGTGCTGGTCATCGACCGGGTCACCGGGCCGCTCTTCTTCACTCTGGAGAAGCTCTACAACGTGCCCGGCATGCCGGAGGTGCGCGGCATCGACATTCAGAGGCAGCTCCGGGAGCAGGCTTTGAAGATGGGGGCGGAGGTCCAGCGCGGCAACGTGGTCAGGGCCGAGGGGCAGGAGGGCGACTTCCTGCTGACCGGCGAGAAGGGGGAGCAGTGGCGCGCCCGCACGCTCCTGCTCGCGACCGGCGTTGCCCGCTATCACCCTCTGGTCGACGGCGACTTCACCCCCTGCTTCGCCTATGCGGGCAAGGGCAACCTCTTCTACTGCACCGACTGCGAGGCGCCCGAGATCCGCGGCAAGGATACGATCGTGATCGGCGTCGGCCCGGCCGATCGGGCCGCGGGCATGGCCCTCGGCCTCTCCCGCTACACGGACCGGCTGCGCGTCCTCGCGACGGCGGACCCCACGCTCTCGGAGCGCAACGCCGAGCGGCTGCGCCAGAAGGGAATCGAGGTGATCCCCGGCGAGATCCAGCGGCTGGTCGGTGGCAAGCGGGAGCTCTCCGGGCTCGAGCTGCGGGACGGCCGGGTCCTCCAGGCCGAGGCCTTCTTCGTCTCCAGCCCGGCGCTCGGCCGGACGGACCTGCCGCAGCAACTCGGGGTCGAGATCGCTCCGACCGGCTATCACGCCCAGCCGACGTCGCAGCGGGGCGACACCAACGTGCCCGGGGTCTGGATTGCGGGCGACCTGCGGCCCATGACCCAGCAGGTCGCCGTCGCCATGGGGACCGGCAACATCGCCGCCGTGATGATCGACCAGCACCTGCGCCGGCAGGACGTGAAGTCCGGGGCGTAGGCCTCTCCGCGTTTCGAGGCCCCAAAACAAGAAGCCCGGGGATCAACCCCGGGCCATCAACCTTCATCCAACCCTGTCAACTCAAACCAGAAGAATCAAAACAGCAAGCACCTCGTACCCCAACTCCCTCCGACAGACTGCAATAGAAAGAAGCCAACCATCACCGCCCCGTCACAGTGAAGAGGATAGCCAGAAAGTTCTGAAAGATCCTCAAAGCCGGGGTCAAAGTTCCTCAAAAAACCTAAAGCCTCTGAAGACAAAGGAGTTAAGACCCCAAAAAAGAAATCTGGGAAGGCCGTGGGGACCTCATGTCCTCGTCTTCAAAAGAACCGAGCAACGCGCCGCGCTCCCCTCCAGACGAGAAACTTCCTCAAAAAACCTCAAAGAACCGCTGGAAACCGAGGGTCTCAGACGGTAAGGGGGCGGAGAATCCGTCTCTGGCATAATTGCCGCGATGAGTCAGAACCGCTTTTCACGCCGCGCCATCGAGCTCGTCGCCGAGAACCGCATCCGCAACGCCATGGAAGAGGGAAAGTTCGAAGACCTGCCCGGCTTCGGCAAACCCATCCCGGACATCGACGAGCCTTACGACCCGATGTGGTGGGTCAAAAAGTGGATCAAGAGAGAGAAGCTGGGGAAGGCTCTGGCCGGGAAGATCGACCAGGAGTGGCTCAAGTAGGGGTGTGTGGAATCACCCCGCGCAGAGCCTCCAGGAACCGCATCACGCGCTCCATCCCGAGGGAGATCTCCTGTTTCATCCCGGCGAGAGCCGGATCGGCGCCGCGCAGGGCGGCGCACTGGTTGGCGAGCCGCTGGACGACCTCCGGAGTGATGCCGCGGTAGGGGACGATCTCGCGCAGATCGGGCACGAGCCCCTTCGCGATCTCGTCCAGGAACGGCAGGATGGAGTCGTACATCGCGGCGGGGACCCGGCCGTGCTTGGCGAGCAGGCGCTGGGTCATCCGGAAGGCGCTCCCGTGGGGGTTGCCCGGCGACTGCAGCTCGGTCAATCGAGCGTCGATCTTCGCCAGGACCGGCCCCAGGTCGCGGGGCGGTGAAGTCGGCGCCGGGGACGGCGCCGGTTTCGCCGGAGCGGCCGGAGACCGGGCGGCCTTCGTTCTGGGGGCCGGCGGGGGCGGGGCAGGCTCGGTCGCCGGAGCCGGCTCGCGCGGCTCGCTGTCACGGTCCGGGATGCTCAGGGAGGCCCGCCGGAGCACCGAGCTCAGGAGCATCTCGAAAAAGATCTTCAGGTCGTCCTCGGAGAGCAGCGGCACGAGGGCGTCCAGGTCAGGGGCGCCCGGGGCCGGCTTCGCCTTCGCCGGCGGGGTCTTGCCGGAGGGGCCGGATGAGCCGGCCCGGGCTCGCAGGGCGTGGACCTTCTTCTCTCCGACCAGTCCTTTGAGGATGTTGGCGTCCAGGATCGCCGCGGCCTCCAGCAGCCGCTGTCCCAGGACGGCGTAGATCTCCCCCGGCAGACCGGAGGAGACAACCCAGGTCCCGCGGTGCATGGCCTCCAGCTCGGCGACCTTCTCGCTCAGCAGGATCTCCCGCCGCCGGATCTGATGGTAGTCGCCCGAGTAGAGGGAGCGGCGGTTCTGCGGCTTGAGGAGAGTGGCGATCCTGCCGCGCAGGACCGAGAGGTCGGTCAGGGCGTACTGGTCGACCCGCAGGCACTTCCCCCACCGTCCCAGCAGCTCGGCGAGCGGCATGGTCTCGGGGAGCTTCTGGATGGCCGCGACCACCTCCTGCAAGGAGGCGACGAGCTCGCGGGTGCCGCGGAACTCCTGCGCCTTTTCCGGAAAGAGGAGGGGCTCGATCTCGACCCCGCTCCAGATCCCCTGGGCCACGACGCTGGCGGTGGCGCCCATCAGAGAGCTGCCGTATTTCCCCTTGAGGTCGGCGCTCAGCTCGCAGAGCTGCTGGACCTCGTTGGGGTCCGGCGGGGCCACGCCCGGCTCCTTGAACGGCGCCAGGGTCGACGACAGTCGCTTGAGGTCGTGCTTCATCATCCCCTGGATGCCGCCGAACAGGAACTCGACCTCGTCGCGGGGGAGCTCGTTCTCTTCCGGCTCTTCGATCACGGGCAGCTCGCGGGCGAAGAGGGCGACTTTCTTGGGGAAGCCCTGGACGATGTCGAGCAGGGAGCCGACCATGCGCAGCAGCTCCTGGGGGTCTTCCGGCGGATAGTAGAGCCGTTCCCAGGGAGCGGCGGCCTCCAGGTCGTCCAGGCACTGCCGCACCAGCCTGTAGAGTCCGAGACGCGGCGCGTCGATCTGGGAGAGCAGATCCTCCCGGCTCTCCGGTACCGAGGAGAGCCGGCGGACCGGCGCCTCCGGGCGGCCCCCGAAGAGACTTCCAGTCTCCTCCAGGAGCTCGTTGGCCAGCGCCAGAGGCGAGTCTTCGTCCATCAGGGCCATAGGGTGAAAGGAGGACAGTATAGCCGAGTCCTCCCAGGGACTCGCCAAAATCGCGCGGAGCCGGAGCCTTCCCCCGCCCACCCTCACCCCCCGGCCCCCTCTCCCGGGCGGGCGTGAGTGCGGATGGGAGAGGGGGTCAGGGGGTGAGGGCCCTACTTCCCGTCGTACTCCTCCCCGAGGTCCACGTGGAGCGACAGCTCGCCGGCTTCGCGGAAGTGGACCTCGTACCGCTTGCCGGCGGCCTTTTCTTTCTCGAAGAAGGCGACCAGCTCGTCGATGGGGAAGTCCTTCTTGAACTCCTCGGGCGGGTAGGTGATGTGGATCGTGAACTCGTCGTTGCCGCGCCCCTCGGAGAGCAGGCGGAAGGTCTCCGGCTCGGGATTGCCGTGCCGGCCGTCGCCGGAGGCGATGTAGTGGTCGGCCGTGATGCGCTGGAAATAGTCGAGGTCGATGTTGCGGTCGCTGCCGTGATGCGGCAGCTTCAGGATGTCGACGTGCATGGAGCCTCCGGGCTCCAGGATCCCGGCCGCCTCCAGCCCGGCCAGGGTGTCGTCGCCGCGGGCGTCGCCGGTCAGCAGCATGGTCCTGCCGTCCAGCTCGGCGAGGACCACGATGCTCGACAGGTTGTACACCGACTCGTCGAGGTAGGCCGCGGCCTCGGCTCCCTGGGCCAATCCTTTCTCCTCGAGCACCTTGTCCCAGTCTTCCTGGAGCTCGCGGACGCGCTGGACGTTCGGCCCCAGGAGGGTGAAAGTCAGGCCGTCTCCCATCTTCACGACCTTCTTTCCCTGCTCCGGCGCCACGATCAGGCCGCCCATGGGCTGGTTCAGCTCGATCCCCAGCCGCTTCGCGTCGTTGCGCAGGGTGCGGCCCTGGGGAACGCTCGCCAGGACCAGGGCGGTCTCGTGCCGGATGGGCAGGTCGGGCGGAATCTCGTCGCCGAAGGCGGCGGCTCCGACCTCGGCGCTCGCGGCGCGGAACATCTCGTCGGAGTGGTTGCCGACCACGTCGTCGAAGCTGTTGTGCCAGAGGGTCTGGATCTTCCACTGCGCGGGCTTGTCGTCCTCCTGCAGCTCGGCCATCTTGGAGGTCAGGTCGAGCACGCCCCGGATGTGGTCGTCGTCGATGTGGCTGACCATGAGCAGCCGGATCGGCAGGGCGTCGTCAGGGGTGCGGTGCTTGCGCAGGGCTTCCAGACGCGGCCGCAGGGCCTGGTTGTAGACGCCGTTCGGGCCGCCGTCGATGACGATCAGCCGGGGGTCGTCCGCGGATCCGTAGTGCAGCAGCAGGGCATCGCCGTGCTTGGCCTTCAGGGCTTCGAGAGTGAAGAGCATCGCAGGGGCTCCTTCCTTCCGGTTCAGACCGATTGCAGGGCGCGCAGGATGTCGACCATCCCGCAGCCCTGGAAGTAGCGTTCGCGGCCGAGGTCGGTCGCGGTCTCGCAGAGGATGCGCTTGACGCGCTGCGGCTTGCCGATCAGCTCGTCGTGGCGGGCCATCAGCAGGGCCGCGGCGCCGCTGACGTGCGGAGCGGCCATGCTGGTGCCGTCCTTGCGCCGGCAGTCGTTGCCCGGCACCGGCGCCTTGATCTTCTCGCCCGGCGCGACCAGGTCGGGCTTGACGCGGCCGTCGCCGGTGGGTCCCCGGCTGGAGAAATAGCTCACGCCGTAGGTGTGGGGACGGTAGCGGTGCGTGGCCCCCACGGTGATCACCCCGTCGGCGTTGCCGGGATCGGTGATGCTGATGCTGTTGTAGGCCTCGCGGGGCCCTTTCGCGGTCTGCAGCTCGTGAAATCCCTGGTTTCCCGCCGCGGCCACCACCACGATGCCCGCGGCCACCAGGCGCTCGCTCTCCTCGCAGACCGGCGTGCAGCCGCAGGCGAAGTTGGAGACGTCGTGGCGGATGGACAGGCTCAGGTTCGCCCCATGGACGACGATGTGGTCCTTGTGGGCGTTGAGGTAGCGGACGAACTGCAGGGCGGCGATCACCGCGAACTCGTCGCCCGCGCCGTCGTTCTCCAGCACCCGGATGTCGTAGAGGTTGAGGTCCGGGCAGATCCCCTGGAGGTCCTCCGTGTCGCCTTCCCGGCCCGGCTCGCCGGCCCGCCAGTCCGCGGCCAGGATGCCGGCCACGTGGGTGCCGTGCTCCCCCTCGGGCGTCTCATAGCCCTTGTCGTGCGGCACCCGCAGCGCCGGCTCGAACAGCGACCAGTCGATCTCCCGGCCGTTGATCAGGTGAGCCTTGAGGTCTTTGATCGTCGCCTTCAGCTCCCCGACCTTCTCGGCCGACAGGCTCTCCAGCCGCTTCTTGAGGAAAGCCGGCGGGTTGTCCGGATCGAGGCGGCTGGGGTTCAGCAGCTCCCGGATAGGGGTGAAGTCATAGGTGGCGATCACGCGCGTGCGGTCGCTCCAGTCCCCGCCCTCTCCCTCCTCCGGCACGGAGCACGGGACGCTGCGGCCGTCCTTCATCTCGCGCAGGCGGAAGGCGTGATGCCGGGCGTCGATGCCGCTGTCGATCACCGCCCAACGCAGGTCCTTGCAGGTCACGTTGAAGAGGCGGCGCGCGGCGTCAGCCTTCACCGCCAGGGAGGAGCGGGTCACGGTCGGCTCGGCCTCGCGGTTGCGGTTGACCGACCAGAGGACGGCTTTCTTCTCCTCGGAGGGGATCAGCCCTTCCATGAGCCGCGCCACGGCCAGGACCTCGCGCATCAGGCGCGGGCTCTTCCCCTCCGTCTTCGGGACGCGGACCTTGAGCTGCTCGGCCGCGATCCTCCCCACGATCAGGAACATCCAGAGCAGATCGGGAGACCAGCGGTTCCCGGTCAGCGACTCGAGCTGCCGCACCCCTTTTTCCGGGTCCTGGATCGCCTCGGCCACGTCCTTCCAGTGGTCCTGGTTCCCCAGGAACTTCCCGAGCGCGTCCGCGCCGTGCTTCCAGACGTAGTCCTGCCACCAGCCGGTCATGGGCAGGACGACCCGGACCAGCTCGTCGAAATAGAGCCGGGCCACCACCGTGGACTGGTTGTAGGCGATGTCGTCGGGCTCCGCCTCCTTGCCGTGAAGGCGTTTCCAGACACCGCTCCCGGCGCGTTCCTTCTCCAGCCGGTCGCGCAGCACCCGGCTCAGCTCTCCGGCGCTGGAGCGGTGGTGCGGGGTCAGCAGCAGGTCCTGCGGCTTCGAGGGGTCCTTGCCGTAGGCGATCCAGACGTCGGGGAGGATCGGCGAATCCTGGGTGAAGCGGCGCACCCTGCCACCGCCGTACATCAGGGTTTCCAGCTCTTCGCGGGGGATGACCGCCGCTTTTTCGTCCTTCGCCGGGCTCAACTCACTCCTCCTGCATAGGGGAATCCCGAGGGCATCGGCAGGTCCGGCTGGACGTGGCGGCGCAGGGCGGCGTCGCAGGCCGCGTAGCCCCAGTTGATCAGCCGTTCCTGGAGGCGGCCGGGCATCTCGGCCAGCCGCGTGGGCGTCTTGGCCAGCTCGGTGGTCTTGTCGAACGGGCAGTCGAGGAACTTGCCGGCCGGCAGCTTGTAGTCGCGGATGTCGGTGCGAATGCCCCAGTAGGCCCCCTTGCGCGTCCCGGCCTCGAAGGCGGAGACGACCTGCCGCTTGCGCAGGCTGCGCACCTGACTGTCGATGACGCTGAGGATGCGCGCGCTGTGGCGGGCCCAGTCGTTGTGGGGGTTCTCCTCGGCGGACAGGCGCCCGCCGGCGTCGCTGACCAGGATCGTCTCGTGCCCTTTCCAGGCGGTCTCGATCCCCATGTTGTCGTAGACGCCGCCGTCGGAGAGCACCATGCGGGTGGTGAACGGCGGGCGCTGGAGGTCCTTGCCCGAGCCGGGCACGAAGTCGCCGTCCTTCAGCTCCAGCACCACGGGCGAGAGGACCGGCGGGAAGGCCGAGGAGGCACCGACGGCCACGGCCAGCTCGATCTTCGGGTTGGCGATCTTGCCCACCCGGTAGTCCCACAGGTACGGCTTCGAAAAGCGGACCAGCACTCCCGACTGGATGTTCGTGGCGTTGAGCACGAAGCGCGGAGCGTCCGGGAGGTCCTGGAGCGTCTTGTTGCCGAACAGGTGCTTGCGGTAGGCGTTGGCGACCCGGCCGGAGATCGGTCCGGGCGTGAGCAGCCCGCCGATGATGGCCTCCGCGTCGATCGTCTCCCCCGCCAGCCTGCGGACGGGATCGACGAGCTCTTCGCGGAAGCGGGTGGCCACGCCGTTCTGGAAGGCCAGCCCCCCCCAGTGGAGCCCCAGGGCGGCGGCCGTGATCGTGCCGCCCGAGACGCTGGAGAAACGGTCGGTCCGCGACAGATAGCCCGCCTCGTTCAGCCGCCACAGCGCTCCGACGTGGAACAGCATGGCGCGGTATCCGCCGCCCGAAAGGCAGACGGCCATGCCACGCAATCCCGCGGGGCGGTCCTCCGCGGGACCCGCGGCTTCCGCGGGATCGACAAGCTCGACGGGATCTTCTGGCGGACGGCCGGTCTGCCCGTTCATGTTCGCCTCCATTTGGACGGGGTTCTTTTCACCAGATTCTAACACGCACGCAGGTGTCTCCCCTCAGAGCCCGCGAGCACCAAGGGTTGTAGGAGGTCCATTCATGAAAACCCGTTCCCTGCTCCTCGCTACAGCCCTCGGTTTCGCTCTCGCGTCCGAGGCGGCCGCTGCCGGCCCTTATCAGATCATCGGCACGGCCGAGACCCGGACCGGCAATCTGATCCGCACCGAATACACCGTCAAGGTGGGCGCCCACCCGCTGGACCGTTTCAAGATGGTCCGGGTGGTCAAGGCCAGTCCGGCGTCCCAGCTCCGCGGCTCGATCCTGTTCCTGCCCCCGCTGGGCAGCACGTTCTCCTTCTACGAGCAGCGCGACGGCAGCGGCAGCGGCGGCAGGTCCATCGCGGAGTTCTTCGCCCTGAAGGGCTTCGACGTCTACGGCTATTCGCCGCGTTTCGAGGGCATCCCCGCGGGAGTCTGTGAGGCCGGCCTGGCGGACTGCTCGGTCATGGGGACCTGGAACATCGCCTCCATGGTCGAAGACATCGACTTCATCCGCTCTCAGATCGAGCTCCTCCATCCCGGGACGAAGATCGTCACCGGCGGCGCCTCGCTCGGCGGCATGCTGGCCGTGGCCGTGGGCAACGCCCATCCGGACGATTGGGATGGCCTGATCGTCTGGGAAGGGATCCTGTTCAGTCAGGACCCGCAGGTGCGCGCGATGAACCAGGGCTACTGCGCCGCCCTGGAGGCACAGCTCGCCGCCGGCGCCGTCTACGACGGAGTGGGGGTCAACGTCTTCCGCGAAGTCACCAAGCTCGCCCGTCTCAACCCGGACGGCCTGACGCCGATCCCGCTCTTCCCGCCCAACCTCACCAACCATCAGGTCATGGTGCTGCTGCTGAGCGTCCCCTCGCCGGGTCCGATCACCATGCCGGTGCCGAACTACATCCAGATGAACGGCAGCCTGGCCGAGGACCGACTCTTCCACGCCTCCGAGCCGCGGGTCTATGAGAACATCTCGCGTTTCAACAGCTATGCGCCGACCGTCCTCGTGCGCGACGTGAGCTGCTCGCTGGCGGGCATCGAGACCGGGTACGTGTCGAACCTGGGGAATTACCACGGCGCGGTGCTGGCGATCGGCGGCGGCCGGGGGTTCGGCCCCTACATGCCGGACCAGCTCGCCCTGTTCGGCACGGCCGACAAGGTGCTCCGCCTCCAGCCCGACTTCGGCCACATCGACCATTTCATGACCCCGCGGCACCGCGACTTCGTCGAGAGGCCGATCTTCAA
>DASVEF010000036.1:0-24084 GCA_036380715.1 Thermoanaerobaculia bacterium | reverse complement strand
AATCTACCGCCTCTGCGCTGAGTGCACCGTCCGCCTGGAAATCCAAGGCCTCGGCCAGCCGACTCAGGATCCGGACGTCTACATGCTCTAGGAAAAAACTATGCCTGACAAATATCATGCCAGGCCAAAAACGCCGTTTTGGGGCCGAGGTAACAGCCGAGGGTCGAAACGTTGAAGCTACAGGGTTTATGGTCATGAGCAGAGCTGAAAACCGCTTCCCGTCGAGGCCAAAAACAGAGTCTCACAAGGGGGTAACAGCCGAAGGGGGTCTAAATAGTGTAGAATCAAGGGCCTGGAAGGGTGGCCTCGGAATTGCCCAGATCAGTACGGTGGGATTGCGACGACGTACATTGGACAACCGAACGGTGAGCGGTACTTCGCGCTCGGAATTGCCCAGATCAGTACGGTGGGATTGCGACACGCAGGATCGCCGCCGTCTTCGTGCTCAGCTTGTCGACTCGGAATTGCCCAGATCAGTACGGTGGGATTGCGACATTTGCGGGATTGATGTTCGGGAGAAGGCCGACGATCTCGGAATTGCCCAGATCAGTACGGTGGGATTGCGACGAACCCGGTACCCACGAGCCCGGAGAAGCTCTCGTCCTCGGAATTGCCCAGATCAGTACGGTGGGATTGCGACTTGGGGAGCGGCCAGTCCATCACCGTGGCGATCCCTCGGAATTGCCCAGATCAGTACGGTGGGATTGCGACGGGACTTGAAGACCCGATTAGGTGCCAGCCGAACCTCAGCCAGCAGCAGCCAGCAGCCAGCCGGCGGCCGGGATCCCTGGAGCACGTGGCAAGAAATCTTGCAGGCCCGCAAGATCTCTTGCCAGAGATAATCCCATGCAGAATCAGTGTTTAGGCACTTATAGCCACTCCGCTCCGCAAGATCTCTTTCCACGAACTCTCCTGTGCTTCCGGAGCCCAAAGTAGCCTAAGTGATAGAGGTGCAGCCGCTTACGTCCGCGGGCATAGGTTGGCAGCGCTCTTGCCCAGAGCGATGCCCGCTATGGCCAGAAAACTGCGCTTCATCCCGGAAGAAGGGACTCTCGTCGAGGTCACCTGCCGCACCATCCAGAGCCGGATGTTGTTGCGGCCCAGTCCCGAGCTCAACGAGATCCTCCTCGGCGTCCTCGGCCGAGCCCAACGTCTCTATGGAGTTGGCATTTGTGGCTATTCCTTTCTCTCGACCCACTACCACCTGGTACTTCGGGTCCGAGACGCCGAGCAACTCGCCTCCTTCGCGGGCTATTTCAACTCCAACGTGGCCCGGGAGGTGGCACGCCTGACCGGCTGGACGGACAAGATCTGGTCGCGCCGCTTCGACGCGATCCTCATCAGCAACGAGGAAGGCGCTCAGGTCGAGCGGCTGACGTATGTGCTCTCCAACGGCGTCAAGGAGGGACTTGTCGCTCGTTTGGAGGATTGGCCAGGGGTACACTGCGTCTCAGCGCTGCTGACCGGCCAGTCTCCGGAGGGCACCTGGTTCAACCGGACCCGCGAGTACAGCGCTCGTCAGCGTGGAGAAGAGATCAGGCCGCGCAGCTTCGCCGAGACCGAGGTCGTGACTCTGGAGCAGCTACCCTGCTGGGCTCACCTGTCGCCGGAGAGTTATAGGGAGAGGATCGCGGGCCTGGTCCAGACGATCGAAGAGGATGCGGCGGCAGAGCGCGCCCAGATCGGGATCGAGCCTCTCAGTCCCGAGGCCATCTGCCGTCAGGATCCCAAGAGTCAGCCCAGGAACACCAAGAAATCCCCCGCCCCGGCCTTCCACGCCTTCACACGCCGGGCCCGAAAAGAGCTCTGGGAGATGTATGGCAAGTTTGTGGCCGCCTTCCGCGAGGCAGCCGAGAAGCTCAGGTCAGGAGACCGAAACGCCAGATTTCCATCCGGGAGTTTCCCTCCACACCTGCCGTTCGTCCGGGACCTTCCCCTGGCCCTCTCTCCGGCCGGTTAGCTTCTGCCGGTTCTCGACAGACAGTAAGATCATCAGCCGCCGGTCAGGCGGTAGGCTTCGCTTGGCTGCTATACGTGGGGCAATACCTGTCCGTGTCACTACTATTCCGTAGCGGGGGACTGCAGGACGTCAAGCTAAGCGGGCGAAGACCGCTCCCGAGTCCTGTAAGCCCAAATCTCTAGCTCATTTGGTACCGGAGTATCAATATCTCTCAGAAACGGCTGGAACCTATTCTGGAACCTATTCTGGAACCTATTCTGGGAACCTATTCTGGGAACCTATTCTGGATTGCGACGGAAACGGGTCCGACGGAAACGGGTCCAGGATCAGGGCCAGCGCGTCGGCAATGTCCGAATTGCCCAGATCAGTACGGTGGGATTGCGACTTTCTTGGCCTGCACCATGGTCGGGGTGAGAGCCAGCATCCTCGGAATTGCCCAGATCAGTACGGTCAAATTGCGCGAATGGCGGGTTTCAGAAGATCACTGTGACGTCTCTGGAGAACTCTACTTGGTTGATTGAGTCCCCGGAGGGGGCGGCAGCACGTAGACCGGGGCGTCAGCCCCGGTAAGGAAGCCTCACGTTCTCTCGGAGCCCTGGAAGGGCGGCACCTTTTCCTGCTTTCAGCTAAAGGATGGATGCCGCCCCGCCGGGGCTTGGGGAGAAAACGGGGCCTGCTACCCGGCCCTCACGGGCCGGGCTACGTCCTGCCGCCTCCTCCGGAGGCTCGGAAAGCTGCACGGGTTTAGTCCCGGGGTGTTCGCGCCTTCGGCGCTTGCTTCGCTCAGGAGGACAGGAACCTCCGGGGGGCGCCGTTTTTCTCGAAATCGCCGGCCGGGAGCGCGTTCTGCGGCGCAAAAACCCGGGTACGCCCCGTACCCGTCAAGTAACGGCGGAAAAAGTCGAGTACCCCCCTGTACCCGCTTTTTCTGCCGGAAACGGCGTTTTCCTGGCTGGAACAGAGCTTTTCCGCGAGAAACAATGGGTTGGCGGCTTGGAACTGTGTTCCAGGGCGCTCCAGCTTGTTCGAGCGCTCTTCAACAAGGTTCCGAGGGGCTTCAACAAGGTTGGACGCCGTTTCACGGAGATCCAGGCGGTTTCAATAATGCTCTACGACGTTTTCCCGCGGAGAAACGCCTGGAAGCATGTTCCGGCGCGCTTTCCGTCTGAAAAAACTCGCTTCGAGGAGATCGAGGCCGGCCGGAGACGGCGAAAGCAGGATTCCTTGAAAAACTCCCGCGAAACGCGCCCCGATGCCTGTTTCCCGGGGCGGCCGTTCCCTGCCGCAACTTCCCCGCGGCGGCGTTCGTACTCACAGTTGCCAGCCAGAGAAGCTCGGCTAGAATAGGCGCTCTTTTCCGTCGCTCTGGCCAATTCAGGCAGAAGCAGGGAGGTTTTTCGTGAGATCTCATCTTCTTCTTGTGCTCCTCTGCACCGCGGCCCTGGTCGCCTTCCTGGGCGGTCAGGGCGGGGCGGCGCCGCAGGAGCCCCAGGCGGAGCCCGCGCCCGCCTTCGTCGGCGGCGAGGTCTGCGCCACGTGCCACGCCGACGCCGCGGACCATCTGAAGGGGACTCCGCACGGCAAGCAGGCGTTCGCCAGCCTCGGTCCCCAGGGGTGCGAGACCTGCCACGGGCCGGGCAGCGCGCACGTCCAGGACCCCGAGAACCCCGCGCTGCATCCCCGGATCGACAAGCTGCCGGCCACGGTGCAGTCCGAGGTCTGCCAGAAGTGCCACAGCGGCAAGTCGCAGTTCTTCTGGCACGGCAGCGTCCACGAGAGCCGCAACCTGTCGTGCATTTCCTGCCACAGCATCCACTCCTTCAAGTCCGACACCGGGCAGCTCAAGGCCGCCAACACGGCCGAGGCCTGCGTGTCGTGCCACAAGGACATCCGCGCGCAGCTCTGGAAGAGCTCGCACCATCCGATCCGCGAAGGCAAGATGACCTGCACCGACTGCCACAACCCGCACGGCTCGGCGACGCCGAAGATGATCCGCGCCGCCTCGGTCAACGAGCAGTGCTACACCTGCCATCAAGAGAAGCAGGGACCGTTCCTCTGGGAGCATCCGCCGGTCCAGGAGAGCTGCCTCAACTGCCATACGCCGCACGGCTCGAACCACATCAAGCTGCAGAAGGCCTCGGTGCCGTACCTCTGCCAGCAGTGCCACGCCAACCTCCAGCATCCGAGCGAGCTGCTCGACGCCAGCCGCCTGGGAGACCGGCCGCAGGGGCCGGACGGCGAGAGCGGAGCCGCCAACCGCCTGTTCAACCGGGCCTGTTCCAACTGCCACGCCATGGTCCACGGCAGCAACCATCCGTCGAGCCCGTATCTGGCGTATTAGGAGGACGCCATGAGCACCATGCAAAGGCACAGAAAGCTCTTCGCCCTCTTCTCCGTCGCCGCCGGGGCGTTTCTCGGCGGCAGCCTCCGGCTCGGCGCGGCGGAGGTCCAGTATCTGAATACCGACGTGGACACCGATTCGGCCAAGTTCGAGGAGTACCGGGACCTCGACAGCGGCTTCCGCCTCGCCCTGCTGCGCCTCCTGGGCGAGAGCGACGACCGCGAGCGGGTCATCGACTTCCGCGTCATCAACGCGCCGCGCGACGACGCCCGCTACACCCTGAGCTACGGCCGCGCCGGGAGCTACGGCATCACGCTCGACTACAACCGCATCCCGCACAATTTCGGCAACAACGGCCGCCTGCTGTGGACCCGCACGGCCGCGGGGAGATACGAGATCCCCGACGAGATCCAGCGGCGGCTCCAGACCGAGGTCGGCTTCAACCGTCCGAACCTGTTCTTCCCGTTCCTCAACGAGCTGCTCGCGCCCTATATCGCCAACGCCGACGAGATCGATCTCGGGATCCAGCGCGACCGGGCCTCGGCCGCCGTCGATTTCGGCGGCATGCGCCGTTTCTCCTGGGGCCTCGAGTACACGCACGAGAACCGCTCCGGCACCCGTCCCTTCGGCGGCAGCTTCGGCCTGTTCAACGCCACCGAGATCCCCGAGCCGATCGACCACGACACCGACCAGGCCGAGCTGTCCGGCGAGTGGAAGGGCGCGGCCGGCGGCCTGCGGTTCGGCTACCGGCACTCCCGGTTCCAGAACAACATCGACACGGTGCGCTGGGACAACCCGTTCCGCGTCAACGACTCCGGAGATCCCCTGGGCATCCTGGCGCCGACGCCGCTCTCCATCGGCGGCTCCAGCACCGGCATCGCCGACCTGGCGCCCGACAACGAGTCGAACCTGCTCTTCCTCAACGGGCGCGCCCGCCTGGGCGCGTGGTGGGTGAACGGCGGCGCCACCTACAACCAGATGGAGCAGGACGACGAGCTCCTCCCCTACACCACGAATCGGGGCATCCGCCTGCTCAACGACGACGGCACGCCGTTCGATCCGACGATCCCGGACACTCTGCCCATCCGCACCGCGCAGCGGGAATCGACCCGGATGAGCCTCTCGGCCCAGGCGGGGAGGCGGTTCGGCAAGCTGTGGGACCTGACCTTCCGCTACCGCCTCTACGACTTCGACGACGAATCGCCGCGCACCGAGTTCCCCTTCTACATCTCTTTCCAGGCGAGCTTCGTCAACCGCGCGCGCATCACGGTGCCCTACGCCTACAGGACCCAGGACGCCACCGCCGAGCTCGGCCGCAATCTCGGCCTCGCGACGCACGTGGCTCTCTCCTACACGCTGCGCATGGTCGACCGCGAGTTCCGCGAGGTCGACAGCTCCGACGAGAACGTCTTCCGGCTGGCTCTCGACAACCGGCCGACCGACCGCTGGAACATCCAGGCCCAGTACGAGCACGGCGATCGCTCGATCGACGGCTACAACCCGCTGGCGCAGCTCCACAACCTCTCTATACCGGACCCCCTGATCACCACGCATCCCGACATGCGCAAGTTCGACCAGGCGGAGCGCACCTACGATTCGCTCCGCGTCCAGACGCAGTGGGCCGCGACCGACGCGGTGGGCCTCAGCTTCGGCGTCAGCGGGCGCGACGAGAGTTACGACGAGAGTATCTTCGGCCTGATCTCCGACGAGCTCCTGGAGTACAACGCCGAGGTCAACTATTCGCCGGGCGAAAACTTGAGCTTCTTCCTGTTCGGCCACCGCGCCGACCGCCAGAGCTTCCAGCGCAACCGCGAATCCGGTGGCAGCCCTTCCGAGGACCCGGCGGACGACTGGACCCTCGATCTCGACGAGGTCACGGACACCTGGGGGCTCGGCATCAACAAGAAATTCGCCAAGCGCTGGACCTCCGAGGTCTCGGCCCAGTGGTCGCGGTCCGACGGCTTCGCCGACTTCTTCAGCCCGCCGGGCGGCGAGCCGGACCTCGCCGAGGACTTCGACGACTACGACGACATCGACCTGCTCGCCCTCTTCGGCCGGGTCGACTACCAGATCACCTCGCACGCCTCCGCGGGTCTGTCCTACCGCTGGGAGGAGTACGACATCGAGAGCTTCCTGCTGCGCGGGCTGCGCAACTACATGCCCGGCGCGATCCTCCTCAACGCGGACAACGGCGACTACACGGCCCAGATCCTGGGCGTCAACGTCACGGTCAACTTCTAGGCCCTCACCCCCGCCCCTCTCCCGGAGGGAGAGGGGTGAAATCTCTGGAACCCTCAGAAGACAACGACCTTCATGCGTTCCCCCTCTCCCTCTGGGAGAGGGGGTTAGGGGGTGAGGGGCTCTGATATCCTCCGCCACGCCGCCGGGATGCCGGACGGCAGGAGGGATGGAATGGATCTGCAACGCCACATCGACGGCTGGCACAGCCCGGTTCTCGGGCAGCACATGCCGATCGTCTCCTATGGGCACTGGGGCCACCCCGTGCTGCTCTTCCCCACCGCCGCGGCGGACTTCCTGGAGAACGAGCGCTTCGGCCTCGTCGGTGCGGTCGGATCCATGATCGCGGAGGGCCGGGTGCGCGTCTTTTCGATCAACAGCATCAACAACCAGTCGTGGATGGACCGCGGGCTGCCCGTGCCCGAAAAGGCGCGCCGGCAGGCCCTCTACTCCCAGTACATCGAGGAGGAGGTCGTCCCCTATATCCGCACCGCCTGCCAGACGGCCGACCTCCGCATCGCCACGGCCGGCGCGAGCTTCGGCGCCTTTCACGCCGCCAACACCCTGTTCCGCCGGCCCGATCTCTTCGACGCCGTGATCGCCATGAGCGGCTTCTACGACCTCGGGCCGGACTACCTGCACGGCTACAGCGACGACAACTGCTATTTCAACAACCCCGCGTGGTATCTGCCGAAGCTCGAAGGGCCCTCCCTCCACCTGCTGCGCACGGCCTGCAAGATCCACATCCTCACCGGCCAGGGTGCCTACGAGGCGCCGGACGCCTCGCGCCGCCTCGCGGAAATCCTGAGCAACAGGGGCATCCCTCACTTCCTCGACCTCTGGGGGCACGATGTCGACCACGACTGGCCCTGGTGGCTGAAGATGCTGCCGTATTCGATCGAACGGATGGGGTGGTAGCCCTTTCCGCGCCATGATCCAGAGGCGGACGGTCGGCATCGTGGGGACGGGCAACGTCGGGATCGCGGCGGCGTACGCGCTGTTCCACCGCCGGCTGGCGAGCGACATCGTGCTGATCGACAAGGACCCGCGCCGGGCCGAGGGCGAGGCCATGGATCTCATGCACGGGCAGTCGCTCGTCGGGCGGGTGACCGTGCGCGCCGGCTCCTACGAGGAACTGGCCGACGCCCAGGTGGTCCTGATCTCGGCGGGAGTGGCGCAGAGCCCGGGCGAGACGCGCCTCGACCTCCTCAACCGCAACGCCGACGTCTTCCGCGACATCGCCCGCGAGCTCGACCGCCACGCGCCGGGGCCATCCTGGTCATCGCGACCAATCCCGTGGACATCCTGACCCAGGTGATGCAGGAGCTGTCGCAGCGCCCACCCGGGCGGGTCATCGGTACGGGCACCATGCTCGACACCGCCCGCTTCCGCGCCCTGCTCGGCGCCCACTACGGAGTGGACCCGCGGTCCGTCCACGCCTACATCCTCGGCGAGCACGGCGACTCCGAGGTCCCGCTCTGGAGCTCCGCGTCGATTGGCGGCCTGCCGGTCCTCGACCGCACGATCCTCGGCCACGCCTGGGACCGCCCGGCCATGGACGCCCTCTTCGACCGGGTCCGGCGCGCCGCCTACGAGATCATCGACCGCAAGGGCTACACGAACCTGGCGATCGGCGTGGTCCTCGCCCAACTCGTCGAGACCATCCTCGGCGACCAGAGGAGCGTCCTGCCGGTCAGCGTCCGCCTCGACGGCGAGTACGGCCTCGGCGGCGTCTGTCTGAGCATCCCCTGCGTCGTCGGCATCGAGGGGATCGAAGGCCGCATCCTGCCCGGCCTCGACGCGCAAGAGCTCACGGGATTGCAGCACTCCGCCGCGGTGCTCAAGGAGCGGATGGCGGGGATCAGGATCTGAGGGGCCGCCCGCCCGAACCCTCACCCCCTAGCCCCCTCTCCCACCCGCACTCCCGCCGCCCGGGAGAGGGGGAACCCTAGAGAGGCCGCTCTGAGCGAAGCGAAGAGTCTGTCTCCCCCCTCTCCCGGGGGAAGGGAGTGCGGGTGGGAGAGGGGGGCCGGGGGGGTGAGGGTCTACGGCCCACGATCCCTCTCCTCTTCATCTCCTCCAGCAGCACCTCGGCGTAGAGCTGGTGGGCCAGGCGGTTGGGGTGGCCGTCGTTGGGGATGCGGAAGGTCCGCTTCCAGTCCTTCTTGTCGTCACCCATCCCGTGCTCGACCAGGTAGGTGTAGAAGCGCGGCGCGGCGTTGAGGAAGTCGAGGCCGTTCGCTTTCGCGGCCTCGGTGGCCAGGCTGCCCCGCTCTCCCGAGCCGCCGAGGGCCAGCACGATCACCGGAATGCCCCGGGAACGGGCGAGCGCGCCCAGCTTGGCCATGGCCCGGCGGTATCCTTCCGGCCCCAGCATGTACTGGTACTGGCTGCGCACCTGGCGCCGGTACTCCGGATCGAGACGGCTCCGGTTGTGGCCCAGCAGGTCGGGATCGACCTCGTCTTCCATCGAGCCGAAGCGGGTCTTCAAGAGCTGCCAGAGATAGGAGCGCGCGGCGGCCCGGCGCTCCTCCGGCGGCTGCATGAAGTACGGCAGGCCGAAGTCGTTGCCGATGAAGTGGAGGATGACCAGGTCCGGCTGGTAGGCCAGGGCCTTGCGCTCGAAGCTGGCGACCTCGATGGCCGTGTTGTAGCCGGGGACCCCGAAGTTCAGCGCCTCGAAGCGGCGCCCGTCGCCGGCCAACTCGGCCATCTCTCCAAGGCGGCGCTCCAGGATCTGCAGGTAGGGCTCGCCCTCTGCCACGCCCCAGCCGAACATGTTCGAGTCGCCGATGCCCACGATCCGATAGGTGCCCGGCGGCTTCTCCACGCTGTACTCGCGCGTCCCTCGCATCCCGCGGGAGTTGGTGCGGACCTGCGCTCCCTTGAACACCCCCGACAGGTTCGGCTTCAGCTCATAGACCACATCGTCGAACCGGCTCGCCTGCACCATCTCACCCAGCGTGAGCTTCGCCCCCGGCACCGGCCGGCTCCGCTCCGCGCGCCGGAGGGCCTCGCGGAAGTCCTCCGGCTCTTTCGATCCGTAGTAGAGGCGCAGCCCGGCCTCGGCGACCGCGAGGGAGAGGAGGACCGACAGCAGGACGGCGGCGAGCTTCTTCATCGGCGAGGAGGGAGATTCTATGTCAAGGACACACACCTTGGTATGCTCCTGCGGCTGCGCCGGACGCCGGCGCGAACAGGAGACCGCCGCATGGAGCTTCGGGAATTCCAGGGAACCGACCGCTACTATCTCGACCCCGAGTTAGGGGCCATCGTCAACATGGCGCTGGCCCTGGAAAAGCCGCTGCTGCTGACCGGCGAGGCCGGGACCGGCAAGACGCAGCTCGCCTTCGAGATCAGCCGCTCGCTCGGCATGCCGATCGAGACCCTGCGCTGCAAGTCGACGATCAAGGGGGAGGAGGCCTGCTACGTCCAGGACACGGTGCTCCGGCTCAACGACGCCCGCTTCGGCACCGCCACCACTGGACGCGACGTCAACAACTTCTTCGACTACGTGATCTGGGGTCCGATCGGCCGGGCCTTCCGCAGCCCGGAGCGCGTGGTGCTCCTCCTCGACGAGATCGACAAGACCGAGTCAGACGTACAGGACAACCTCCTCGACGTGCTGGAGGACTGCCAGTTCACCATCCGCGAGGTCAACCAGACGATCCGGGCGGACAAGAGGCCGTTCATCCTGATTACCTCGAACGCCAAGCGCGAGCTGTCCGACCCTTTCCTGCGCCGCTGCTTCTGCCACCACATCGCCTTCCCTACCCCGGCTCAGATGCGGGAGATCGTCGGCCTCCACTTCCCCGACATCGACCAGGGGCTGCTCGACGCCGCGCTGGGGATTTTCTACGAGCTGCGCCAGCGCGGCTACGAGAAGCCGCCGGCCACCAGTGAGCTGCTCAACTGGCTCTCGGCGCTCCAGCACGCGCGGATCACACCGGAGCGGCTGAATGTCCCCTTCATCGGCACGCTGCTCAAGCGGACCGAGGACATCCTGTCCTTCCGCAGCGGGGGAAAGCGGCCGAAGGTGATCCACTGAGAAAGCCATGTTCCTCGACGGCTTCATCCACCGCCTGCGCGACTACGGGGTCCCGGCCAGCCTGACCGACACGATCGACTTCTACAAGGGGATGGAGCGGGGGCTCGCGCCCGACCTCGAATCACTCTTCCTGTTCGCCCGCCTCTGCTTCGTCCGGCGGGTCGAGCACATGGACGCCTTCGAGCGGGCCTTCCTCTTCCACTTCTTCGGCGTCGACGTGCCGCGGGTGGCCGAGGGGGACCCCGAGCTGCTCAATACGCCGCAGTTCCGCGCCTGGCTCCAGCAGGCGATCCGCAACCGCGAGCTGCCGCCGCAGGCGCTCTGGACCTTCTCCCCCGAAGAGCTGATGAAGCGCTTCTGGGAGACGCTGAAGAAGCAGATGGAGGCCCACCAGGGCGGCAGCAAGTGGATCGGCACCGGCGGCAACTCGCCGTTCGGCCACTCCGGCAACGCCAAGGGGGGCGTGCGGGTCTACGGCGAAGGGCGGAACCGGTCGGCGCTGAAGGTGATCGGCGAGCGCCGCTACGTCGACTACGCGGACACCAACTCCCTCCAGGGATCGAACGTCAGCCAGGCGCTGACCGCGCTCAAGAGTCTCGCTCCGGCCGGCCCGCGCGATCAGCTCGATCTCGACGAAACCATTTATCAGAGCGCGCGCAACGGCGGCGAGATCGACCTCGTCTTCCGCCGCGACCTGCTCGACCGCATCGAGGTGGTCCTGTTGATCGACAACGGTGGCAGCTCGATGCTCCCCTGGGTCCCGGTCACCCGCCTGCTTTTCTCCAAGGTGCGTGACCGCTTCAAGCGCTCCGACACCTATTTCTTCCACAACACGATCTATGGAAAGGTTTATCGGGACGCGCAGCGCTGGGTGCCGATGCCCACCGAGGAGCTGCTGAAGCGCAATCCCGAGACGCGCCTTTTGATCCTGGGCGACGCCACCATGGCGCCGGACGAGCTGCTCTACCGCCGCGGCGCCATCGACTATCTGTCCGAGGACGACGAGCCGAGCCTGGTCTGGCTCCAGCGCCTGCGCGACCGCTTCCGCCACTCCGTCTGGCTCAATCCGATCCCCAAGGAGAGCTGGGGCGGCGTCTACGGCAACTTCACCCTCCACAAGGTCGGCGAGGTCTTCCGCATGGAGGACCTGACGCTGGGCGGGATCAAGAAGGCGGTCGAGCACCTGAACGGGCGGTGAGGGGATCGCGGCTTCCCCTTCGTTCAAGCCTCGGGAACGACAACCGAGGATTTGAACGGAGGACATGATGTATACAGCCAAGATCAAGACCGTCGGCGAGAGCATGGCGCGCAGCACCACCGAAGCCCGCAGCTTCAAGATCTTCATGGACGAGCCGCCCGAACTGGGCGGGCTCGACGGCGCGGCCAGCCCACTCGAGTACATCCTCGCCGCCCAGGGCGGTTGCCTCAGCTACATGACCTTCTACATCGGCAAGGAGTTGGGGATCGACGTGAAGGGGACCGAGGTCGAAGTGGAAGCCTCGCTCAATCCGGCCAAGTTCGCCGGCAAGGACCGCGACGTTCGCGCCGGCTATCAGGCCATCAACGTGACGATCAAGGTCGACGCGGACGCCACCCCTGAAGAGTTGGAGAAGCTGCGGAGCGAGGTCGAGGCGCGCTGCCCGGTCAGCGACAACATCGCCTGCCCAACGCCCGTGAGCGTCGCGTTCGCTGCCGCCTAAGCCGAGCCTGTCACTAATCCCGCAAGCAACCGCCCTCTAACCTGGGGGCGGGCTTCGCTATTTCAGGGCACGCCTAAGAATTGACAGCAGAATGTCTCCTTGCTAGCATCTTCTAAGCTCTTTACGAACTAGCACAAGGAGGTCGAGATGAAAAAGCTGACCCGCCTTCTGATTGCGGCCGTGCTGACGGTCGCCGCCATCGTCTCGGTACCCTCAAACGCGGCTGCCATCAACTGGTGCCAGGACTGCGTCAACAATCCAGAAAACTGCTATGCCTGCTGTCGTTGCGACGGCTTCACCCATACCCAATGCCGGAGTATGTGCGGGGTCTGAGAGCCTGCTCTGCCCCGCTTCCCTGAATCTCAAGGGGAGCGGGGCGTCTGCCGTTCCCTCCCAAAGTGTGGCAGAGTTCACCCATTCAGAACCTACTTCGCTCAAAGGAGGGCTCATGCCGCAGAGACTTTGGAGCTGGACCCGACTCCTCGCCGTAGCGCTGATCCTGACGGTGGCATGCCGGGCCGCGGATCAGCAGGAGACGGCCGAGAACACCCCGCAACCGACTCCGGCACCCGTAAACACCTGCGGGCTCATCGACCTGACCACCTGCGCACCGGTCCAAGCCTCTTCCCTCAGCTCCACCATCCCGCCCGACATCTGCAATCCGAATCTGCAAGGGTGGACGCCCAACCAGGCGGGATTCGACATCCTCTCCTGGCAGACGTTCGTGGCGCTGAGCTGGCCCGCCGACCTCTCCCAGGGACGCGGGGTGCCGGACAACAGCAAGAGGATCGGCGCGGTGGATGGAAACGGCAACACCCTGCCCGTGGTGTGGGACACCTACAAGCAGAACTACGAGGTCTTCCAGCCACAGAACCCAAGCTGGACTCTCACCGACGCCGACTGGAACAAGTGGGGTCCGCCGCCGCCCGGATGCCCCAGCGCCCCGGCAGGGACTCCCGTGCTGCGGCTGACCGCCAAGTCTCCTCCGGAGCTTGCGAGAGCTGTTACAAAGGCCATGCGGAGCACGGGCATGCTCGGCGACGACGTCAACGAGGCCTTCACCGGCCCCCTGGTGGACCAGGCCGGGAATCTGGTGCGCTACAACGTCCAGATGAACCAGACCGAGTTCGACCAGATCGTCGACGGGAACTATTACAAGCCGGGAGCCGACACGAGTGGACTCATCTGGTACGACAACACGACCGACACGCAGTTCAAGCTCGGTGTGATCGAGGTCAAGTCGGCCTGGAAAGTCCTCAGCGACGCGGAATGGAACGGCCACACCTTCTATCAGCGGGAAGTTCTGATCTACAACGAGGCGACCGGGAACAGCCCGGCGAGTTGCACGTTCCAGAAGATGGGGCTGGTGGGCCTGCACATCGCTCACAAGACCGCCTCGGCCCCGGACTGGTTCTGGGCGACGTTCGAGCACAAGTCCAACGTCCCGGAGACGGCCAACGCCACGGGGACTTATTCGTTCTACAACCCCGCGTGCCAGCCCGCGGTCACTCCCGCGCAGTGCGCGACCGCGGCGCAGTCCGCGCCGAATTCGGACCCGCAGTACCAGTGCTGCCAGAACCTGCAGCGCTACAAGGCGATCGGACCGCCGCCCGACGATCCCTACAACATGCAGCGCGGCCCTATCCAGGTCACCCGCGTCGATCCGCTGACGGGCGCCTCCGGCTGTAACACCGCGTTCCTGCAGGCGCTCCAGGGCACGGTCTGGGAGAACTACTTCCTCGTCAGCACGCAGTGGCTGAACCAGCACACCGAAGGGCCGCCGTTCACGCCGGTGGTCACGCCGGCGACCCTGCGCAACACGGTGATCGAGACCTATCTGGTCGACTGGAAAAACAACCAGCAGGTCTCGACGAGCAGTTGTATCGGGTGCCACCAGGGAGGCGTGGACTTCAGCTACATCTTCGGCGCGCCGGGAGCCGGCGCGGCCAAGCTGGCCCAGCCGGCCGCTCATCCCTAGATCCTCCGCCCGCTCCCTGGCCTGTTCGGGGGGCGGGGCCGTCCCGCCGTGGTACCATGGAAACGCGCGCGCGTTGCGCTTGGACGGGTTCCTATGCTCTGATACGGCAACTTCCCGGGAAAGAATGGCACGCATGACCGCAATCCCTCTCGAGGACGACGATCTTGAGTATCCGGATTCCGACGGCAAGCCGATGGCGGAGACCGACCTCCATCTTGAGGAGATGGTGTACCTCCGAGAAACCTTCAAGGAGCGCTTCGCGGACGTGCCCGATGTGTATGTGGCCGGGAATCTCCTCTTCTATTACGAGAAGGGGCGCCCCAAGTCGGTCTGCGCGCCGGATCTCTTCGTCGTCCAGGGGATTCCCAAGGGTCTGCGGCGGACTTATTTGCTGTGGAAGGAGCGCAAGGCGCCCTGCCTCGTGGTCGAGGTGACCTCCGATAGCACGCGGAGGAAGGACACCGGCTTCAAGAAGAGGCTCTACGCGCAACTCGGCGTCACAGAGTACTTCCTGTTCGATCCTTACGGCGACTATCTGAACCCGAACCTTGTGGGCTTCCGGCTCACCAATGGCCGCTATCGTCCGGCACAGCCCGAGCCCGACGGCTCGCTCGTCAGCACCACCACCCAAGTCGTCTTCCGGGCGCAGGGCATCCGCCTCCGCCTGACGACCTCGTCACCGGCGAGCCCTTACTGCGCAGAGAGGAAGAAACCACGGCCCGGCGCCAAGCGGAAAAGGCCCGGCGTCGAGCCGAGAGACGGGCGGTTGCCGAGTCCACCGCCCGTCGTCAGGCCGAGGAGCGGGTCCGGGCTCTCGAAGAGGAGCTGGCCCGCTTGCGCGGCGGACGCTCCGAATAGAGGAACCTTCAGGTCGAGCAGGCGCTGGCCGCCGGAGCCAGTTATGACGGCTCCTGCCCTGGAGAGCTGCTAGGAGATCTTCCCACCCCCGTGCTCAGCTACCTCCTCGCGTTTGATCAGCCGATCTTCGTACTGCTTCTGTAGCTCTATATAGTACGCCACCAACTTGGCAGGATCATGATTAAACCGTGCCGAGATTCGGTGCCGGACCTCTCGAATCTCGTCGATCACCGGATCACTCTCAGTCACTTTCATCGCTACCTCCAAGCAGTTCCAAGGGGGTCACCAGCGCGGGGACAAACAGACCTAGCATTGTATTCACACGACGTATATGGCCGAATTTGTTTGCGTTTGCAAGGTGGCGGCAATTCCAGGTCACGAGGAAGTCGCACTTGTGGTAAGACGCAAGAGCCAGGTGCATTGCATCCCCACCTGGATCAGTCGGCATCAGTTTGTATCGGATATAAGCCTGAACAATCTCGGTGATCGCTGGTTCAATGGGCAGGAGCGGAAGAGTCCGAACCAAGTCGAGACGCATTGCACCTTGTTCGGGCGAGCCGCCAGCCAGTTCGTCGAGAACGGCCGGACTGGTGACCAACTCGTAGAGATCAAAGGCTCCTTCCCACCACTGACGTGTCCAGGTTCGCCGAGCTACACTATCAGGTGATGTCCGTGCTTCATGATAGAAGCTCGGGATCGTAGTCTCCACGTATACAAGCGGCTTCGTCATGCCCTATGTTTCACCTAGAGCCTTGCCGCAGGATGCTGACGTAGTGCCGAAGGCGGTCGCTGTTGTCGGCGTATCCACCCGATGAACCTGACTTGAACTTCCACCCCCCGTCTCGCCACACTACATCCTCATTTATGGCTCGGTTGCGGTCGAGGCAAACAACTTCAATGTCTGCAGGGGTACGGATATGGCACACCACCGCACTTCGGCCAGGGTGGCCCACGTGTATCCAATCACCGAGTGCCACTATTGGTGCATTTTCTGGGCTGTCGGCGCTCATTTGATACTTCCTTATGTCGCCTAACCAGGTGAGCTTTCTCCGTACTTTGGTATAAAGTTGTTATCTCATTTGTACTTTACGACTTAGCTAATCCTACGGCGATATCTACGTCAGGTCAAGGCGCCAAGGCTGGGCTGTGAAGCGCCGTTCCGGAAAGCTGCTCATCCATCAGAATCAGAAGCTTCACCGCTGGCGGAGACTCTACCAGCGGTGCGTCTCAGTGTTCATCAGGCAGCTTCGGAGCCACCCTCGGAGCCCGGCTGTCCAGGATCGCCCCACAGCGCTCCAGGGCGAGCCCCCGGCGGCTTCGAGGAGGTAGGCCAGCGACTGCGGCGAGCGGACCAGGCTCACGGCGACGTTCAGGGCGTCGAGCAGGGGCTCGTCGAAAAGGCGTAGGTGGCCGGCCGGGGTGCCGTCGTCGAGGACGACCGGGTAGCCGGCCGGGCGAGGGTCTCCCTCCAGGCGGAGAAGCCGGTCGCGGCCGGGGCCGGGGAGGACCGCGGCGGCGAGCAGGGCGAGGTTGCGGTCGTGGAAGATGGCGGTGGGCTGGAAACGCCGCGCGAAGCTTTCGCCCGCACGGTAGAGAGTCTCGACGATCTGGCGCCAGAGGGCAACGGCTGCCCTCTGGGAGCCGGTGAAAAGTTCCTGGAGGGCAACGGCTGCCCTCTGGGAACCGTTGACAAGTTCCTGGAGGGCAACGGCTGCCCTCCGTGCGGTGTCCGTCTGTGAGGCTTCCGAGGAGACGGCGCTCGGGGTGCGCGTGATAGCCTCGCCTCCACGCATCCACGAGGAGGAGGCCGGCGACGTGATGGCGGCGAAGGAGGAACGTCCGGAACGAGACGCCGCGGCGGCGCCGCAGGCGCGGACGGACCGCCTGGGCTCCCTCGACGTCTTCCGGGGAGCGACCATCGCCGCCATGATCCTGGTGAACAACGCCGGAGACTGGGGCAAGACCTACAGCCCGCTCCTCCATGCCGAGTGGCACGGCTGGACGCCGACCGACCTCATCTTCCCGTTCTTTCTCTTCGCGGTCGGCGCCGCCATCCCGTACGCCTTCGCCGGGCGCCTCGCGCGGTCCGGCGACGACTTCGGCCCACTCCACCGGCAGATCGTGCGGCGGACGGTCATTCTCTTCGCCCTCGGCCTGTTCCTGAGCTGGTTCCCGTTCTACACCGTCGACTGGCCGGCCGCCCGCATCCCCGGCGTCCTGCAGCGGATCGCCATCGTGTACCTCGTGGCCGCGCTCGCCTGGCTCCACCTCGGCGCCAGGTCGCGGGCTGTCCTGGCCGTGGCTCTCCTCGCCGGCTACTGGCTGGCGATGGTGCTGGTGCCGGTTCCAGGATACGGCGCCGGAGACCTGAGCCCGGAGGGCAATCTGTCTGCCTGGATCGACCATCTCGTCTTCGGTGACCACACGTGGAGGAAAGCGCCGGGACCCGGAGATCCCGAAGGGATCCTGGGCACCGTGCCCGCCGTCGCCACCGCCCTGGCCGGCCTGTTCGCCGGCGACTGGCTGCGATCGCCCCGGGCCCAGCGGGAGAAGCTCCTGGGTCTGCTCCTCTGGGGGTGCGCCGCCACGATCGCCGGGCTCGCCCTCGATCCCTGGTTTCCGATCAACAAGAACCTCTGGACGAGCACGTACGTCCTGTTCACCGCCGGCATGGCGCTGCTGCTGCTCGCCGCGGCCTACTACTTCGTCGATATGAAGCGTCGCGACGGATGGGCGCGGCCCTTCTTCATCTTCGGCACCAATGCCATCGCCGCCTACTTCGGCAGCAGCCTCATGGCCAAGACCGCCATCGTGACCCGATGGCAAACGGCGGAGGGCGAGACCGTCAGCTTGCAGGAGTGGCTCTTCCGCCACCTGTTCGGCTCCTGGCTGCCGGACTACGTCGCCTCGCTCGCCTGGGCTCTGATGTTCGTCGCCATCTGGTGGGGGTTGATGACCGTCCTGTACCGGCGGCGGATCTTCCTCAAGATCTAGGGTCTACGGCGACCACCGAGTGGACGTCGAGGTCCGGGGCCGGCTCCAGCTTGTAGCCCACTTCGAGCAGGAAGTTGCGGCAGAAGTCCCGGGCCTCGTCGCCATGCACGGCGACCAGCAGGCGCTCGGGGCGCTCCGGGCCGGACAGGAAGGTCCTTCCGCCGGGCAGGGCCAGGACCTCCGCGCCTTCGATGTCCATCTTGACCAGCCGGGGCCTGGGATGGCGGGCGCTCAGCTCGTCCAGCGTCAGGCAGGGGACCTCGACGAGGTCTCCCTCCTTGTTGTCGATGGCGGGGTTGTCGATCTGCTTCAGCGCGTTGCCGCGCGGATCGGAGGCCCGGCGGACCAGGAGGGTGCTGCCGGCGCGGTCGGAGACCGCGGCCTGGACGATCGTGCAGTTGTGGAAGCCGTTGAGGTCGAGCTGCTCGCGCAGGATCTGGCAGGTGCCGGGGTCCGGCTCGACCGCGATCACCCGGCCGGCGGGGCCGACGGCGCGGGCGGCCATCAGCGAGTGATAGCCCGCGTTGGCGCCGAGGTCCCAGAACGTGTCGCCCGGCCGCAGGTGGTCCGCCAGGAAGCGGCTGGTCTCGGGCTCGTAGATCCCGAGGTGATACCAGAACGGGAGATTGTTGCGCCGCCGCCAGCGCATCCCCGCCATCGGGCCGCGGGTGATGTCGTAAACCTTGCCCTCCCCCGTCCTCGTGGTGACCCACTTGTACGCCTTGTGGGCGCCCGGAATGAGCTCCACACCCGCCTTGACCTGCCGGAATCCCCGGTACATGAGATCGCCGAGACTCATGAGCCCGCGTGAAATGCCAAAGCTGTGCCAGGAGTCTGGAAGACGATATCTTCCCTGGCATGAAGACCACCATCTCCACCAGGGGCCGGGTCGTCATTCCCGCGGAGATCCGCCAGCAGGACGGTATCGAGCCTGGGCAGAAGCTCGAAAATCGAACGGATCGGCCGCGGGGAGTATCGCCTCACACGCCTCGCTCCGCCGAGGAATCAGAGTCTTCTGGACTGGCTGCTTGCATGTCCTGAGAAGGATTTCTTCGTCCCTATCGAGTCTGGGCCCACCGACACGCTATGACCTCCCCGCGAGACTCACGCGCTGTTGCGTCACCACCCGCTGGCGAACAGGTTCATCGCCCCCCTCATCCCGCAATTCTGATATTTGTGATACGCCTCGGCCGCGCGTCTTCTGACCTTCTCCCCCTCCTCTCCCAGTCTCCACCCCTCGACCGCGGCCTCCAGCACGTAGGCTTCCGGTGCCATCAGGTTGGTCGTCCAGAGGACCGGGTCCGCTCCCGTCCGCCGCAGAGGATCTTCAAAGTAGGGCTTGCTGGCGCAGGCGAGGATCACAGCGCCACGGCGGCGGTCGTCCGCGCTCTGCGGGTACTCGGGCAGTCCGAAATCCATCAAGCCATTGTGCCCGACGTAGACCATCAGATCGGCAGCTCCCCCACCGTACAGCGTGCTCCGCTTGCCGTCAGAGAGGACCTCGATAGCTTCGGTGTCTCTGCCGGATGCGAACTTCAAAAAGTCGAGAGTGCTCTGCCGGATCTCGCGTCCACGATAGGCGTCGGCGATCAGATAGACAGGCTCCGTCCGATGCTTGAACACGCACCGCTCCAGCACAGCCGGCTTGGGGTTTGTCACTTCGGAAATCAGAGTCCAATCTCTCGCTCTTCGGAAGAAGCTTTTCACGCCGTAGGCCGCACCCCAATAAAGGTTGTTCTTCGGATCGTCTCCGTTGCCAATCTTCTCCGGGACGGGCACGATCCCTTGATATTGGTTGTCGCAGAGAGCCACGACGACGTGGATCAGCTTCCCTGGATTCTGGGGGGTCTGGGGCGAGGTCGGGCTTGGGGCCGGCTCGGCGCTCGCGCTCCCGGACGGCTCCAGGGCGGACGAACGGAGCCCGTCATCTGCGCACGCCAGCAAGGCGAAGAGCAAAAAGAGCGAGGAAGCTCGGGCGAAGCTCATCCTCTCCGGAGTATACGGCCGGCGAGCCTCTTCTGTGATAAAAGTCCCGCCGATCGGATACTTCTTTCGATGACACGCACCGAAAAAGCGCAACGCATTCTGGCGATCCTGGACGAGTTGTATCCGGAGGTGGACATCCCTCTCGCCCACCGCGATCCCTTCACGCTGCTGGTGGCGGTGGTGCTCTCGGCCCAGACCACGGACAAGATGGTCAACGAGGTCACGCCGGCCCTGTTCGCGCGCGCCGCCACGCCGGAGCGGATGGCGGCGCTCTCCGTCGAGGAGATCCAGTTGTTGATCCGGCGGATCGGTCTGAGCGGGGCCAAGGCGAAGAACCTCAAGCGGCTGTCCGAGATCCTGGTGGAACGCCATGGCGGCCGGGTGCCGCGGACGCTGGAGGAGCTCGAAGAGCTTCCCGGGGTCGGCCACAAGACCGCCTCGGTGGTCCTGAATCAGGCTTTCGGCCTCCCCGCCTTCCCGGTGGACACGCACATCCACCGTCTGGCGGCCCGCTGGGGATTGTCGGACGGCAAGAGCGTCGAGAAGACCGAGCGCGACCTGAAGCGGGCTTTTCCCGAGGAGACCTGGGGCAAGGTCCATCTCCAGATCATCTACTTCGGCCGCGAACACTGCCCGGCCCTCTACCACGATCTCGACGCTTGCCCCATCTGTTCCTGGGCGGCGAGCCGGCAGAGGAAGGAAGTGGAGCGAAGGAGGAACCAGGGATTGCGGAAGCGTCCCATCCGGAGCGCAGAGCGGATATAGTTCCCCGTTGTGAAAAAGCGCCTTCTGATCATCGAGGACGAGCCGGCGATCCTCTACGCTCTCCAGCTCTTCTTCAGCAACCAGGGTTTCCAGGTGGATACGTCGAGCGAGCAGGAGGAGGCGGAGGGCCTGGTGGCGAGCCGGTCGTACGCGGCGATCATCGCCGACCTGCGCCTCAGCGACAGCCGCGGCACCGAGGGGCTGGAGATCGCCAGCTTCGTGCGCGAGCGCTCGCCGGACACCAAGGTCCTCCTGCTGACGGCCTACGGGTCTCCCGAGATCGAGACCGAAGCCTGGCGACGGGGCGTGCACGCGGTCCTGCACAAGCCCCAGCCGCTGGCGGTCATCGCGGAAGCGATCTCGTCCCTCCTGACCCCGGGATGAGGATCGGAGGCCGGACGCTTCCGGCCTTGTCCCCGTCCCATTGCGGGAAGTCCAGAATCACGATCGCTCCGCCTTCGGGCCGGTTGCTGGCCACGATCCGGGCCCGGTGCTCCTCGGCGATCCTCTGGACGATGGAGAGCCCCAGGCCGGTGCCTCCCCGGCGGCGGGTGAAGAAGGGCTCGAAGATCCGCGGCAGGTCTTCCATCCGGAAGCCGGGCCCCGAGTCCTCGAAGGTGCAGCGCACCCAGGCATGCTCCCCCTCCGCGACCTCTTCGGCCGCGACCACGACCATGCCCCCCTTCGGCGTGTGGTGGACGGCGTTCTGGACCAGGTTGCCCAGGGCGATCAGGAGTCGGCGCCGGTTCATGCCGACGCACAGCTCCCGCTCGCGCAGGCGCGTGATCAACCCGACGCCTTTGGCCTCGGCCAGCGGACCGTTCTCCGCGACCGCCTGGCGAATGACCTCGTCCAGGGAGCCCTCGCTCAGGACGCGGCTGAGGGGCTTGCCGAACTCCAGCAGCTCCGACATCAGCTCGCTCAGCCGGGCGGTGGGCTCGCGCAGGCCGCTCAGCATCCGGAGGAGTCCCGGGAGGTGCGGCGCGCCCGAACCCTCCAGGTCGGAGAGCACCGCTTCCAGGGTGGCCGAGATGGCGAAGAGCGGATTGCGCACCTCGTGGGCCAGCCCGCCTACCAGGTGGCCCATGGCGACCATGGTCTGGAGGCGAGACCGCTCTTCCTCGGCGCGCCGGCGCTCGGTGACGTCGCGGAAGCTCCAGACCCGCCCCACGCTCTCGCCGCCGATCCGTTGCGGCTGCGAGTAGCGCTCGAAGACCCGGCCGTCCTTGAACTCCAGCACGTCCTGGCTCTCCGCGTCCGGTTGGGAGTACAGCTCCCGGACTTTGGAGAGGAAGGCGTCGGGGCTCGTGAGCTGGTCGAGGACGAAGGCCAGGGCCTGGTCGTCGTCTCCGGATTGCAGCAGGGCTTCCGGGATCCGCCACATCTCCGTGAACCGGCGGTTGAAGGCGGCGATCTTGCCCTCCTGGTCGACCACGAGGATGCCGTCGGCTGTGGACTCCAGCGTGGCCTGGAGGAGGGAGAGGGACTGCCGGATGGCCGCGTTGGCCTGCATCAGCTCCTGGGAGCTCAGGTCCATCGAGCGCTCGAGCATGCCGCGGTCGGCGTCGGCCTGCCGGTAGGCGTCGTCCACGGCGTCGAGGAAGGGACGCCAGGACTCCGGGACGGCGTCCTGGCTCCCGAGGTGGCGCCGGATCTGCCTCGCGAGCAGGCTGTGCCGGCCTTCTCCCGTCATCGTTCCGCCAGCGTGGTGATGGTCATCGTCTGGTTGTGCAGCTCGCATTTCGCGTCGGGCGTGAACGGCGAGATCTCGCCGTAGGAGTAGAAGCCCGTCAGGATCGTCCGCTCTCCCAGGACGTCGCGGACCCCTTCGACCTCCTCTTCAACGCGCTGGCCGAGGACGAGCTTGCGTCCGACGCAGCTCACCAGGAGCGCCAGGTCGGGCGCGGAGGATCCGACGGCCTCGTAGCTCGTGCGGGCGGCGCCGACCGCGCCGTCGATCAGGCGGTCGAAGTTGGCTTTCATGAAGCGGGCGTAGGTCCCCATGGGCACGTCCCCGGCGAACGTCATGCTGTGGTCGTCTTCGTTCACCGACAGGATCGTGCGCACGACCGGAGTGTCGCCGGGTCCGGTCCGGATGCTGAGGGGGAAGAGCAGGCCGCTGGCCGGCAGCTCGCGGGCGTGCGGTCCGAGATAGGTCTTGTACAGCTCCAGGGCCGAACGGCCGTCCAGCTCGTAGAGGACGTTGTCTCGGGAGCGCGTGATCAGGCGCTCGGGGCCGAAGGCGTCCCAGCCGCCCAGCGACGCGTAGCCGACCCGCAGGCTGGAGCCGTAGAAGCCGAGGGCGGCGATGGAAGGCTCCTCGGGAGCGTCGCCCCAGATCACCAGGGTTTCGCGGAAGCGCGCTCCATCGGCCGACAGGCCGCCGGTCACCGTGACGTCGGACGGGAGCTGGCTGGCGAGCCCTTTGACGAGCGCGCTGCCGTTGACGTTCAGGCCGTCCGAGAGGACGAAGACGTGAACCAGGCCGTCCTTCTCCAGTGACCGGGCCAAGCGCTCCCCCGCCGCGAAGCTGTCCTCGGGGCCGGCGATCCGGGTCCGGCTGCCGTGCACGCGGGTCCGCTCGAAATGCACGGCGGTGACCACCAGGGAGTCGTCTGACACCTGCGTGCCGAAGATGTCTCCCGCCGTAGAGCAGCCGAAGCAGTGCGCCCGAGGATAAGCCACGCGGATCTCCTCGCGCAGGCCCGGGTCCCGCAAGAGTCCCAGGCCGCCGAAAATCAGCACGAGCTGGGCGGCGTCACGCAGCCCGCCGCCGGGCGCGCGAGGCTCCCATTGTCCCGCCAGCCATCGAAATTGCTCGATCTTCACGGACGGATCCCTCAGCGCGGCAGCGCCACGGCAAAGCCGACCTTCCCCTCCGCGACCTGATCTCGATTGACAGCAAATGATACCACGGCGCTGATCCAGACGCCGGGGCCAGGGACTCGCCGTTGCGGAAGCTCCTATGCCCCCTTCTTCCACTCCCCCTTGATCTTCTCCAGACCGTCGATGTACCCCTGCGGGGCCTTGCCCTTGGCGAGCGCGATGGCCTTGTCGAGGTGGGTCAGCGCCTCTTCGAGCTTGCCTTCCCTCTGCAGGAGCTTCGCCTTGGCCTCATGGTTCCAGAAGCTCTCACGGAGAGCGAGCGACTTGTCGATCCAGCCCATGGCCTGGTCCATGCGCTGCCCCTCCGCCATGGCGTAGTTGGCGGCCTGG
>DASVEF010000035.1:0-8155 GCA_036380715.1 Thermoanaerobaculia bacterium | reverse complement strand
TCCAAACCGAGACGGCCGGCGATCTCCTCCAGGCGTCCGCGGTCCGGCCCATCCCCCAGGACGGCGAGCAGGGGACCGGGATGGCCGGGAGCCAAGCGGGCCACGGCCTCCAGCAGCAGGTCGACCCGCTTCTCGCGCAGGAGGCGGCCGGCGTAGACGAGCGGCGGACCCGGCTCCCCGGCCCCCTTCTCCGCGCTCTCCCGGATGGCCGCGAGCGGAATGCCGTTCGGCACGACCGGGACCTCGGTACCGCGCCGGGCCTTCACCCGGCCGGCGGTCAGGGCGCTCACTGCGACGGCCCGCGTTCCGAGAGGAACGGTCAGCCGCTCGAAGGCGGCGTAGAGCGCTCCCTTCCAGCCGAGATAGCGCAGCCAGTACCGTCCCCAGTGCTCGTGCCAGGTCACCACCAGGGGACGGCCGAGGCGCCGGCAGCGCCAGGCGAGGACCGGGAGCTGGGAGTAGGGGATGTTGGCGCTCTCGACGACGTCGAACGGCCGCAGATCGATGCGCCAGGCTCCCACCGCCAGACGCAGTGCCGCCCACGTGCTCCTTTTGCCGGCCTCGCTGTAGAGCCGGCCGGGACGGCCGACGGGGACGACCTCGACGCCCGGCGCCGGGCTCTCGGGCGCGCCGGCGAAGCCGGCGAGGGTCACCCGGTGCCCCCGCGCGGCGAGCGCCCGCGCCAGCTCATGGTTGCGGTGCTCCACGCCCCCCACCGACCGCGGATAGAGGCAGTCGTAGAAGAGGAGGATGGAGAGGGATTGGGAGAGGGATTGGGCGGCGCTCACGCCTCCTCCTCGCTCTCCTCCGGTGGGAGGCGCCGCAACAGGGCGACGCAGACGCCGCCAACCAGGAACATCCCGATCACGCTGAAGCCGTAGTGCACGAGGCTGAAGGCGAGCACGTCAGCGGCGCGGGCCTCCGCGGTCGCTCCGGCCGCGTAGGGAGCGAAGAAGAGGACCTGGAGCGCCTGCGTGCTGCCCAGCCCTCCGGGAGTGATTGGCAGCGCCGAGATCAGCAGGACCACCGGCATCCAGGCGAGGCCGCGGACCAGCGGCACTTCGATCCCCCAGATGCGGAACCCGCCCCAGTGGAGGACGGCCAGCAGCAGCATGTACGGCAACCGGGCCGCTGCCGCCCGCAGGTGGCCGGACAGGCCGGCCTCAAAGAGGGGAGCCAGGAGGGTCCGCCCGGCGAGCCAGCGCGGGCGCGCGGCGATCACCCCCAGATAGAGGACCACCCCCGCAAGGCAGACGGCGACGAGGGTCAGGAGCAGGGTCCGTTGCTCCTCCGGCGGGTCGATCAGCAGCCCGGCCGCGGCGATCAGCAGGAGGACGATGCCGTTGGCCGCCATCAGTAGGAGGACCGCGCCGGTGGCCCGCGCCGCCCGCACGCCCCTGCGGGAGAGCCAGAGGCCGATGCTCCCCTGGCCCACCAGGTAGGAGAGGATCGCCAGCATGTACGTCGCGCCGCGGGCGAGGAGCATCTCGCGGAACGGCCGGCGCACGCCGACCGCGGCGAGCGCCTCGCGGGTGGCAAAAGCGTCCAGCGGCAGCCCGGCCAGGATTTCGAACAGGACGTAGGCGGCCAGCGGGAGATAGGTGCCCTGACGGAGCGCAGCCTTCAGGGCCTCGGCCGGGATGCGGGTGAAGAGGACCGCGAGCAGGGCGACGGCCACCGCCCAGGGGAGCCACCGTTCGAGGAGGGCTCGCGCGGTTCCCCGGGGTCGCCCGTCCGCCAAGGCGCAGCCTCAGGCCCGCGCCAGCCGGGCGATCAGGAACACGCCGTGCCGACGGTCGATCGCCGCGAGCACCCGGGCGAGCGCCGGCGGAAGGGGGTAGTAGCCGGCCGTGCGCAGAACCTCGACCTGGAAGCCGTGGTAGCGGCAGAGGTCGGCCAGCGCCTGGAAGCTGAAGATCCGCAGATGGCTGTCCTCCCGCGAGCCGAACTTCGTGTTGCGGTAAGGGTCGATCACGTTGCCGACGATCACCTCACTCGACACGTGCATCGGCGGCGGCTGCATCCCCAGGACTAGGGAGATCACGTTGTGCCAGCTCGCCAGGTTGTTCGTCGAAAGGAGGACGTAGCCTCCCGGCTTGACCAGCCGCCGGACCTCGCGCAGGAAGTCGTCGGTCCCGTGCAGGTGCTCAAGGAGCTGGTTGGCGTGGACGATGTCGAAATAGCCGTCGTCGAACGGCAGCCGCTCGTTGAGGTCGGCCCGGGCGACGCGGATGCCCCGCCCCTCGGCGGCCACGGCGCGGTGCTCCACGGTCTCGACGCCCCAGGCCTCCGCCACCCGCGCCCGGTCGGCGAGCTGGCGGGTGAACTCGCCGTCGCCGCAGCCGCAGTCGAGAAACCTGCCGCCCGGCCGCGGCTCGATGATGTCGAGGATGGCCCGCTTGTTCAGGTCCTCGGTGGCGCGGTAGACCCGGTTGAGGTAGCGCTTGAGGATCTTCATCGGGTCAGCGCCGTTCGATCCGCATGAGGCTGATGAGGAAAGAGGCGAAGACGGTCTGGGCGCCCAACACCATGGCGGTCACGCCGAGAAACATCTCCCGCACGGCCATCAGCTCGCCCGCCCCGGCGCGCAGCCAGTCGAGCACGATCTTGACCTCCAGCCCCAGCCCGGCGAGGAACAGCAGCCCGCCGATGATCATCCCCTTCTCCAGGGAGAACCAGCGTCCGATCCGCCCCAGCCACCGGCCGGACTGGGCGAAGCCGGCGCCCATGGAGAAGGTCTTGGCGAACATGTCGAAGAGGACCAGGTTGTAGCCGAGGATCAGCGCCAGCGCCCCGAAGATCAGGACGTGGTAATCCCAGGTGCGCCCGAAGAGCTCGCGAGGCCCGCCCGCCAGGGCGGCGACGAGGAACAACCCGAGGAGCATCAGCAGGATGCCCGGGAGCTGGAAGAGGTACGACGGCGAGAAGAGCAGCATGAAGCGGACGTGCCGCCAGGCGTCGCGGAAGCCCGAGAGCTTGGACTCGCCGATCCGCGGATGGTAGGTGATCGGGATCTCCTGGATCCGCAGGTTCGCGCGCAGCGAGCCCACCACCATCTCCGAGGCGAACTCCATGCCGGTGGTCTGCAGCCGCATCCGCTCGTACGCCTCGCGCGTGAAGGCGCGCATGCCGCAATGGGAGTCGGACACGCTGGTCCGGAACAGCAGCCGCAGCATGCCGGAGAGGATCGGATTGCCGATCCAGCGGTGCGACCAGGGCATGGCCCCGGGGAGGATCTTCCCCTTGAGGCGCGACCCGATGACCATGTCGTACTTCCCCGTCCTGAGCGGCTCCACGAACTCCGGCACGGCCAGGAAGTCGTAGCTGTCGTCCGAGTCGCCCATGACGAGGTACCGGCCGCGCGCCTCGGCGAAGCCGCGCAGGTAGGCCGAGCCGTACCCCCGCCGCCGCTCGTGGACCACCCGCGCCCCCGCCCGCGCCGCGATCTCGGGCGAGCCGTCCGTGGACCCGTTGTCGACCACGACCACCTCGCCCGGCACCCCCATCGCCTCCAGCGCGCGCCAGGCCTTCTCCACGCACCGGCCGACCGATTCCGCCTCGTTGAGGCAGGGCATGACGACCGACACCTCGATCTCCTCGGCCGCCTGGCCAGGGATCGGGCTCGCCGGCATGGCGGAGCTGTCGGGTTCCGGTCTCAACGGCGTTTCCTCTCGAAATCGTGGGCGCGGACTATATCATCGCGCATGTGAAGCTCCATCTCGGCTGCGGACGGGACATTCGGCCGGGGTACGTCAACCTCGACCTGGCGAAGATCCCGGGGATCGACGTGGTCGCCGACCTCGAGGCGCGCCTGCCGTTCCGCGACGGCGTCTTCGACGAGGTCTTCACCTCCCACGTCCTGGAGCACGTCGGCGACCTGATCCCGCTCCTCGGCGAGCTCGCGCGAGTCTGCCGGCCGGGCGCGGTGGTGCGCATCGAGGTCCCCCACTTCTCCTTCTTCGGCGCCTACACGGACCCCACCCACAAGCGCTTCTACGGCTACCACAGCTTCGACTACTTCACGCCCGAGGGGTACTACAACTTCTACTCGAACCTGCGCTTCCGCATCCGCAAGCGCCAGATCCGCTTCTTCTGGATCAAGAACGAGAACCGGGTGGTCCAGAGCCGGGCGATCACCGGCCTGATCAACGCCTTCCCGCTCTTCTACGAGCGCTTCCTCTGCTGGATGCTGCCGGCCAACGAGCTCTACTTCGAGCTGGAAGTGGTGGAAGCGCCGCTCCGCCGCTCGGCCACGGCGTCCAGGTAGATGGACTCGTAGGCGTCGGTCACCCGCGTCCAGGTGAAGCGGTCCTCCACGAGCTTGCGCCCGCGGCTCCCCATCCCGGGGAGCGAGCCCCGCTCCTCGTAGAGCCGGCGAAGGCCCGCGGCCAGATCTCCAGGGTCCTCCGGCTTCACCAGCAGCCCGGCGCCCCGCTGCTCGATGTCCGTGGCCATGCCCACGATCGGCGTGGTGACGACCGCCCGGCCACAGGCCATGGCTTCGAGGAGGACCAGGCCGAACCCCTCGCGCCGCGCGTCCGTCGAGGGGAGCACGAAGGCGTGGCAGGAGCCGTAGAAGGCCGGTAGATCTGGACCGGGGATGAAGCCGAGGAATTCCGTCTCGCCGGCGACCCCCTGCTCGGCCGCGAGCTGCCGGTAGAACCCCTGCTCCTCGCCGGCCCCGCCCACCCGCAGGCGGAAGCGCAGTCCCGCCCGCTTCAGCTCGGCCACGGCCTTCAGCAGCACCTCCAGCCCCTTGTACCGGTGGTGCTCGTCGAGCAGGCTGAGGAAGCCCAGGACCATCTCCGGAGCGTCCTGCGCCGGCCCGCCGTCCGCGGGCGGATGGAACAGCGCCTCGTCCACGCCCCAGGGGACGCAGGTGATCTTCGGATCGCCGGCCGACAGGTGGGGCGACTTGGCGGCGTAGTTCGGGTTGATGGTGACTACCCGGTCGCAGCGCGCCAGCAGGCCCGGCAGGATGAACCGGTTGTAGACCTTGCCGAACAGCCCCTTGAGCCCCTCACCAATGAGGTCGTTGTGGTAGGTGAGGACCAGGGGGACCCCGAGCTCCTGCGCGACGTCCGCCGCCGCGTCGGCGTACAGGGCCGTGGGGATGTGCGTGTGGATGAGGTCCGGCTTCTCCCGCCGCAGCGCCTTGCGCAGCCCCCAGGCGAGGTTCGTGTTGCCGAGCTTCCCCTTCCAGGGAAGGCGGACCACGTCGATCCCCTGCACGTGCGAGGGCGACCCCGCGGGCTCGTCCGCGCAGACGACCTTGACCCGGTGGCCGCGGGCCAGGAGCCGGCGGTTCAGATCGAGCACGGTGTTCTCGACGCCGCCGATGTACGGATGGAAGCGCACGACGACGTCGAGGATGCTCAGCGCGGTCATCACGGCCCTCCCAGCCCGCGCCCGATCCCGCCGTTGTAGACGATCCAGACCACGGCGATCCCCCACAGGACCATGTTGATCAGGAAGGGCGGATCTCTGAGAATCGCCTCGGTCGGATTGCGCTCCCCGGGGCTCTGGTACATCAGGTAGAGATAGCGGAAGATCCCGTAGAGGACCAGCGGAATGGTGTAGACGAGGTCCTGCGTGTGGTACTTCTCCACCGTCTCGGGAGCGACCGAGTAGAGGGCGTAGGAGACCACCGCCGAGGCGGTCACCACGTTGATCATCTGGTCGAGGAAGGCCGGGCTGTAGTGGTCGAGCACCCGGCGCTGGCCCGCAGCCGCGCCCGCCAGCAGCGTGATCTCGTGCCGGCGCTTGGAGAAGGCGAGGAACAGGGCGAGGAAGATGGTGCAGAGGAACAGCCAGCGCGAAACCTCCACGCCCGTCGCCTCCGCCCCGGCCAGCACCCGCAGCACGAAGCCCAGGCTGATGGACATCACGTCCAGGATGACCATGTGCTTGAACCAGGTGGTGTAGAGCGTGTTGAGGGCCAGGTAGGCGACCAGGATCACCAGGAAGGGCGCCCCGAGGAAGGCCGCCAGCGCCAGCGCCGCTGCGCCCAGGGCGAGCGCCGCGGCCGTCGCGGCCGGCACCCCGAGGGTCCCCGCCGCGAGCGGGCGCAGGCGCTTGAGAGGATGCTTCCGGTCCTCCTCGCGGTCGCGCAGGTCATTGATCAGATAGACGGTGCTCGAGGCCAGGCAGAAGGCGGCCAGGGCGATGAGCGCCCGGCCGACCGCGTCGGGATGGCCGAGCAGCCGCCCGAACACCAGAGGCGCCAGGACGAACAGGTTCTTGGCCCACTGCGCGGGCCGGAGCGAAACGAGGAGCGGCCGGATCACGGGGCGCTATTGTAAGGGGAAGGATGGAAATGACCAGCACGGACGCAGACGGCCCTGAACCCGCCCCTACGCGAAACCGCGCCTTCCTCTGGTATTGCGCCCCTCTCCTGCTCCTCCTCGTCTGGGCCGCCCTGCCGCTCATCCGCGGCACCGAGACCTTCTACCTGCGCGACGTGCTCAACACCCACATGCCCATGAAGTGGGCGCAGGCCGAAGCCATGCGCGCGGGCTATTTCCCGCTGATCGACCCCTACCGGGCGGGAGGCCAGCCGATCGCCGGCAACCCCAACGCCGTGCCGTTCTACCCGACCAACCTTCTCTACCTGGCCGGCCCGACCCTCTGGGCACTCAACGCCCAGTTCTGGATCCACCTGCTGCTGGCGCCGCTGGCCTTCTTCTGGATGGCCCGGAGCTGGGGCCTGGACCGCGAGCCCGCCTGGGCCGCGGCGGTCTGCTACACGGTGAGCGGCTTCTTCCTCTCCCATCTCTCCTTCTACAACCTGATCCCCGCGGCCACGCTCGCCCCGGCCCTGGTCGCCGCCTTCCTCGATTTCGCGGCCGGACGCCGGCGCGCACTCACGGCCCCGGCCATCGCCCTGCTCTGGGGATTGCTGCTCCTGGGAGGAGAGCCCCTGATGACCGCCCTCGCCGGCCTGCTCGCCGGCTCCGCCCTGCTCCTCGCCTGGGGATCGGCCTGGCGGACCCGCGGAGAGCGTCCGGGCTGGTCGTCTCCGCTCCTGCTCGCCGCCGCCCTCGCCGCCGGCACCCTGCTCGCCCTGCCCCAGATCGTCGAGTTCCTGCGCATCCTCCCGATGTCCTTCCGCGGCCACCAGGGATTCTCCTTCCAGGCCGCGACCGTGGCGAGCTTCGATCCGCGCCAGCTCCTGGAGTGGCTGATCCCCTTCGCCTACGGCCGGCCGGACCTCCTCGGCAACGGCAGCTTCTGGGGGAGCCGGTTCTACACCGACACGCCCCCCTATTACCTGTCGCTCTACCCCGGGCTCCTGGCCCTCGCTCTCGTGGCCGCCTCGGGCCTGCCCCGCCGGGCCGCCGCGTGGTGGGCCTGGGGAGCCGCGGCCCTGGGGATCTTCGTCTCGCTCGGCCGCTTCAACCCGCTCATTCACTGGGTCTTCGAAGGCCAGGGCTCCTTCCGCTATCCGGTCAAATTCTGGCTGCCGGTGGCGGTGGGCGGAGCGCTGCTCTGCGGGATGGGCTTCGCCCGGCTGTTCGGGCCGGAGCGCGAAGCCGACGGCCGGGCCCGGCTCCGCTTCCGCCTGGCCCTCCTGATCCTCACCCTGATCTTCCTGGGGACCTGGGCCTGGCTCAGATTCGAGCCCGCCGCCGCGGAAGCCTGGCTGCGCCAGCTCATCCCGCGCACCTACAAGGCATCCTTCATCGTCAACGAGCGCCTGCGCTGGGGCGGCCTCTGCTTCCTTTCGCTGCTCCTCCTCGGAGGCCTCGCCGGCTTCGCCCGCATCGCCCGGCGCCGCCCCACCCTCGGCGGAGCCCTCCTCCTCGGGCTGCACGCCTGGGCCCAGCTTCTGCTGCTGCGCCCGCTCTATCCCACGGACGCGGTCACGCCGTACCTCGTGCCGCCGCCGGCCCTGGAGCACGTGCCGGCCCACCTCACCGTCGTGAACCCGGACTTCAACTATCTCTTCGGCCCGTCCACCCTGAAGCAGGGGAAGTTCCCGGCCCCACGCTCCGAGTGGGTCGAGCGCCGGGCTTTCTACGAGCTCTACCCCTTCACCGGCCCGATGTGGAAGCGGCGCTACGAGCTGAACGTCTCGGCCGAGGGGCTGGACAGCTACCTGACCCGCATGGCCCAGGGGAGCCTCAAGGCGGTCAAGGACAACGAGAAGCGCGCC
>DASVEF010000034.1:0-15725 GCA_036380715.1 Thermoanaerobaculia bacterium | reverse complement strand
GATGTCCGGAGCCTCCGGGTGGCTTTCCCCCGAGCTGAATCCCACTGCTAAGATAGGCGCCCTGTCATGGCCGAGAACATACCCAGAAAGCGCATCCGGAAGGTACTGATCGCCAACCGGGGGGAGATCGCGGTGCGGGTGATCCGCGCCTGCCGCGAGATGGGCATTCGCAGTGTGGCGATCTACTCCGAGCCCGACCGGCTGGGGTTGCCGGTGCTGCTGGCCGACGAGGCCTACCCGATCGGCCCGGCGCCGTCGCGCGAGAGCTATCTGAAGGGGGAGGCGATCGTCGAGCTGGCGGTGAAGGTCGGCGCGGACGCCATCCACCCGGGGTACGGCTTCCTCTCCGAGCGCGCCGGGTTCGCCCGCCTGTGCCGCGAGGCCGGGGTGACCTTCATCGGCCCTTCGCCCGAGGCGATCGACGCCATGGGCTCCAAGGTCGAGAGCCGCCGGCTGATGATGGACGCCGGCGTGCCGGTCGTACCCGGCGGCCGGGACCCGCTGCCGGACCTGGAGTCGGCGGCGGCTTTCGCGGAGTCGATGGGCTATCCGGTGATGCTCAAGGCCTCCGCGGGCGGCGGCGGCAAGGGGATGCGCATGGTGGCCCAGGCCGCCGATCTCGCGGGCGCTTATCGCGCGGCGCGGTCAGAGGCCGGCGCCAGCTTCGGCGACGACTCGGTGTACCTTGAGAAATTCATTGTCGATCCCCGGCACGTGGAGATCCAGGTCATGGGCGACCTCCACGGCAGGGTGGTCTCGCTCGGCGAGCGCGAGTGCTCCCTCCAGCGCCGGCACCAGAAGGTGGTCGAGGAGGCCCCGTCTCCCGTGGTCTCCTCCGACCTGCGCCGCCGCATGGGAGAGGCCGCGGTCCTCGCGGCGAGCGCGGTCGGCTACAGCAACGCCGGCACCTGTGAGTTCCTGCTCGACCGCGACGGCAATTTCTATTTCCTGGAGATGAACACGCGCCTCCAGGTGGAGCACCCCGTCACCGAGCTGGTGACCGGGATCGACTTGGTATGGACGCAGATCCGGGTCGCGGAGGGGGAGCCGCTCGGCCCTGAATTCGACGACGTCCAGCCGCGCGGCCACGCCGTCGAGGTCCGGCTCTACGCCGAGGACCCCTACAACCGTTTTGCCCCATCCCCCGGCCGCATCGAGCGCCTCCGCTGGCCCGAGGGTCCGGGCATCCGCAACGACAGCGGCGTCTACGAGGGATCCGAGGTCACCATCCACTACGACCCCATGCTCGCCAAGCTGATCGTTTGGGCCGCGGACCGGGAGCGGGCGCTCGACAAGCTCGGCCGCGCCCTGGCCGAGATGCGGATCGAGGGGATCCGCACCACGGTCCCGCTCTACAAGGCCCTGCTCGCGGACCCTGACTTCCGCTCGGGCAACATGGACATCGGAATGCTCGACCGCAAGCTGGCCGCGGGCGAGCTCCGGCCGCTGGAGGGGGAAGACGGGCTGCCCGACCTGCCGCTGATCGCCGCCGCGCTCGCCCACTACGAGCGCGCGAACCGGACCATCGCCGCCGACGTCGCTCCCGGAGCCAGCAGCCAGCGCTCCCGCTGGGGATCGGCCGCCCGCCGCGAGAACCTGAGGGGGGGATCGTGGACCTGATCGCCCGGCACGGAGACCGCGAGGAGAAGGTCCGGGTCCGCCGCGACGACGGCGGCTACGAGATCACGGTCGGCGACCGGACCTACCACGTCGACGCCGCGTCCATCCAGAATGGCCAGAACGGAGCCCACAGCCTGCGGATCGACGGCGTCCAGCACGAGGTCTCGGTCCGCCGCCAGGGCGAGGACTGGGCGGTCACCAGCCGGCAGGGCACCACGACCGTTTCCGTCACCGACCCGCTGACCCATCTCGCGGCCCAGAGCCACAGCAAGGGCGGCCGGAGGCATCAACGGATCGACGCCTACATGCCCGGCCGGGTGGTCACCGTGCTGGTCCAGGAAGGGGACCAGGTCGCCGCCGGACAGGGGGTCCTCGTCCTCGAAGCCATGAAGATGGAGAATGAAATCCGCGCCGAGCACGAGGGCACGATCGCCAAGATCTTCGTCCAGCCCGGGCAGGCGGTCGACACCGGGAATCCGCTGTTCGAGCTGGAGTGAGGCCCTCACCCCCTGGCCCCCTCTCCCGGAGGGAGAGGGGGAAATCTCCAGCCGCGAATACGAACGGTAAGCCATGAATACCGTGAAAGACGCTCCCCCCTCTCCCATCGGGAGAGGGGGCCAGGGGGTGAGGGCCCCAAGGGCGAGGACCGCCGCGATCCTCCTCCTCATCGCCTTCGCCCTCCTCTGCGCCCACGGCCTCCGCTGGGACACCCCAACAGTCGACGAATTCGCCCACCTGCCGTCCGGATACCACTATCTGAAGACCGGGCGCTTCGACCTCTTCCCTCTGAATCCGCCGCTCGTCAAGATCCTCTGCGCGCTGCCGCTTCTAACGCTCCAGCCGGAGATCGACACGGCGGCCCGGGTGGAGAACACCGACTGGTATCCCTGGGTCTTCGGCACGGACTTCATGGAGCGGAACCGGGGGGCGTACGACCGGATCTTCCTCTTCGGCCGGCTGCCCGTGGTGGCGCTCGGGCTGCTGCTGGGATGGCTCGTCTTCCGCTGGGCGCGCGAGCTGTACGGCGAGGAGGCCGGGCTGGTGGCACTGCTCTTCGCCGCCTTCTGCCCCTCGCTGATCGCCCACGCCCACCTGGCCACGGTCGACGCCGGCTTCGCGGCGTTCGCGGTCCTCGCGCTCTGGCTCTTCTGGCGCTTCGTCCACGATCCCAGCCCGGGCCGCCTCGCGGCCTGCGGCGTGGCGCTCGGGCTGGCCCAGCTCTCCAAGTTTTCGGCGCTGCTGCTCTATCCGGTCTTCATCCTCCTGGGCGCGGCGGCGCTGGTCCGCGGGGAGCGCTTCCCACTGGTCCGCGGCCGGACCCGGATCGCCTGGAGCCTCGCCTCGCTGGCCGCGATCTTCCTCCTGAGCCTGCTGGTGATCGACGCCGGCTACCTCTTCCAGGGGGTCGGCAGGACGCTCAGCCAATACCCCTTCCAGAGCCGGCTCGCGCGGACCGCCACGTCGTTCCTCCCGGCCGGGCTCCCGGTGCCCCTGCCGTCCGCCTACCTGACGGGGTTCGACACGATCCAGCACATCAACGACGTGGGGGAGTTCCCCGAATACCTCTTCGGCCGCTGGTCGCGGGAGGGATCGCGGGCCTACTACCTGGTCGCGATCCTCTTCAAGACGCCGCTCCCCCTGCTCGCCGCGTTCCTCCTCGCCCCCTTCGCCCGCTTCCGGGAAGCTCGCGGCCAGTACTTCGTCTGGCTCCCGGCCTTCTTCCTGCTCGCCTACTTCTCCCTGTTCTCGCGGGTCAACTATGGCATCCGCTACGTCCTGCCGGTCCTGCCGCTGCTCATGGTCTGGGCCGCGCGGCTGGTCCCCTGGGTGAAGGCCCGGGGCAGGGCGGTCCGGACCGCGGCGCTCCTCCTCCTGCTCGCCTATCCCCTCTCCGCTCTCCTGGCGACTCCGGACACGGTCTCCTACTTCAACCTCCTCGCCCGGGGCCAGGGGGACCGCATCCTCCTCGACTCCAACATCGACTGGGGGCAGGGGCTGAAGCGGGTCCGGGCGTACATGGACCGCGAAGGAATCGAGGAGATCGGCCTCGCCTACTTCGGCCACGTGGACCCGGCGATCTACGGTATCCGCTGGCGCTTCCCCCGCCCGGACCGCCCGGGGCTGGCCGCGATCAGCGCCAACTTCCTCCACGGCTACCCCTACGCCACCTACGCCGGAGGCCGCATGGTGCCCATCCCCCCGAACGCCTTCACCTGGATCGGGCGGCACGAGCGCGGGGCGGACCTGGGGGGCGGGGTGTTCGTGTACCGCATACGTTAATTTCATCTCTCGTATGAGCTACAATCCCCCGCGGGAGGTTCGTAATGCCCACGATTGTTTCCATCCGCCCCTCCCGGGGCACCGCTGTTTTCGCCCTTCTCACCACCCTGACGCTCCCGGCCGCCGCCCTGGGCCAGACCCCCACGCCGCCGCCCATGGAGGAGCATCAGCATCACGAGCACCACACCCCTCCGGCCGACGCTCCAAAGATCGCGGAGAAGGGCGTCAAGCTCGACATCCCCGACATCGCCCTGGTTGATCAGGACGGCAAGCCGGTCCGGTTCTACAGCGACCTGGTCAAGGGAAAAGTCGTGGTCGTGAACTTCATCTTCACGACCTGCACCACGATCTGCCCGCCCATGGGCGCCACCTTCGGCAAGCTCCAGTCGCTGCTCGGCGACCGCGCGGGGCGCGACGTCCACATGATCTCGGTGAGCGTCGATCCGGCGACGGACACGCCCGAGCGGATGAAGGCCTGGGGCCAGAAGTTCAACGCCGGGCCGGGCTGGACCCTCGTCACCGGCGACCGGGAACAGGTCACTCAGCTCCTGAAGGCGCTCGGCGCCTATACCCCGAGCATCAACGACCATTCGCCGCTGCTCCTGGTGGGCAACGACGCCCAGGACCGGTGGACCCGCGCCTACGGGCTCGCCCCTCCGGCCAAGATGGTCGAGCTGATCGACAAAATGGTGGCCTCGCCGGCTCACGCGCACCACGAGGAGGGCCACCCGTGAAGAGGCCGACCCTGCTCGCGACCGCCCTCCTTGCCTGCCTCGCCCTGACTCCCACATGGGGACAAGAGAAGCCCGCGCCCGATCCGCACGCGGGGCACCAGGGGATGCACCCCCCGCAGGCCGCCCCGGACCCTTCCTCGGATTCGGGCGCCCAGCGCTACTTCGGCGAGATCCCCCTGGTCAACCAGGACGGCAAGACCATGCGCCTCTACAGCGATGTGCTCAAGGGCCGGACCGTGGTGATCGACTTCATGTTCACGAGCTGCACCGGAGTCTGCCCGATCCTGAGCCGCAACTTCGCCCACATCCAGGACTGGCTGGGCGACCGCCTCGGGAAAGACGTCTACCTGGTCTCGGTCAGCGTCGATCCGGTCAACGACACTCCGGCCAAGCTCAAGGAGTACGCGGCGCGTTACAAGGCCCGTCCGGGCTGGTACTTCCTGACCGGCTCCAAGGAGAACGTCGACGCCGCGCTCAAGAAGCTGGGGCAGTACGTCGAGAACCGGGAAGGCCACCAGAACCTCTTCATCATCGGCAACGAGCCGACCGGCCTCTGGAAGAAAGCCCTCGGCATCGCCGACCCGAAGGAGCTGATCCCGATCGTCGCCAGCGTGCTGGATGACAAGGGAGAGACGCCGGCGCCCGGCCGCTAGGCGAGCCGGTTCAGGACCTGGATGTGTAAGATGATCGCTCGATTCGGAGCGAAGCCATGGCCTGGACCCCCACGCGCCGCGACCTCTTCCGTTCGGCCCTCATCGCCGGGGCCGGGCTCCCCTGGATCGGCTCCCGTCTGACCGCCCAGGACCCCAGCCCGGTTCCTCCTCCGGCGCCCACAGTCAGGTCCCTCTGGCTGGACGCCGCGGTGAAGGCGGCCCGGTGGATCCGTACGGCGCGGGTCCAGACCCCGCAGGGGCTCCTCTGGCTGGAGGGTCCGGAGCGGCCGGACGGCTTGCGCTCCAGCCCGGAGCTCTACAGCGGCACCTCGGGCGTCGTTCTCTTCCTCCTCGAGCTGGCCCGGGCGACCGGGGACTCGTCCTGGCTGGAGGAGGCCTCCGCCGGAGCGGACCACCTGCTCGCCACCCTCCCGAACGCGCTCGACACCGAAGAGGGAGGGGGAGACGCCCTGTATACAGGCGTCTCCGGAATCGGGTTTACCCTGCACCAGACCTTCAAGGCCACCGGGAAAGAGACCTATCGCCAAGGCACGGTCCGCTGCCTCGACCTGATCCATGCGGCGGCCCGGCCGTCCGGGGACGGGATCTCCTGGGGTCCGGTGACCGACATCGTCGCCGGCGCGGCCGGGACGATCCTCTTCCTTTTGCGGATGGCCCGCGAGCTGGACCGGCCGGCGTCGCGGGAGCTGGCCCTCAAGGCCGGCCTCTGGCTGGCCGGGCTGGGGACGCCGGAGGCGGGCGGCCTCAAGTGGAAGTGGGCGACGCTTCCCCAGGCTTCCGAACGGCTGATGCCCAACTTCTCCCATGGCACGGCCGGAATCGCCTACGCTCTCGCCACTCTGCACCTGGAGACCGGCCGCAAGGAGCCGCTCGACGCGGCCGTCGCTGGCGGCCGCTATCTCCAGGCCGTCGCGGACACGTCCGGGGACGGCTGCCTGGTCTTCCATCACGAGCCCGGAGGCAAGGACCTCCACTACCTGGGCTGGTGCCATGGCCCGGTCGGGACCTCACGGCTCTTCCTTCAGCTCGCCCGCGCGACGGGTGACGAGAACTGGCAGGAGTGGGAGCTCCGAGGGGCGCGGAGCCTCCTGAAGAGCGGCATCCCGGAGAAGCCGACGCCCGGCTTCTGGAACAACGCCGGCCAGTGCTGCGGCTCGGCCGGCGTGGCCGAATTCTTCCTCCAACTCCACGGCCGGACCCGCGATCCCGAGCACCTGGCCTTCGCCCGCCGGGTCGCGCGCAACCTCCTCGACCGGGCGACTCCGGCCGGAGACGGCCTCAAGTGGGTCCACGCCGAGCATCGGGTCCGTCCCGACTACACCTACGCCCAGACCGGCTACATGCAGGGCGCGGCCGGTATCGGGATGTTCCTGCTCCACATGGACGCGGTGGAGAGGGGGAGGGAGTGGACGTTCCGGCTGCCGGACTCGCCGTACTGATCTCCGGGTCTACTCCGCCGGCAACGCTCTGGTGTCTCCCACGCTGGCGAACCGGCGCAGCGGGTTCGTATAGGTTTTCTGATGGCCGGTGACGGTGTCGGTCACCGTCAGGGTGAACTCGACGTTGGTCAGCGAGCCGTAGAAGACCCAGAAGTGACCGTTGTTGGCACGGCCGTCCAGGACTTTGACGGCCAGCTCCAGGTTGTCGGAGTCGAAGAACCACAGTGCGCCGGCGTCATCGGTCAGCGGATGGGCGTGGCCGATCCCCGTGTTGCCCTGAAAGTCCCTCCAGGTCGCCTCCACCCGGAAACGCCCGTTCAGGCAGAGGGCCTCGCCCGCTCCGGCGCAGGCCGCGGAGATCTGACGGGCGGAAACGCCCGGCTCCGGCGCTTGACTCCCGGCCGCCAAGCCGTCCGTCTGGAAAACTTGGACGTTCGGCAACCCCCGGGTGTCTCCACGGCTGGCGAAGTGGCGCCGCGGGTTGTAGTACGACCGGGACTCGCCGGTCGTGGTGTCGAGCACCGTCAGCACGTACTCCACGTTGCTCAGCGCTCCGTAGAAAATCCAGAAATGGCCGTTGGAGGGCCGCCCGTCGAGGATCTTGACCATCAGCTCCAGGTTGTCGGAGTCGAAGAACCAGAGGGCCCCCCCCGGTATTGGCGGTGAGGGGGGTCGCCCGGCCGACACCGGAGCGGCCCCGGAAGTCGCGCCAGGTCGCGGTGACCCGGAACCGGTCCTCGAGCAGGAAGAGGTCGGCGTCCCCGGGCGCCTCCGGAACCTCGAAGAGGCGCGCGAAGACGCCGAGGTTGTCGCCATCCTGCTGATCGCTGCTCCAGGCCGCGACGAAGCTCCCGCCGGGGCCGGCTGCCACGATCGGCGTATATTGCATGCGCGGCGCGTGAGCGTTGACCCGGACCTCCGGGCCCTCCGGGGCGCCGAAGGCGCTGAAGCGGCGCGCGAAGACGTCCAGAGCGCGATCCTCTCCAGGCCGGGTCCAGACCAGGACGAAGCTCCCATGATCGTCCATGGCGATCGCCTCGGGTACGACCTCGCGCAACAGGGTCAGCCTGCCCCCGAGGGGCCTGCCGTTCTGGGCGAACCTCCGGCCGTAGACGGTGGCGACCGAGCTCACGTACTCGGTCCAGACCACCAGGAAATTCCCCGCCGCGTCCTTGGCGACCCTCGGCGCGTACACCGGCCGCCGCGCTCTTTCGGAGAGGGCGATCTCGCCCTCCCGGCGCGTGCCGTCCGCCTTGAAACGCTGCAGGTAGACGACCTGGTTGCCCTCCTCGTGAAAACCGACGAAGGTGTCGTTGCTCCGCCAGACGATCACGACCTCCCCCGCGGGTCCCATGGCCACCGACGGCTGGTCCTGGACGGCGTAGGTTTCACCCTGGTTCACCTGGAACGAGGGCGCGAGCGGTTGTCCGCCGGGGCCGAAGATCCGCGCGAAGACGTCGGTGTCGAACGAGCCCTCCTCCCAGGCGACCACGAAGCCGCCCCGTCCGTTCGTGGCGATCACCGGCCGGTGAGACCCCTTCGTGGGATTCAGGGGGTGCACCACGAAGTCGCCGCCCAGCGGCGTGCCGTCGGCCGCGAAGCGACGCCCTTCGATGCCGCTGTAGATGGGGCCTGTACCATCCGTACGGTTCTCCCAGACCGCCACGAACGAGCCGTCGTCCATCATCGCGACCGCCGGATCGATCGGATGGCTGGCCGTGTGCTCGCTGAGCTGGATCTCGCCGGTGACCGGCGTACCGTCCACCGCGAATACCCGGCCGTAGACCCCCGAGACTGTCCCATCCTGATAGGCGCTGGCCCACACCACCACGAACCGTCCGTCCGGCGCGCGCGAAACTTTCGGGCTGGACTGGGGAAACGTCGTATAGAGGTTGACCTGGAGGTCGCCGCCCATCGGCTCGATCTGGGCTGAGAGGAGGGCCGGGGCGGCGAAAAAGAGCGCGAGCAGGGCACGGAGCTTCATGGATACCTCCCTCGACGGCTGGGTCGATTGTAGGGTATACGAAAGCAATGGAGGTGCGCGTCCACCCTCCTGAAACGTTCGCCTCACCCTATTGACGTGTCCCGGTTGTCTCCGGTACTCTTTCGGCGTAAAAGGAGCGTAAAAATGAGCGCCCAGCTCAAGCTCTTTGGAACGCCAGCTCCAGTCCCCATGGTAGGATCACTCAAACCTTCACGCGAGTCCGGAGGCCGCGTCTCATTGAGGGAACCACAGCGAGTCAAATTGACCCCGAGCCGCGAGCCCATTCCACAGGAAGAGCCCGAGCCGAAGGATTTGGGAGCTCCGCGTCTCACGACCACTCATGGTCTGCTCTTCGAGACTGACTGCCTCAAGCTGATCACGTCCCTCCGGTCCGAATCGGTTGACTGTATCTTCGCGGACCCGCCCTTCAATCTGAACAAGGAGTACCGGAACGGCTTCAAGGATACCTGGACCGAAGGCGACTACCTCGAATGGTCTTTCCGGTGGATCGACGAGTGCTGCCGCGTTCTGGCGCCGGGAGGTGCGTTCTTCATCTACGTCCTCCCTCGGTGGGCCTTCCACTTCGCGGCCCACCTGGATGGTCCTCTGGAGTTCCGGCATTGGATCGCGCTCTCGATGAAGGGCACCTTTCCGCGCGGCCAGAAGCTTTACCCTGCGCATTACGCCCTGCTCTATTTCACCAAGGGGAAGCCCCGGGTCTTCAACCGCGTCCGAGTCCCCGTACCCTCCTGCCGGCATTGCGGAGGGGACCTCAAGGACTACGGAGGGCATCGAAAATACCTCAATCCGGAAGGGTTGAACCTGACGGATTTCTGGGAAGACACGTCTCCGAACCGGCACCGTCACTCGAAAGCGCGCCCTGGAGTCAACGAGCTGAAGCCGATGATCCCCGCACGAGCCGTCGAGATCTCGACCCAGCCGGGAGACATTGTCCTGGACCCGTTCGGAGGTGGAGGCAGCACCTACCAGGAAGCCCAACGGCTGGGGCGCTACTGGATCGGCAGCGAGCTCGGGGACTGTGAGGCCATCGAGCAGCGCTTTCGCGCCTTCGCGCCGACGACGCTTGGACGCAAACCGCCGCGAAAAATTTTTTCAGCCCTGTCCGATTGAGCGATTGAATGCCCCGGATCGTAGAGGAAACGCCCTTCAATGGAGCCTTGCAGCGCATTGAACGGCTGGGCTTACAGCCCTTATGGAATGAGCTGCGGCAGATTCTGACCGGCTTCGAGCTCCTAGTCGAGGAGCGGCGCGACGCCAACGGGGCCGCGGAGATCCGGTCCATCTTTGACGGGCGGTTTATTGAAGCCGAGGGGTGGTCCAAGGAGCAGACGGGGGGCGTGGACTGGACAAAATGCCACACGATCAATGGAACAAGCGTCTGCCTGGGAGTCGAGATTCAGTTCTCCGGGCGGAGCGACCTCGTCATTGTCGACGTCGTGCACCTTCGAGAGGAGCTCATCGCCGGCCGGATCGATGTTGGAGTGGTCGTAGTCCCTTCGAACCACCTGGCCCCTTTCCTGACGGACCGCGTCGCCCGTTATGATGACGCCGTGCGTGCCGTGGAGCGCGCCCGGGCCGTCGACCTTCCCCTCGCAGTGATCGCTCTTGAACATGATGGCCCTGGACTCGCCATCGCCAAGCGACGTACCCGGCAGGGCCGGGCCACTCTCTGACCTCATTCTGAAACGTTCCCCTAGTCTCCTTCGTCTTCCTCTTTGGATGGCGACGGCGTTCGAGACCACCGCAGAGAGGTACCAGCGGAGGATCTACTCCTTCGCCAGGTATCTCCTGTCCGATGCGGAGGAGGCGGAGGACGTGACGCAGGAGGTGCTGCTCCGCCTCTGGCGCCACCAGCGGGGCCTCGACGAGGAGCGGCTCGGGACCTGGCTGCTGCGGGTCACCCGCAACGCCTGCTACGACCTGCTCCGCCGCAGACGGTCGGCCGTCGCCCTCGCGACCCGGGAAAGCCTGGACGCGGACGAGGCGCGGGAGGTCCCGAGCGCCGAGCCCGACCCGGAGAGCCGCGCCCAGACCTCGGACTTCCGGCGGTCGCTGGTGCGGGCCCTGAGCGGTCTCGGAGAGCCGGACAAGAGTATCGTTCTCCTGCGCGAGGTCCACGGCGTCTCGCACCGGGAGATCGGCGAGGCGCTCGGCATGCCGGAGGTCACCGTCCGGGTCCACCTCCACCGCGCCCGGCGCAAGCTGCGGGAGCAACTGCGTGAGGTCTATGAACGATGAGCCGATTCGATGACACCCTGCGCTGCGAGGAGGTCCTGGACCTCCTCGAGCCCTATCTCGACGGGGACCTCCCGCCGGACGAAGCGGCCCAGGCCGCGGCCCACCTGGAGCGCTGCCCCGCCTGCGCCGGCGAGCTCGACCTCGCCACGGCCGTCCAGCGGGAGCTGCGGGCGCTGCCTCAGCACGACTGCCCGCCGGAGGTCCTGCAGAAGATCCACAGCGCCGGAGCCGGCGAGGTCGTCCCCTTCCGTTCACGCCTGGCCGGCTGGCCGGTCCGGCTCTCCCTGGCCGCCGCGGTGCTCGCCCTGACCGTGGGCGGCGCGGCCTTCTTCCTCCAGCAGCGCCAGGACGGCCCCAGCCCGGCGGAGATCGCCCAGGCCACCGAGGAGGCGCGCTTCGCCCTGGCCTATATCGGCAAGGTGAGCCGCAAGGCCAGCCTGGGGCTGCGCGACGACGTCCTGCGCAGGCGCCTGGTGGCTCCGGCCACCCGCAGCTTGGCGCAGACGCTGGAAGACATTCCCGGAAATGAAGTTCCGGTCCGGGACACGGCCGGACAGCCGTAAATAGAAAGGTTCACCATGCGCAAGACCATCACCTTCGCCGTCCTGCTCTGGCTCTCCTTCGCCATCCTGACCGCCGCGCCCGCAACCGCGCAGAAGCTGGAGGCCCAGCCCGGCTACGTGCCGATCCACGAGCTGGGGATCTTCCCGCGCGAGAGACTGAGCGCCGAGATCAACCTCAGCGGCCCTCTCCTTCGCATGATCGCCGGCGCGTCCCGGTCGGACGACCCTGAATTCGCGGCGCTGCTCTCCGGCCTCCAGGCCATCCAGGTCCAGGTCTTTCCCCTCGCCGCGACCGACGAGGCCGCGGTCAAAGGCAGAATCGGCAACGCCGTCCGCTGGCTCGAAGACCGTGGCTGGGCGCCGACCGTAAGGGTCCGGGAGGGAGGGGAGGAGGTCTACATCTACCTGAAGGAAGCCGAAGGCCGCATCGTGGGCATGACCCTGATGTCGCTCACCTCAGGAGACGAGGCGGCCGTGATCAACATCGTCGGACGGATCGACCCCGAGCAGCTCTCCCGCCTGGGCGAGGAGCTCGACCTGCCCCACCTGGACAGAGTCCCGGACAAGGACAACAAGGATAACCAGGACAAGAAGCCATGACCCGGAAACCTCTTTCCATCCTTCTGTTGCTGTCCCTGGTGGTCCCGCTCGCCGGCTGCGAAGGCACCCCGTCCGTGGACCAGGTGCGCTGGGAGATCGAGCGACGGGTGCCGGACGCTCATTTCGAGCCCGAGGTCCACATCCGCCTCGGCCGCCTCCGCATGGGCCTCCTCCGCAGCCTGTTGCGGATGGTCCCCGACGAGGGGGAGACCGTCTCACTCTTGCGCGAGGTGGACCGGCTCGAAGTCGCCACCTACCGCGTCGAGTCCCTCCCGGACCTCGCAGGGACCCTGCCGGACCCCCGCTTCGAAGACCGGCTCCTCCAGGCCGGCTGGACCACCACCCTCCGCCAGCAGGACGGCGACAGCCGCACCTGGCTCTTCACCCGGGCCGACGACGCCGGCTCCATGCGCAACCTCTACGTCGTCGCCCTCGACCCCACCGAGCTGACCCTCGTCCGCCTCGACGGCCGGCTGGACCGGGCCTTCGCGGAAGCGGTGGCGGATGATCCCGACGAGGTGGTGCGGATCGTCAGCGAGTAGGCCCCTCACCCCCCGGCCCCCTCTCCCACACGCACTCACACCCACCCGGGAGAGGGGGAGAAAACCAGGATCTAATTTGGCAATGTTCCCCCTCTCCCGGCGACGGGAGAGGGGGCCAGGGGGTGAGGGCCCGGGAGGGGGAAACGGACCGCTTACTTCTCCGGGCTCCCGCCACCCCCGCCGCTCGCGGGCACCGCGTCCTGCTGGGTCGGCGCGAAAGCCACGTCCGACTCGGCGCCGGGGCGCGGCTTCCAGGCCAGCGAGTAGTACTTGCCGCGGTCGCGCGCCCAGGGATCGAACGCGTTGGTCACATACTCCAGCTCGGGCTTCAGCTCCGGGAGGGTCCGCATCAGCACGCGCTTCAGCGGCGAGACCTCCATCGGGTGGCCGTTCGGCTTTCCCTTCTCCATCACCTTGCCGTCCGGACCGTTGTCGTTCACCCAGTCCACGCCGAGAGAGGTGTAGAACTCGGGCCGGAAGCTGGAGGTGAAGAAGCGGTCGCTGAAGAGACGCCGCGAGGCGTTCAGGATGAACACCTGGAACTGCGTCTCGGAGATCGCGAAGCCGTGCGGCCGCGTGAACTCCGCCAGCCAGCCGACCACCGTGTCCACGTCCTCGATGTTGTCCACCAGGCTGCCGTCCGGACGGCCGAGGCAGTCGTTGATCGGCGTGCCGTCGTCGTTCACCTGCGCGTCGGTGATGACCTTCGAGGCGTCGCACTTGTGCTGGCCGTAGACCTCGCGCAGGGTCTTCACCAGCTCCCGCTGGCGCGCCAGCTCGGGGTCCTTCTCATCCAGCTTCTTGTCGACGAAGTCGTCGAAGCTGGTGAGCTGCTTGAGCCCGTACTGCCGGCGGAACTCGTTGAAGCGGGGCACGCCCCGCTCGCGGTCGCGCAGGATGTCGAGCGCCGCCACGTCGACCTTCGCGTTCTCGCCCATGCGCGGCATGGGCACGTTCTGGAGGAACTGCCCGTGGTTCTGGAGAGTCAGGGCGCCGAGGCGCTGGCGCCCCATGGACAGCGCCCAGTTGGCCAGGCCGCGCTCCTGCATGGCCTTCGTGGCCTTGCCGCGGAAGGTCTCGATGGTCGGGATCTTGTTGCGGATGACGTTCGGATTGTCGTTCCAGTCCCGGTACTCGATCAGGTCCGGGACCAGCGGGTGCAGGCGGTAGACGGTGATGAACTCCTCGGGGAAGTTGAACGGCGAGCCGAAATGGTTGATGCCGCCGTTGACGTGGTCCGGGTTCGTGACGCTCCAGACGTCCTTCTTCCGGGGATCGAACTTGAAGGAATTGGCCTTCTCGTACACGTGGCTGCCCAGCCCGAAGATGCCCGGGCCGGAGGCGAACACCGAATACCACTGCGTCGCGTCCCGCGGGTCCTTCGAGCGCCCGAGGTCCTGAAGGACCTTGTTCAGCGCCTTCTCGACCGCGCCCGAGCCGTGGAAGAGGCCGTTCCAGTTGGCGTTCATCGCCAGGAACAGCGGCTCGTCGTAGAGGAGCTGCGGCGTCCACTCGATCGTGTGGATCTTGGCGATCACCGCCGAGACGACCAGCCGGCCGGCCTCGAAGATCTCGTCGTCGGTGAGGTCCTTGTAGGCGATCACCTGCTGCGGGCGGGCGGGGTTGCGCAGTCCGGAGTCCGCGTCGGGCGTCTCCCTCTGGCGCTTGCGGATCTCGTCCACGAACAGGTTGTGCTCGCGGGCGAAGACGTTGTGGTAGAAGCTCATACCGATCGTGAAGTTTTCGGGGAACCCCGTCGCCTCCTGGCCCGCCCACTGCGGGTGCATCGGATCGCCGGGCTGGAGCAGCGGGAGATAGCCCAGCTTCTCGCCCTCGCCCGGGCGGTTGCCGACCGGCACCATGTGCAGCTTGGCGCCGTCCTTCGGATCGCGCTTGACCCGCTTGCGCGAGGTCTCGTCATAGCCGTAGATCTGCGAGCCGTCCCACCAGGCCGTGTTGGTGTTGCGGGTCGTCCTGTAGGCCCGGGACAGGTGCTCCTGGTTGCCGGACTTGAACTTGGCCGGCTCGCCGTCCTCGGCGATGACGGCCCTGTCGATCCGATCGCCCGGACGGCAGCCGAGCCTGGCGATCTCCTCCGGCGTCAGAGGCACCTCGACGCCATTGACCTTCTTGGTCGAGCAGCCCATCGCCGTCCTCTGCTCCGCGTTGTGGCCCTCCGTCATGTGGGAGAACCAGTCGTGGGTCATGAACTGGATCCAGAAGGCGGCCAGGACGTTGAAGAACGGCGCCTTCTGATAGTCGCAGTTGGCGTCCGCCGAAAAGCCCGGCAGCCCCTGGCCCGCGTTGCACTTGTCGGGCTGCGACTGGACGCGGGTGAAGAGCTTGCGGCTGATGAGCTGCGGATCGGGCGTGAGCACGCCCAGACGGTCGCCGTGCCGGTTCTTCGCCAGCTCGTTCTTGCCCAGGTCCGGGAACGTGGACTCGAACGTGACGTTGCGGGCGAACAGCATGCCCGCGGACCCCATGGCGGGATTGCGCAGGTCGTTGCAGATCCCGGTGACCGTGCGGAAGCGGATCAGCTCGCCCTGGCAGAGCTGATCGCCGTCGCCGCCCACCTCGACGTAATTGGGGTGGTCCTTGGGCAGACGCATCTCGGGCCAGATCTTCAGAGCCGGCCCGCCGACGCCCGCGCGGCCCGTCACATAGTCCTTGTAAGTCCCGGTGTTGTCGAAGAGGTTGAACTTGACCAGCTCGAGCCGCTGGTATTCGAGGTCGAGCATGGCGCCGTCGACGCCCCGCCCCTTCGGACCCAGATGGCCGAACCGCTCGCCGTCCGAGGGAACGGACGCCTCGTCCGAGGTTCCCCAGTAGTGCTGCCAGTCGACCCAGGGCTCGGAGCGGTGCGCGACCGCCTTCTCGCCGCCGCGGCAGCGGGCGGTCTTCTCCTCGACCTTGCCGAGGAACCTCCGGCTGCGCTCCTTCGCGACGGGGCGGAAGCCGCTCTTCACGAGCTTGGCGCAGTCCTCCAGGTCCTTCTTCGGGCTGACGCACCCTCCAAAGAGGAGCGAA
>DASVEF010000033.1:0-8316 GCA_036380715.1 Thermoanaerobaculia bacterium | reverse complement strand
TCCTGCAGGATCGTCTCCTGCTTCTTGCCGCCGGCGGGGACGATGATGTCCACGAGCGGGGGTTGGATGGCGGCGTTTTCTCTTCCTCCTCCGAAGCGGTCCTGCCATTTGCCGGGAGAGACGGGGAGGATCATCAGCGAGTCGTCTTTGGGGTCGCGGCCGAGGACGCGGCTGAGGTCGAAGGACTGGAGGACGTTGGCGCCGGAGGTGGCGACGACGTAGCTCCAGGTGTCCTTGGCCGGACTGCCGAGGAAGCTCGCGGGCACGAAGAAGGTGATTTTGTTGCCGCGCACGCGGATCTGGCTGGGGAAGAAGATGCGGGTCTCCACGTCGCCCGGGATCTGCGAGCGCAGCTCCGCGGCTTCGGCGTCGCCGAGCTTGCTGTCCGCCTTGCGGATGTCCTCGTTGAGGTTGCGCGTCAGGATGCGCTTCAGCTCTCCCCGGGCCTCGTGCGGGCGCGGGGTGAGGACGATCGCTTTTTCCCAGGCGTGCGCGCGGTCGATCTCGGCGAAGCGGCCGGGGAGCATGGCCACGCCGCCGGAGCCCGCCACGCGGTCCGTGTCGATGTAGATGTCCAGGTTGATCGTGTAGAAGCCGAAGCGGGCGACCGATGCGAGCGAGGTGCCCAGGTCGTCGATCGTCTCCGCGCCCGGCTGGCGGACCGGCCTGGCGAAGGTGGCCTCGAACCAGGTGCCGTCCTTTTCGGCCCGGGCGGTCAGCGAGGTCAGATCGAGGTCGCCCGGGTCCAACTCTTCATTGAGCGGATAGATCAGGTTTCCGTCGCCATGGTCGTCGCCCCGCGGATCGCTCAATGTGAAGAGGGCCGAGCGGCCGAAAACGGGCGTCGCGAGAAGAGCCGCAAGGACGGCGAGGGAGAAGAGCTTGGTAGGGCTGCGATGCATAACGTCTCCAGAATCGGGTAAAGAAAAGCCCGGCGGTCGAACCGCCGGGCTCTCCGATGCGGCTTCCTAGAAGCGGACCTTCATGAACGTCTTCAGACGGTGCTGCCGGAAGTCCCGGGTCTCCAGGCTGTTCCAGCCGCCGAAACGGCCGCGGAAGCCGGGCGAGCCGACCGGGACGCCGAAGTCCCGCGCGGTCTGCTCGTCCGCGAACGTCGGCACGAAGCCGCCGCCGAAGTCGGGGTCGAACTCGCCGAAATTGTACTCATAGTTGAACCCGAACTCGGCGCCGCCCAGGGTGTAGCGGGCGAACAGCATGAGCTTGTTCTTGGTGTGGTCGCCCGAGGCCATGCTGTGGAGCTGATAGCCCTGGAAGGCGGTGTTGCCGTCGAACAGCTCGACGTCGTAGCGCTCGTAGGTGAGCGAGCTGTAGAGGTTGTCCGAGATCTGGTAGCCGGCGCCGATCTGGACCAGGCGGTAGTCCATCTCCTTGTCGTCGTCGCCGATGTCGTCGAAGGGCGCCCACTGGTAGCCGGTGACGCCGTTGACGGTGATCACCCCCGGGTTGCCGTAGATCTCCGCCGTCGAGTTGCCGTTGGAGTAGAACCGCCGGTTGTTGGCGCACGGCTGGCCGTTGCCCGGGCAGTCGCCCGGCTGGAACGGCAGGAAGCGCGCATCGTCGAGCCGCTCGTCGGTCTCGTCGATGAACTTGACCTTGCCGAACACGTCCACACCTTTGGCGACGTCGAGCAGGTACTTGGCCCGCAGGACGATGATGTCGGTCTCCCTCTCCTGGAAGGGGGCGTAGGCGTTGCGGTAGGAGTTGATGCCGGCGTCCGACTCGTGGTTGGGATAGATGGTGGTCTGGATCGGCTGCGACGGGTCGCCCCAGGCCTGCCAGTTGGTGTTGTAGTCGACCAGGGTGTACTCGGCCGACAGGTCGAGGTCGCCGATCGTCCACACCGGGGCGATGGTGATGCCCTTCCAGCCGATCACGGTCTCGGCCATGGGCTCCTCGAAGTCGGTGAACTCGTTGTCCACGTTGATGGTGGCGACCTGCTGGGCCGGGCCCTGCCAGCCGCCGTAGCCGATGCGCGTCGGGTTGCCCGTAAAGACGCCGAAAGCGGAGTTGTCCGGGCCGGGGAAGGCGAAGGCGCCGTCGTTGCCCTCGGTCAGCAGGACGTCCACCTCGCGGCGGGCGGCCAGCATGGACACGTACTGCGCGCCGAGGTTGAAGTACTCGACGTTGAAGGACAGGCCGATGCCGAACGGGTCGTTGATGTCGACGTTGGCCTTGTAGGCTTCGTCGTCGAGCTCGCCCGCGGGGACCGGCGAGAAGCCGGACAGGGCGAAGAAGTTGGCCGGAGCGCCCGCGATCGGCTCGGACTTGGCCTCGGAGAAATAGGCCGCGGCGCGGATGTCGAACATGCCGCTCGGGTGGATGCCGAGCTTGACGCCGAAGACGTCGTTGTCGAAGCGGGAGCGCACGTCGCGGCCGTCGTCGAAGTCGAGGTCGCGGTTGTCGACCTCCATGTCGCTGACCAGCTCGACGATGCCGGTGACGTCGAACATCGGGTTCGGCGACATGCGGAGCTGCAGGCCGTAGGCGCCGTCGGCGGCGGCGTAGTCGCCGGTGGTGAAGTTCGGGCCGGCCCAGAGGCGCGGCAGGGAGACGCGGATCAGGTCATAGCCGAGCCGCCGGCCCGCCAGCGAGCCCTGGAAGAGCACGGCCTTGGCGTTGTCGCGGTCGATGTAGCGGACCTTGCCGATGGTGAACGCGTCGAACATCCCGAGGTCGGTCGAGCCGATGGTCACGGAATCGACCCACTGGTAGCCGGGAGTGAAGCGGGCGGTCAGGCCGCGCATCTTGATGTACTCGTTGGAGCGCGGGTCGAACTCGCCGCAGTCGCCGCCGATGCAGGGCGCTCCCGGAGGATCCTCGAACGCCGGGTTGCGTCCGCCGAAGCCGCCGAAGTTGGTCCACTGGTTCTGGCTGAAGCGCGACTGGATGCGGCCGGTGACCTCGACCCACTTGGAGGGCCGGGAGGCGAGCAGCAGGTTGATCTCGGTGCCCTGGCCGTTGTCGCCGTAGCCTTCGTTGGGGATGGTGGTGAAGTTGTAGAGGCTCCCGTCGGTGCGCTGGTTGCCCCACAGCCATTTGGTGTAGTCCTCCCCCGTGATGAGGAGGGTCTGGCCGTCCGCGGCGAACGCCGCCGTTGGGAGCAGCGCCGCCGCGGCGGCCAGAATCAGGATCGCAAACCTCCGACTGAATTTCATAAGAGTTGTCCCTCTCCCTTGTCAGGATTGTCAGGAATCCTGGCCGCCCTACTGTTTGCGGACCATCTTGAGGACGGCGGCCTGCTTGGCGGTGCCGTCCGGGTTGCACTCGTACTTCAGCATCGCGTGCTGGGCCGCGACGTCCGCCGCCAGCACATCGATCGCGTGCGGATCGCAGTCGGAGTCGGTGCCGCCGCCGAAGCGGTGCTGGCCCTCATACTCGTTGACCTTGCGGGTGAGCAGGTCGGTCTTGTCGGGGAAGCCTTCGTTGGACTGCACGACGACCTGGTAGCCCCACTGGGAAGGGTCGCCGCCGCCCAAGGCGGCGAGATCGACGCTGCCGGAGATCGTGCGGCCGGCGCCCTTGGTGCGGTCCGGCACGTGCACGGCCGTTTGCGTCGCGGCCGGCATCTTGGCCTGCACCTCGTTCTTGACCGTGCCGGGCGCCTGCGGCGACAGGATCACCAGGTGATCCCACTCGTTGCCGGCGGCGAAGGTGACGTTGGTGCCGGGTACGCCCTCGGTGAAGCCGCCCTCCTTGTTGTCGATGAAGATGAACACCATCTGCACGGAGAAGCCGGTCTTCATGCCCCACGGATCCTCCAGCGGGGAATTGAAAGTGACGTCGAAGTCGGCCTTGTTCCCCTTGGCCTGGACGTCGAACCCGGTCATGTCGAACGAGCCGCGCTTGTACACGGTGTCGGTCGGGTAGGTGTAGTTGCCCGGTCCGTTGTCGTCGTTGACCGGGTCCTTGAACGAGACCTTCTGGGCGACGGCCGCCGAGGCCAGCAACAGCCCGGCCGCGGCCACCATCAGTCCGGTCTTCAGGAACGACTTGCGCATGAGTTACCTCCTTGTTGAAAGGCTCAGCCTTTGACGGCCCCTGCCGTCAGGCCGGAGACCAGGTATTTCTGCAGGAACAGGAACAGCAGCACGACGGGGATCGCCGTCACGATCGAGCCCGCCGCGAAATACCCCCATTGCTGGGAGAAGCCGCCGACGAAGAAACGCAGGGCCACCGGCGCGGTGTACATCTCCTCCTTGTTCATGAACGTGGCGGCCTGGATGAACTCGTTCCAGCCGGTCATGAACGAGAAGAGGGCGGTCACCGCCACGGCGGGCTTGGCGAGCGGCAGCACGATGCGGAAGAAGATGGTGGCCTGCGAGGCGCCGTCGATCAGCGCCGACTCTTCGAGCTCTTTGGGGATCGTATCGAAATATCCCTTCATCATCCAGACGCAGAAGGGGATCGCCGTCACCGTGTACACCAGCACCAGGCCGACGTAGGTCGAGCCCAGCCCGAGCCACTGCACGATGATGATGTAGAGCGGGATCATCATCAGGGTGCCGGGGAACATCTGCGACACCAGGAAGGACATCAGCCCGGCCCGCCGGCCGGGGAAGCGGAAGCGCGAGAAGGCGTAGGCCGCGGTGCTCGCCAGGAAGACCCCGAGGACCGTGGTCAGGCCGGCCACGATGGCGCTGTTGAGCAGCCAGCGCGCAAACGGCTGGTCGGCGAAGAGCGACCGGAAATTGGACGCCGACACCTGCCTCGGCCAGGGGGCGATGGCGCGCAGCCGGTCGCCGGCGCCGGCGTCGGCCGGCACGTCGCCGATGGTGGCCAGGCTCTGCTCGCCCGAGAGCGCGACGGAGAACACCCAGAGGATGGGATAGACCGTCACCGCCACCATGAAGATCAGGAACAGGTGGAGAGGCAGGTGGGACAGCTTCTCGTTGCGCTCGCTCATTCGCCGATCGCCTCCGTGGCCCGGGTCGCCCGGTTCTGGAAGGTGCCGTAAGCCAGCAGGATGAGGAAGATCACCACCGCGTAGGCCGCGGCGTAGCCGTAGCGGTACTGCTCGAAGGCCAGCTTGTAGGCCCGGGTGATCAGGATCTCGGTCGCTCCCGCCGGCTGGCCGGCGGAGACCAGGAAGATGACGTTGAACTGGTTGAAGGTCCAGATGACCGACAGGATGATCGCCGGGATCAGCGCGGGCTTGAGCGACGGCAGGGTGATCGCCGTGAACTGCTGCCAGCGCGAAGCGCCGTCCACCCACGCCGCCTCGTAGAGGTCGGCCGGAATCGACTGCAGGGCGCCCAGGGAGACGACCATCATGAAGGAGAAGGAGAGCCAGCCGTTGGTCGTCAGCACCGCGATGAACGAGGTCAGCGGATGGTCGAACCAGGCGATGGCGTCGAGCCCGATGATCTGCCGGAGCTGGTTGACCGCCCCGAACTGCTGGTGGAACATGCCCTGGAAGATCAGCGCCGTGATGTAGTTGGGCACCGCCCAGGGGAGGATCAGCAGGACCCGGTAGATCGGCCGCAGCGCCAGCCCCTTGGTGTTGAGGATGAGGGCGAGGATCAGTCCGAGGGTGACGCCGATGGCCACGTTGGCGATCGTCCAGACGATATTGAAGCCCAGCGTCCAGTAGAAGTTCTCGTAGTTGAAGACCAGGCCGTCGGCCGTCCGCCGGAAGACCGAGAAGTCGCTCAGGATGTCGACGTAGTTGTCGATCCCCACCCACAGCTCGGTGACCGGCTGGTTCGAGTTGTAGATGTTGGCGTTGGTGAACGACAGCGCGATGCCGTAGAAGAAGGGGAAGAAGACCAGCAGGAGCATGCCCACGAGCGCCGGCACGGTGTAGGCGTAGGCCATCCGGTAGTGGACCAGGTCACGGCCGACCCGGGCGGCGCCGCCGAGCCCGACGAAAACGAGCAGGGCCAGCGCGGCGGCGGCGACCGTCGCCACCGAGCGGGTCATCCGGCCGGCGTCGCGGCGGACGCTCTCGCCGAGCTTCCCTTCGTCGACCGCGCCGCCGGGGCCGACCAGCCCATGCGGCTGGCGGTAGACGTCGACGTCCCAGCGCGCGGGATCGAACGGTCTCGTATCCGGGAGGGAGAGGTCGGTGGCGATGATGGCCGCGGTCTCCGACTCCTCGATCATGTGCGCGGCCAGGGCCGTGACGGACTCCCGGCGCTCCGTCTCCAGCACGCCCGACGCCCAGCGGGCGAAGGCGCCGAGCGAGATCACCAGCAGGACGGCCGCCACGGCCGCGAGCACGCCGCGCCGTTCGCCGAGCGCCAGGGCGAGGAGGAAGAGGAGGACGACCGGCACGAGCCAGGCGGCCAGGGCGGGGAGCCAGGCCGGGGCCGGGGGGGCGGTGGTGGGATCGGGCGCGGTCCGCATCTGAATCATGCCGACCACTTCCCCATTGGGGCCCCCGCGCTCGACCGGACCCGCGAGCGAGAAGCCGCCGTCCGCCAGCGGCTCGACCGCGATCTCCTCGCCGATGGCCGTGCCGCCCGCGTCGCGGCTCTCGCGGTTCTCGGCGACCGCGGCGCGCAGCTTCTGCCCGAGGTCGTAGAGCGGCTTCTCGTCGCGCTCCAGCCGCCGCGGCGCCGCCCGCTCCCCGGTGTCGGCCGGATCGGACGAGGCCTCCAGCCGGATCCCCTCGAAGGCGACGACCCGGATGGACCTCACCTCCGGGTGGTCTTCGGCGAAGCGGGAGACGACGAGCCGCACGCGCTCTCCGACGTCGCCGGTCTCCTCCTCCGCGCCTCCTTCGAGGGCGGCCAGCTCGCCGCCGAGGCCCATCCCGCCTTCTTCTTCAGCGGGCGTCTCCTCCGCAGCGGCGCCGAGGTCGGCGAGGTTGGCGAGCTCCGATCCGAGGCCCCCCTCCTCCGCGGCCGCGGGCTCGCCTTCCGTCCTCTCCACCAGCTCGGTCAGGGCGCGCAGCGTGACCACGGCCTGGCGCGCCGACCGCTCGCGGCGCTCCGCGGTGCGCGCCGCGGTCAGCAGCACGAGGCCGAGGCCGACGGCGAGCAGCAGCGCGATCGCCAGGCCGGCCAGGAACCGGCGGCGGTGCGAGGGGAGGCGCGGCGCGCTCTCGGTTTCAGACATAGAGGGCCGGGCTATTTCCGCAGCTTGGAGATGCGGTCCACGACGTCCTTCTGGGCTTCGTCCAGGGCCTGCTTGGGAGTGGCCGACTTCTTCACCACCTTGTTCATGGCCGTGGTCGCGGGCGACCAGACCATGGTCATCTCCGGCAGGTTGGGCATCGGCACCGCCGTGTCCACCTGCTGCCGGAACGCCTTGAGGATCGGGTCGGCGGCGACCTTGGCGTCGCTGTAGACCGCCTTGTTGGCCGGGCTCTGGCGCCCTTCCAGGGCGAGGACTTTGCCGGCCGGCACGTCGGTGAGGAACTTGGCCAGCTCGAAGGCCGCGTCCTTGTTCTTGGAGGGAGCCGCGATGTAGACCCCTTCGACCGTGATCCACGGGCGCATCGGCTTGCCGCCGGCCTCGTCCACCGTGGGCAGCTTGGCGAGCCCGAAGTCGACGCCGTCCTTGATCTCGCCGATGAACCAGGGGCCGGAGAGGACCATGGCCGCTTTGCCGTCGTTGAACAGAGACGTGATCAGCGCCGTGGACGGCTCGGCCGGCATGAACCCCTGGCCCTGCCACTTCACCAGCGTCTCGAACGACTTGACGTTCTGCGGCGAGTTGAGCGTGGGCTTGCGGCCGTTGAACACGCCGCCGCCGAAGGCGTTCATCAGGGCGGAGTGGTAATAGAAATCCGAGTACCAGTAGGCGAGGCCGAACCGTCCGGTCGCCGCGTTGGTGTGCTTCCTGGCCTGCGCGATCAGCTCGCCCGTGGTCTTCGGCGGCGTCGAGATCAGCTTCTTGTTGTAGATCAGGGTGACGACCTTGAAGTTGAGCGGCAGGCCGTAGACGTTCCCCTGGTAGGTCATGGCCTGCATCGTGGTCCCCAGGTAGCGCCCTTTGATCTTGTCGTCGAGGAAGAAGTCGAGCGGCTCGACCGTGTTGCCGGCGGCGATCCAGCCGCCGAGCCGGTCCTGGGCGTAGATGAAGACGTCCGGCCCTTTGCCGCGCGGCACGGCGGCGGTGATCTTGTCGGCGAAAGCGTCGTAGGGGACGGCCAGGGTCGAGGCCTTGATCTTGCCGGCGTTGGCCTGGTTGAACTGGCCGATGACCTTCTCGAAGGCCGTCTTCTCGTCGCCGCGGTAGGCGTGCCAGACCACGATCTCCTTCTGGGCCGCGGCCAGCGCGGGGAGGAAGAGAGAGAGGATCAGGGCCAGGGCGATACCGGGAAAGAGCTTGGATCGCATTCAGAGTCTC
>DASVEF010000032.1:0-4638 GCA_036380715.1 Thermoanaerobaculia bacterium | reverse complement strand
GACGCCGAGGCGGCCGACATCTATGCCGCCGCCTACAACCGCGATCCCGACTTCTACCGCTTCCTCAAGTCGATGGGAACGCTCGAGGAGAGCTTCGACGCGGAGACGGTGCTCGTGTTGTCGACCGACAGCGATCTGCTTCGCTACCTCAACGAAGCGCGGTGATGGGTTGTCCCGGCTGGGAGAGCAGGGATAGAATAACTTCAATGTGTAGATACCGAGCGCTGATCGCGCTCCTCCTGCTGCTCCCGGCGCAGCTCGCCGCCCAGCCCTACCCTGTCGTGGCCGCGGCGGGGGACATCGCCTGCGATCCGGCCGACCCCAACTTCAACGGCGGCAACGGCACGGCCGCGGGATGCCACATGAAGGCGACCGCGGACGTGATCGCCGGCATCGATCCGGACGCCGTCCTCCTCCTCGGCGACATCCAGTACGAGAACGGAGCGCTCGCCAAGTTCCAGGCCTCGTACGATCCGACGTGGGGGAGCTTCAAAGGGATCACCTATCCGGCTCCCGGCAACCACGACTACGGCACGCCCGGAGCGGCCGGCTACTACAGCTACTTCGATGATAGAGCGGGGGATCCGGCCAAGGGGTACTACAGCTTCGATCTCGGCGGCTGGCACCTGATCGCCCTCAACTCCAATTGCGCGGCGGTGGGCGGCTGCGGCGCCGGCTCGCTCCAGGAGCAGTGGCTCGCCGCCGATCTCGCCGCGCACCCCGGCGTCTGCACCCTCGCCTACTGGCACCACCCGCTCTTCTCCTCGGGGCCGCACGGCAACGACGCCACTTCCCAGGCTTTCTGGACGGACCTGTACGCGGCGGGCGCGGACCTCGTCCTCAACGGCCACGACCACGTCTACGAGCGCTTCGCGCCGCAGGACCCGTCAGGAGCGGCCGACCCGGTGCGGGGAATCCGGCAGATCACCGTCGGAACCGGCGGCAAGAACCTGACCGGATTCTTTGAGATCCGTGCCAACAGCGAAGCCCGGAACGCCACCACCTTCGGCGTGCTGGAGCTGACCCTCTACCCGAACGGCTACGCCTGGCGCTTCGCGCCCGAGCCCGGCGGCGCCTTCAAGGACTCGGGATTCGGCTGGTGCCACAGCGCCCAGGTCCCGAAAGCGGCCGACTTCCACACCCTACCCCCCTGCCGCGTCCTCGACACGCGCCAGGCCGAGGGCCCGGCCCTCGCGGCCAACACATTGCGAACCTTCGCCCTCGCCGGCGCCTGCGGGATTCCCGCCGACGCCACAGCGGTCGCGGCCAACGTGACGGTCATGACGCCGTCGCGGTCCGGATACCTGAAGATCTATCCCGCGGGCGCCGCAACGCCTGGAACGAGCACGATCAACTTCCGGGGCGGCGGCACCCGGGCCAACAACGCCCTCCTCACCCTCGGCGCGGGCGGACAGATCACGGTGCTGACCAGCATGCCCTCCGGCTCGACGGGCTTGGTGGTGGATGTGTCGGGATATTTCAAGGTTCCATGACGAAGCCGTCGCGGATTGCCAGGTGAAGAGTCGAGAGGCCCTCGGCGCGGGCCGTTTGCAGCAAGGTCTTGTCGAAGGAGGAAAAGACGACATCGTCGGAGGGGAACAGCTCGAAGAGATCCTGTGCGGCGGCCAGATGAACGGCGTCGAAGCCCCGGAGCAGATGCTCGATGACGAGCCCGCCAGCCCTGCGCTCGTCGACCGGGAGGAGAACGAACGACGGCCAGTCCCCGGTCAACGATTCACGAGCGCGGCTCATCTCCTCGTCCGTCAGATCGCCACGGTTCCAGCGCCGCGCAAAGGCGCTCAGCGCCTCGGGGTAGGCGACCTGGGAGGTGGCGACCGCCTCCGCCTCCTCGACCCAGTCCCGGACGAGCTCGGAGTGCTCCTCCTCCACATAGAGCTTCACGAGGGTGCTGGTGTCGAGATAGAGGATCAACGGCGGGCCCGGATCACCGTTTCCGAGACGGGCTCACCGCGGACGACGATCCCGCGCAGTCCCTTCGGCTTGCCGCCGTTCCAGCTCAGCTCGCCTTCCTCGGCCAACTGCAGCAGCTTGCGCCGCGTCGGGCTCAGCGGGACCAGCTCCGCCACCGGCTCGCCCCGGTCCGTCACCACGACGGTCTCTCCGCCGCGCGCCCGCTCCACATACTCGCTGAGCTTGGCCTTGAGCTCCTTGATTCCCACCTTGGCCATCGGCGCCTCCTCAGGTAGTCCCCTTCGGGAGGATAGCAGTGACCACCTCAAAGGACAACAGCGCCCCGCCAGGAGCTGGTGAGCCTGAGCCGGTCCTACCACACCTTCCACATCTTGTGCTGCTGGACGGACAGCCTCCAGGGCGGGTTCTCCTTGCACAGGCGGATGCACCAGTCGAGGGTGCGCGGATCGACGTCGGCCCCCTCGAAGGCGGGCGAGATCAGGTAGTGGTCGGCTTGGACGACGGTCTTGGGGATGGCCTGGCCGTAGCCGCGGACGTACTTGACCTCGTGAGCCGTGCGCTGGCGGATGGCGTGCTCGGCCACTTTGGGGCTGACGGTGATCCAGTCGATGCCCGGGGGGAGCTCGAGGCTGCCGTTGGTCTCGACCGCCAGCTTGTAGCCGGCCGCGTGAAGGCGGTCGATCAGCTCCGGGTCAGTCTGGAGGGCGGGCTCGCCGCCGGTCAGGATGACCCAGTCGCAGGCCTCCGAGAGCTGGCGGAATTCGCCGAGGATCTCCTCGGTCGTCATCCAGCGGCCTGACTCGAACTCTGTGTCGCAGTCGAAGCCGTGCGTCTCGACCTTGCAGGCCAGGTTGCAGCGCGACAGGCGGAGGAACAGGTTGGGCGTCCCCGCCCGCACTCCCTCCCCTTGCAGGCTGTAGAAGATCTCGTTGACCAGGTACCGCTCCATGGCCCCTCTACTCTAGATCGGCGGCGCTCGCTTCTCCAGACCCGGGTTGATCCTACACATCGCATTGTGTAGACTCTCCAGGAGGAGGGGATGAAGATGCCTACAAATCTCGCCCTCGACGACTCGTTGATCCAAGAGGCTGTAAGGGTCGGTAACCACCGGACTAAGAGGGAAGCGGTGACCGCTGCCCTCCAAGAATACGTGCAGGCCCGCAAGCGGCGGGAGATCCTCGACTTCGTCGGCAAAGTCGACTACTACGACGACTACGATCCCAAGCGTCTCCGCGATCGCAAGCCCCGGTGACGGTCCTCGTCGATACGACCATCTGGTCGCTCGCCTTGCGGCGGCGTGCTCATCAGCTCTCTCCTGTGGAGACGGGGCTCGTCGAGCATTGGGCTGACCTCGTCACCTCCGGGCGAGCCGCCCTGATCGGCCCCGTACTCCAGGAAGTGTTGTCGGGGATCCGCAGTGACGAGGTCTTCGAGGCTCTCAACGAGAAGCTTTCTTCCTTCCCCTATCTCGAGACTCTTCCAGCCGACCATGTCCAGGCAGCGCGGTTCTTCAACATCTGTCGATCCCATGGGATTGCCGGTTCCCACGTTGACATGCTGATCTGCGCCACGGCAAACCGTCACGACGTGCCGATCTTTACGACCGACCCAGATTTTTCCGGCTACGCCCGGCACCTACCCATTCGTCTCTTCGATGCGACCACCACTCCACCCGCAAATCCACGTACGGCGGGGGCGGCTGGATCGCCGAATAGTCGTTCTCAAAGAGGATAACGTCACCGTTGCGGCTGACTTCTTTGAGCCGGCGAACGGATGACGCTTGAGCAGCCGGTGGCCGCAGACGGTTCTGTATACCGAGTCGCTCGCCCGCCGGTCCGCTCAAAGCAAATAACATGCTGAGATGGGGAGGCGTTGGACCGGCCAAGCGTCCGGTCCAACGCCTTGGAGGGGGTGGGGAATTACGGGAAGACGTTACAGATGCAGACCGCCTGGCAGGTCGAGGGATCGCAACTGAACTCTTGCACGCCCCCCTTGTCTTTGCAGATCGAGTTCTCGCAGCGGTTCAGCAGCGCGTCGCAGCAGCCGGCGGCTGCGACCGGTGCCGAAGCCAGAGCGAGGCCGCCGAGGGACAGAGAGAGGATCAATCCAAGCGGTTTCACGATCCTGGTCATGGTGCCTCCTTGGTCTGAAGAGAGGGCCGGCAGACCCTTGCGCTGTTGGAACGGTTCTCACTCCGCCCGGCCCCCATTACGGCGGTTTTCGCTTGCAAGATCCATGCGCAACTATAAATGCAATGGAGACTTGAGAGGATCCCGGCTACCTGCCGAGGAGATGCCGCGCAATCACCATCCGCTGCGTCTCGCTGGTGCCCTCGTAGATGGTGGACGCGCACGTCGCGGTAGAGGCGGGAGATCTCGTAGTCGTCATGGATGCCCCACACCGCCGCAGCGCGAAGGCAACCTCGCCTCCGGCAGCGTCTCGGCGCCGCACCTGCTGACAAGAGAAACGCCGCTGCGCGCGAGACTCACCGGTCAGACGCGCGAAAGCAAGGGCCCTGAAGGATCAACCCTGAGTCACCAAGCAGGTGCTCGAAGAGAGGCTTGGAGGCTAACAGCGATGCGCGGAGTGACTCGCTGATCGAAGAGACAAGGACTTCTCAGTGACCCTCGCCCTCACCTATCACAACGTCAACGCAACGCGCCCTCCTCAAACAATCAAGTTTATTTTTTCCAGGCCGGCCAACGG
>DASVEF010000031.1:0-7353 GCA_036380715.1 Thermoanaerobaculia bacterium | reverse complement strand
AGATAGAGGATCAACGACGGTCTTCCAGAACGATGTCCGAGGCGCTCTTGCCCCGTGCCCGCGGCCTCTGGCGCGATCCCGCGGGCTTGCCTCCGCTCCAACTTGCGGCGCCGGTTTCCACAAGCTCCCAGGCCTGCTTTGCCGATTCGCTTTCCTCGGTCGGGATCAACAGCGCAATCGAACGCCCACGCTCGGTGATGAGGATCCGCTCCCCCTGCCGAGCCCGCCGGAGGTAATCACCCAGTCGATCCTTCAAAGTCTCGACACCGACTTCCGTCATGACATATCCAGTCTAACAGAACGTTCCTCACTCCCGCGACCAGACCGGCACCCACCCCGGCGGTATCATAGGCGGCCGGACCGGTGACGCCTGATGAACCAAACCCTATCCCCCTCGGACGTCCTGCTCCGCGATCCCGCGGCGCAGATCGCCCCTCTGCCTGACGGGCGGCTGCTGCTCCGCCATTCGGGTGGAGCGACCGTGCTGCGCGGCGTGGCGGCCGGAGATCTGGCACGGGTCCTCGAGCTGGTCGATGGCCGGCGGACCGTCGCGGAGATCTGCGCGGCGCTGGCCGAGGAGTACGACGCGGCCGACGTCCGCGGGCTTCTCGTCAGCCTGCGCGGCGACCTGGTCCGCGTCGCCGCTCCCACCCTGGCGGGGCCGGTCGTCCTCCTGGGCGGAGGGCAACGGCTGGCGGGCGAGCTGGAGCGCGCCGGGTGCGCCGTCCGTCCGATGGAGCCCGCGTCGCTCGCGGGCTCTCTCGCGGGAGCGGCGCTGGTCGTCTGCGCATTGGAAGGGGAGCCGTACCAGACCCTCTTCGAGGTGCAGGCCGCCTGCCTCGCGGCCGGCGTGCCGAGCCTCTTCGCGACGTCCGATCCGGACGGCCTGCGCGTGGGACCGGCCACGATTCCCGGCTCAGGTCCCTGCTTCGCCTGCCTCCAACTCGGCACCTTTGCTTCGCTCCGGCTCGATCCTCCGTCGCTCCTCGCCGCCGTGGGCTCCTTCCGCACGGTGGAGATGGACGCGGTCGCGCCTCTGGTGGCGGAGGCGCGGCAGATGCTCGCCGGCCGCCCGGGCCTGCTGTCCACGCTCCTCCACATCCTGCCGTCCGGCGAGGTCCGCCGCCTGCCGGTCGAGCGGTCCCCCGCCTGCCCCCTCTGCCAGGGGATCGCCGCGCCCGCGGAGAGCGCCGGTACGGCCGCGCGGGCCGAGCGCGTCAGCGTCGAGACCGCGGAGCGGCGCCCCCCGCAGACCGTCCCTCCGGAGGCCGACGAGCTCGTCGCCTCCGTCGGGATCCTCGGCGGCGGCACCGCGGGCTACCTGGCGGCCCTCGCCCTGCGCCGCAAGGTCCCCGGCCTCGCGGTGACACTCCTGGAATCGCCGGACCTGCCGATCATCGGAGTGGGCGAGGCGACCACGCCGCTCATGCCGCAGTTCCTCCACGTCGACCTCGGGCTCGACATCCACCAGCTCTTCCGCGAGGTCCGGCCGACGTTCAAGCTCGGCATCCGCTTCCTCTGGGGCGCTCCCGGCGACGGCGACTTCAACTACCCCTTCGGGCCGCTCCACGTGCTGGAGCCGCTCGTCCACGAGGGGCACATCCGCACCTGCTCTCTGCAGTCGCTGCTGATGATGGCCGGCGCGGTGCCGGTCTACCCGGAGGAGAGTGCCGGCTGGACCTGCCGCCTCGGCACCGCCGCGGCCTACCACCTCGACAACGAGCGCTTCGTCGCCTACCTGCGACACCGGGCCGCCGAAGCGGGGATCGAGCGGATCGAAACGACGATCCGCGGCGTCGAGCGGTCCGAGGACGGCGAGGAGGTCCGTGCCCTGGTGGCCGCGGACGGCCGGCGGTTCGCCTTCGATCTCTACGTCGACTGCACCGGGTTCCGCTCGCTCCTCCTGGAGAACACCCTCGGCTCGCCCTGGGTGAGCTTCACGCCAAGCCTGTGGACAGACCGGGCGGTAGTCGCGCCGGTGCCGCACGGCGGCCGGGTCCGTCCCTACACGACCGCGGAGACCCTGAGCTGCGGCTGGTGCTGGAGCACCCCGCAGGCCGACGCGGACCATCGCGGCTACGTCTTCGCCTCGGCGTTCCAGACGCCCGAAGAGGCCGAGGCGGAGATGCGGCGCGCCAACCCCGGCCTGGGCGAGGCGCGGCTGGTCCGCTTCCGGGCCGGCCGGCACGAGCACTTCTGGAAAGGGAACGTCGTCGCCCTGGGCAACGCCTACGGCTTCGTCGAGCCCCTGGAATCGACGGCGCTCCACATGCTGATCCGTCAGATCGGCCTCCTCGCGCGGTCGTTCCCCCTTCGGCGGGGGGAGCGGGGGCTGGCGCGCCAGCTCGATCGCAAGGTGGCCGCCTGGTGGGACTACCTGCGCTGGTTCCTCGCCATCCACTACCGCTTCAACCGGCGGCTGGACAGCCCCTTCTGGCGCGCCTGCCGCGAGGAGGTCGACGTCTCTGCCTTCGCGGAGCTGCTGGAGGCGTTCCGGGAACGCGGCCCGCTTTCCTACGACCCGGCGGCGCGCTCGGCCTTCGACTATCCCGATCCGCTCTGGGGTCCCGAGGGGATCGACATCCTCCTGCTCGGCCAGGAAGTCGCGGCCCGGCTCCCGCGTCCCGCGCTGGACCGGGAGGCCTGGTGCGAGAGAGTGCGCCGTGCCCGCGCCGTCGCCACACAAGCCGCGCCGCATGAGAAAGCCCTGGAGCTGCTGACGGAGCGGCCGGAGCTGCTGGAGGCGATGGCTGCGGCATTCCGGCAGGCGGGGTCGGCGTTTCCGTAATCCCGTTTCCGCGTGGGGAAAGTGAATCGAGGAATCGCTCAGCATAGCCAGCCGGTTCTCACCAACTCGATAGGGCCATCTTCCAGTTCTTCTATGGAGACATCCTTGAGGACTTCCTCCTTCTCTCCATCCGATCCCGGGAGAGCTCCAACGGCGCGGTTGCGGCCAGCCTTCTTCGCCAGATAGAGGGCGCGGTCCGCGAGGCTTAGCACCTGCTCGAAGCTCAGGCACTCCGGGTCTTCCGGATACCAGGGATAGGGGGCCCAGCCGATCGAGCATGTAATGGTAAGGGCTTGACCTTCGCCCACCACGAACGGTGTTCCGGAGACAGCCGCGAGGATGCGTGAGGCCAGAGCTTCCCCGGATGCTCGGTCTGTCCAGCGGCTGACTATCAGAAGCTCTTCCCCTCCCCAGCGGACCACGAGGTCCGATTCGCGAACTATCTCGCGCAGGCGATGCGCCAGCTCGATCAGGACGGCGTCTCCCGCAGCATGGCCGGCCCGGTCGTTGAGTTGTTTGAAGTGGTCTATGTCCAGGAAATAGAAGAGCAGGTCCCGGTCGGTCTCCCGCCGTTCCGGACCATGGTAGTTGCGTTCGGCTTTCCACAGGTCCGGTTGGAGATTGAGCGCCACGAACCGGCGGTTGTAGAGTCCAGTGAGGGGATCGGTCAGCGAGGCGAGCTCCAGCTTCAGGTTGGCCTCGGCGAGCTCGCGGGTGCGCACCGCCACTTGCGTTTCGAGCTCGGCGGCGCGGCGAGCGAGAGTCCGCAGGTGCATCCGGTTGGCGCTATAGCCCAGCCCGAGGAGAGCAAAGACATAGAGCGCAAGAGCCCAGGAGGTCCGCCAGGGTGCCGGACGAATCCAGAAGCTCAGCTCCAGAGGGCCGGACACGACGCCGTCGCTGTCCTTTCCCCAGAGGCGGAAGGTATAGCGCCCCTGGGGCAGGCGGTCGTAGACCACCCGCGTCTCATGGCTCCACTGGGAAGGCTTGTCGTCCAGACCGGCGAGTTGGGTGCGGTAGCGGATCCTGTGCTCTCGGCGGTAGCTCAGGAGAGCGTACTCGATCTCCAGGCTGTTCTCGTCATGAGGGAGAACGGCTCCGGAAGGCAATGGACGCTCCTGGCCCACGATCCGGATGCCCTCCAGGACCAATGGCGCCTTTCTTTTCCCCGCGGGAGCTGGGTTCCGGGGTTCGTCGGCGGGGTCCAGGATCGCCGCGCCTCCAGCCGAGCTGGTCCAGATGCGACCGAAGTGGTCCCTGAATGCCGCACGAGTGAACGACAGACTGGGTAGCCCGTCTTCCGTACCGAAAGCCTCCACCGCGGCCGATCCGAGGTCTTGCGAAGGATCGAGGGTGACGCGGGCCACACCCCACTCGGTGTTGACATAGATCCGATTTTGAACGTCGCTCAGGATCCGCCATATCGTGGCATTGGGTAGGGCCGGACGGGTTTTGTCCGTGAGGATCTGGCAGCTTTCCGGTACACGTCGCCCATTCTGGAGCTGCACCCGGGCCAAACCACGCCGTGTCCCGATCCATAGCCAATGAGCTCCTCCCGGCGCAGTCGTGGCGTGAAGGGACAGGATTGCGGCATTGGGGAGACACGACATCCTTTCCGTGAGCCAGCGTCCGTCCTCGAGCTTTGCAACCCCGCTGTCGGTGCCTGCCCAGAGAGAGAAGGTCCCATCGCGCGACGGTATGTCGAGCAGAGCCCAGATTTCTTTGTCCGGCAGACCCGAGATCGGGGAGCGATAAACCGTCCAGTCGCCCCTCTCGTATCGAGCGAGCCCGTGGGGAGTTCCGACCCAGAGGGTCGTGCTCCGCCCGCGAGGAGTCGCCAGCAGGCGCGTGATCATGTTGAAGGGCAGCGGGGAGTTGCCGGAATTGATCGTCGTCCAACGGCCTTCGCCGAAGCGGAGGAGCCCCTCGGTGGTCGCCATCCAGAAGACCGGGGCGTCAGCTTCCCACGTCGTCGCGATATCGAAAACGGCTGGAGGTGCGGAAGGGAACGGCAGGAACCGCTCCCAGCCGCGCCGCGTCAGGCGAACCGTGCCGCCGATTGTTCCCACCCAAAAGCCTCGGAAACCGTCGGGAAAGGTCGCCTCTCCCAGGCCGGTCGGGGAATCGTGAGGGAGGCCGGCTCGGGAGTCGATGACGTACCAGCGTTCACGCTCCAAACGCGCAAGCCCGGATCCCGCCGCTGCCACCCAGAGAGTAGGATCCGCCGTATCGGCATCGGTGATGAACAGGCTGTATATGTAATTTGAGGGGAGGCCCGAGGATGCGTCGAAAAGCGTCCAGCGGCCGTCCTCTTCGAAACGCACAAGACCGGAACGGAAGAGTCCGGCCCATACGATCGAGCGTCCGTCCGGGGATCGGCTCGGCCGGATCGCGGCAACACTACCGGTGGGGAAGCCGGAAGCCTCGTCATAGCGGAGCCAGGTGCCGTTCCGCCACAGGGCGAGGCCGCGGTCGGTGCCTACCCAGAGGGAGCGCCCCTGTCCAGGAGTGACCGTCTCGGCAAGGCTGCGGATCGACTGGTCCGGCAAAACGTTCGTGTCCTCGAAGAGAGGAGAGAGGGAGGGAGCAGGCGTATCGATTCCGTCGAGGCGCAGGAGCCCGCGGTCCGTTCCAAGCCATAGAGCGGGCCGGCCTTCTTTCGTTCGCGTCGGAAGGATCGCCCGCACCGAGATACCGTGCAGGGTCTTTTCGGGCGTACACGTCTCTTCAACGCAGCGCAGGAGACCGAGGGAGACCCCAGCCCAGATCGTGCTCCGTACCTTGTCGAAGGTCTCCGCCAGAGTGCCGACGTTCTCTCCCCAGAGGCGGCGGTCGAAGCTTTTCCATTTGCCTCTCCGCAGCCGGGAGAGTCCGCTGTTGCCTCCGACCCACAGGCTACCGTCTCGCGCTGCGAGGATGGCTCCTAAAGAGGTTGAAGCTGCCTGGCGTGGAGAGTTGATCTTTCTCCAGGTTTTTCCGTTGTATTGCACGATGCCGTTCTGGGTAACTCCCCAGATGTAGCCACGCTGGTCGAGCGTCAACCCGACCGGGTGCGGCACCAAACCTTCCCGATAGGTGAACACGCGGAAGGAGAGCCAGCGGCCCGAGGAACGTAGCGCCGGTGGCCCAGGATGGACCACGGGTGGCGAGCCCTCGAAAAGGTCAGGCTCGGCATAGGCGGGCAGCGCGCTCGCCAGCGCGAGAACAACCAGGCGATGAAATCGCATCAATCTTCATACAATTCTACTGCGAAAGAGATTAGAAAGCGGCGCGGGCCGCAGGAATCAGAAGTGCCGTTCCAGGATCGCCCCAAAATCCACGCCGGCCGGCAGGGTGCCGAAGGCGCGTCCGCCTTCGCCCGCGAGGCGGGTGGCGCAGAAGGCGTCGGCCACGATCGGCGAGGCGTGCCTCACCAGCAGCGAAGCCTGGAGGGCCAAGGCCAGGCGCTCGACGAGCCGCCGCGCCTGGGATTCGATCTGTCCGGGGTCCATCTTCCCTTCGAGGAGGTCATCCCGCAGGGAAGAGACGAAGATGTCGAGCCGCGCGTCCGCGCCCCGGGCCTCCTTGATTTCCGCGAAAAGAGCCCTGAGCGAGTCCGGCGCCTTCTGGACGGCGCGCAGGACGTCCAGGCACTGGACGTTGCCCGAGCCTTCCCAGATCGAGTTGAGCGGCGCCTCGCGATAGAGGCGCGCGAGCGGCCACTCCTCGACGTAGCCGTTGCCGCCCAGGCACTCCAGTGCCTCCGCGGCGTGGACCGGCGCCCGCTTGCAGATCCAGTACTTGAGCACGGCGGTCGCCAGACGCTTGAAGTGGCCGGCCTTCTCGTCGCCGGCCGCGGCTTCGTCGAAAGCCCGGGCGAGGCGCATCATGCCGACCGTCGCGGCCTCGGACTCGATCGCCAGGTCCGCCAGGACGTTGCACATCAGCGGCTGATCGATCAGGAGCCGGCCGAAGGCGCGGCGGTGCCGCGCATGGTGGATCGCCTGGACCGTCCCCTGGCGGAGCGAGGCCGCGGAGCCGATCACGCAGTCGAGCCGCGTGTGTACGACCATTTCCAGGATCGTGGGCACGCCCCGGCCTTCCTCACCAACCCGGCGCGTCCAGGCGGCGCGGAATTCCACCTCGCTCGAAGCATTCGAGCGGTTGCCGAGCTTGTCCTTGAGCCGCTGGATGTGGAAGCGGTTGCGCTCGCCGTCTGGAGTGAAGCGCGGCAGCAGGAAGCAGGACAGGCCGCCCGGAGCCTGCGCGAGCACCAGGAAGGCGTCGCACATCGGCGCCGAGCAGAACCACTTGTGGCCGGTGATCGTGTACTCCTCGCCGGCGATCGGCACCGCCTGCGTGGTGTTGGCCCGGACGTCCGATCCCCCCTGCTTCTCGGTCATCGCCATGCCGAAGAGGGCGCCCCGCTTCCGCCCGGCCGGGATCAGACGGGGATCGTAGGAGAGAGACGTGATCCGCGGCTCCCACTCCGCCGCCAGCTCCGGCTGCACGCGAAGGGCGGGAATCACCGAGTAGGTCATGGACAGCGGACATCCGACGCCGGCCTCCACCTGGGCGAGCGTCAT
>DASVEF010000030.1:0-14907 GCA_036380715.1 Thermoanaerobaculia bacterium | reverse complement strand
GATCCGCTCCTCGATGCCGAGGAGGTCGTGGTAGACGAGGACCTGGCCGTCGCAGGCCGCTCCAGCGCCGATGCCGATGGTCGGGATCGACAGCCGGTCGGAGATCTCGGCCGCGAGGTCCGCCGGGACGCATTCGAGGACGAGCGAGAAAGCTCCGGCCTCTTCCAGCGCCATCGCCGCCTCCAGGATCTTGTGCCGCGCGTCCTCGTCACGCCCCTGGACCTTGAAGCCGCCGAGGCGGTGGACCGATTGAGGCGTCAAGCCGACGTGGGCCATCACCGGCACCTCGGCGGCGACCATGGCCGCGACCAGCTCGGGCCGGGCGCCTTCGATCTTCACCGCCTGGGCCCCGGCCTCCTTGACGAAGCGGATCGCGTTGCCCACCGCCTGCTCGGTCCCCAGGTGGAACGAGCCGTAGGGCATGTCGGCGACCAGCAGGGCGCGCTTGACCCCGCGCCGCACCGCCTTGGTGTGGTGGAGCATCTCCTCCATGGTCACCGAGAGGGTGTCGGGATAGCCGAGCACCACCATGGCCAGCGAGTCGCCGACCAGGACGATGTCGACCCCGGCCGCGTCGGCCGTCCGCCCCTGCGGATAGTCGTACGCGGTCATCATGACGAGCGTCTCGCCGCGCTGCGGAGCCGTCGCCACCCAGGGCACCGTGACGTTCTTGATCTCGCCGGCCATGTTCGCGCTCCTTCCTGAAAACCAAAAGCCCTTCCGCTCGACAGAGACGGAAGGGCCTCGGCGGACGCGCGCGCGGCGTTTTGGAGCCTGGAGGGACTCTCTTGAGGTGTCTGTCCCGGAGGATCAGGCCCTCGCCGTCCCAATGGGCTCCGCCGCGTGGCGGGCTTCGGAGCTCCGTCTCGGTCCCCGGTCCGCTAGGCGCGGGCGCCGGTGGATCCAAGCGGCTGAAAGTACTCCGTACCTCGTATCGGCTTCGCGAGCCGGTGCAACAGCTCGTCGAAGTCCTCGGGCCGCTGCGGGAAGTTCAGGTGCCGGGTGTCGACGACCAGCAGCGGCGACCGGTCGTAGTAATGATAGTAGTGATTGTACGCGTCAATCAACTCCGAGAGGTATTCCTCGGCGATCGTCTTCTCGACGCTGCGCGCCCGCCGCCGGATCCGGTCCATGCAGGTGCCGAGGTCGGCGACCAGGTAGAGGACCAGGTCGGGCACCGGAATCTGCGGCTCCAGCAGGGCGTAGAGCTTGTCGAACAGCATCAGCTCGTCGTCCGACAGGTTGAGGTAGGCGAAGATCCGGTTCTTCTGGAAGGTGTAGTCGGAGACGAGCAGGCGGTCGAACAGCTCGCGCTGGGCGATCTCCTGCTGCTGCTTGTAGCGCGAGAGCAGGAAGTAGAGCTCGGTCTGGAAGGCGGCGCCCGGCCGGTCCTGGTAGAAATCCCCCAGGAAGGGGTTGTCCACGTCCTCCAGGATCTTCACCCCTTCGTAGCGGCGGGCCAGCATCTCCACCAGCGTCGTCTTGCCGACGCCGATGGGGCCGTCGACCGCCACGTAATGGAAACCGAGGGCGTCGGGTTTCAACTCGCGGCGGCTGCGGTGGCGACGGCGTCCGTGGGGGCGATTGGAGCCAGCGGGTTGTAGAGCGTGTCGCGCTCGACCGGCACGAAGCCCGCCTCGCGCACGATCCTCTCCAGCTCCGACCGGGTGAGCTGCTGCGACGTGTTGGCGCCGGCCATGTGGTAGATCTTCTCCTCGACCACCGTGCCGTCCATGTCGTCGGCGCCGAAGCGGAGGGCCACCTGGGCCAGCTTGGGCGTGACCATCACCCAGTAGGCCTTGATGTGCGGGATGTTGTCGAGCACCAGCCGCGAGGCCGCGATGTGGCGCAGGTCGTCCATCCCGGTGGTGTGGTACTTCAGGCCCATGTAGTTGTTCTCGGGGTGGTAGGCGAGCGGGATGAAGGCGTTGAAGCCGCCCGTCTCGTCCTGGAGGTCGCGCAGCCGCATCAGGTGGTCGACCTTGTGCTCCGGCTTCTCGACGTGGCCGTAGAGCATGGTGCAGTTGCTGCGGATCCCCATCTTGTGGGCGGCGCGGTGGACCTCGATCCACTCGCCGGCGTCGAGCTTGCCGTCGCAGATGATCTCGCGCACCTCGGGGTGGAAGATCTCCGCGCCGCCGCCCGGCAGCGACCCCAGCCCGGCGTCGCGCAGCCGGCGCAGCACCTCCTCGATGGACAGCTTCTCGCGCTTGGCGAACCAGCCGATCTCGATGGCGGTGAAGGCCTTGAGGTGGGCGTTCGGGAAGCGCTCCTTCAGCCCGCGCATCATCTCCAGGTACCAGTCGAGCGACAGGTCCGGATGGAGCCCGCCGACGATGTGGAACTCGGTGACCCGGTTCCCCCCCTGGTCGGCCGCATGCGCGTACACGTCTTCATGGCTCATCTCCCAGGCGTGGTCCTCGCCGGGCAGGGCCGCGAAGCTGCAGAACTTGCAGTTGTAGGTGTAGACGCAGACGTTCGTCGGGTTGATGTGCCGGTTGATGTTGAAGTACGTGACGTTGCCATGGAGCCGCCGCCGCACCGTGTCGGCGAGCTGGCCGAGGTGCAGGACGTGCGGCGTGGTCAGGCAGGTCAAGGCATCGGCTTCGTCCAGACGGACGCCGTCGCGCACCTTGGCCGCGATCTCGCGCAGAGGCGCGGGGTATCTCTCAGGGAGGATCGGAGGCGGAGTCTCGGCTATCACGAGAGGAGTATATCTGATCCTCTGATCCTCGAATCCCGGCCGGCTTCGCCGGGGCCCTCACCCCCTGGCCCCCTCTCCCACACGCACTCACGCCCACCCGGGAGAGGGGGAACGAAAGCTGCCAAGGTTCTCCCCTCTCCCTCTGGGAGAGGGGCCGGGGGTGAGGGCCCGTGGCGCTCAGGGCAACAGCACGTCGAGCGCCGTCGCCACGAAGAGCCAGACCGACAGGGCGCCATTGGCCGTGAAGAAGGCGGCGTTCAGCCGGGACAGATCGCCCGGCCGGACCACCCAGTGCTGCCAGGCGATCAGGGCGAGGCACCCGGCCCAGCCCAGCCAGTACCCCCAGCCGAGCCCCGGCGGGTAGATCCGGGGGAGCAGGGCCAGCAGCCCCAGCATGACCGCGTGGAGCAGGGCCGAAATCCACAGCGCCGGCACGACGCCGAACCGGGCCGGGATGGAGAAGAGGCCGCTCCGGCGGTCGAAGTCGAGGTCCTGGAGCGCGTAGAGGACGTCGAACCCGGCCACCCAGAGGAGGACGGAGACCGCCAGGACGAACGGCGTCGGCGCCACGTCCCCGCGCACCGCGATCCAGGCGCCCAGCGGAGCCCCGGCGAGCGAGAGGCCGAGCACCAGGTGCGAGGCCCAGGTGAAGCGCTTCGTATAGGAGTAGAGAAAGAGGATCGCGAGCGCCAGCGGCGACAGGTAGAGGGCCAGCGGATTGAGCTGCCAGGCCGCGACCACCAGGAGCGCCGCGCTCGCGGCGACGAACAGGGCGACCCAGAGCGGCGTCACCAGCCCGGCGGGGAGCGCCCGGCTCGCCGTCCGCGGATTGGCCGCGTCGATCCCGCGGTCCACCAGCCGGTTGAACCCCATGGCCGCGCTGCGGGCGCCGACCATCGCCACCACGATCCAGAGCACCGTCCGCCATGACGGCCACCCCTCGGCGGCGAGGAGCATCCCCAGGAAGGCGAACGGCAGCGCGAACAGCGTGTGCTCGAACTTGATCATTTCGAGCACGGTCGAGAGGGAGCGGAAGAAGGGCATAGGGGGATTCTATGGGTTCGCGCTCAGTCCCGGACTGTCAGGAGGGCGTCTCAGAAGTCCTCGTACAGTCGCCATTGCGGGCCCTCACCCCCGTCCCCTCTCCCGTCACCGGGAGAGGGGCGCCACCGCCCAACCCCTTCTCTCTTCTGTGTTTCCCCCTCTCCCGGTGACGGGAGAGGGGGCCAGGGAGTGAGGGCTCAACGGTGCGGCGCGCACTTTCGAGACACCCTGTCAGGAGGGTTCGCCCCACCGCAGCCCGGGCTCCCCGGGCGTGGGGATGCCGAACTGGTCGAGGACGCGCAGGGTGTAGTGGTCGAGGAAGCGGCCGAGGTCCTCGCCGCCGATGTAGAAGGCGGGGACCGGCGGCAGGACCACGGCGCCGGCGTAGAGCAGCCGGCGCATGTTCTCGACGTGGATCAGGCTGTAGGGGGTCTCGCGGAAGCCCAGGACCAGCGGCCAGCGCTCCTTGAGCGCCACGGCGCCGGCGCGGTGGATCAGGGTGCGCGCCGAGCCGGTGGCCAGGGCGCCCAGGGTCCCGGCGCTGCACGGGAGGACCAGGGTGCCCGCTAGCCGGTAGGAGCCGGACGCGATGGCCGCGTCCAGCTCGTTGTCGCGGTGCGTCTGGATCTTCTCCCGTCCCTGGGCGGAGAGGCCGGCGGCTTCGGCGAGGTCGTCGGCCCCGGTCTTCTCCGGCCCCAGCTCGTGCCGGAGCACCTGGCTCGCCCCGGCCGACACGGCGAGGTGGACGCGCTCGATCTCCGGATGCGCCGCCAGCCGCCCCAGCACGTGGCGAGGCAGCAGCATCCCGGAGGCTCCGGAGACGAGGAGGGCGACGCGGTGGCTCATTCGAGCGGGAAGTCCAGGTTGTAGATGTACCGCCCGCGGCCTACCGCGAGGAGCAGGCCGCCGCGGTCGATGCCGCGCAGCACCTCGCGGCCGAGCTCCTCGGAGGTGTCCACCTCCTGGCCGTTGGCGCCCAGGATGGTGTCGCCGGGACGGAGGCCGCGACGGGCCGCCACCGACCCCTCGGTGACGCGCCGCACCACCAGGGTGCCCTGGCTCTCCGCCACCTCGATCCCCACGCTGCTCTGGAGGAAGCGCAGGCCCAGGCCCTCCGGCGGACGGGCCGCGCGCAGAGTGATCCGTTGCGAGCGGTCACCGCGCCGGACGTCGAGCTGCACGGGTTTTCCCACCTCGGTCGTGTAGAGGGCCGTGGTCACGTCCTCGCGGGCGGTGACCGGCTGGCCGTTGACCGACACGATCACGTCGTTCTCGGCGAGTCCGGCTTGCGCGGCCGGGGAGTCGGGATAGACCTTGAGCACCAGGGCGCCGCGCCGCTCGGCGAGGTTGTTGCGCTGCGCGATCTCGGGGTCGATCGTCAGCAGCCGCGCTCCCGTCCACAGCGGACGCAGCTCGCCGAAGCGCAGCAGCTCCTCGACCACCCGGCGGGCGCGGTCGGCCGGGATCGCGAAGCCGATGCCGGTCGCCCCCTGGATGATCGCCGTGTTGATCCCGATCACCTCGCCGAGGATGTTGACCAGCGGGCCTCCCGAGTTGCCGGGATTGATCGAGGCGTCGATCTGCAGGAAGTCGGTGAAGACCCGCTCGCCGCGCTCGGAGGGTACCGTGCGGCCGCGCGCCGAGAGCACGCCCGTGGTCACGGTGTGGGTGAGGCCGAACGGGTTGCCGATCGCCACCACGGTCTCGCCGATCATCAGGTCCGAGCTGTGCCCGAGCGGCACGGCCGGCAGGTTGCGGGCGCCGACCTTGAGCACGGCGAGGTCCGAGTCGCGGTCGGAGCCGAGCACGTCCGCCTCCAGCTCGCGGCCGTCGAGGGTGGTCACCACGATCCGCGACGCGCCTTCGATGACGTGCGCGTTGGTCACCACAATGCCGTTGGCGTCGACGATCAGCCCCGAGCCCAGCGACTGCGTGCGCCTGGGGCCGTAGAAGAAGCGGAAGAAGGGGTCGACCTCGCGCACCGTCGCCTCGGCGGAGATGTTGACCACGGAGGGCGACACCCGCTCGGCGACGGTGACGACCGGGGTGCGGCGCGCCGACTGGGACGGCTGCGCCAGAAGCGGCCCGCAGACGAGGAGGGCCACGGCGGCCAACCTCACCCCCTGCCACAGGGACTTAGAGGGTGTCTCAGAAGCCATGCCGGTCCGCAGCCGGGCCCTCACCCCCGGCCCCTCTCCCGGAGGGAGAGGGGTGAAAGCTCTGGAAAAGGCTGAAAAGGCTGCATTTTCTGCGTGTTTTCCCCCTCTCCCTCCGGGAGAGGGGGTCAGGGGATGAGGGCCCAGCGGAGCGCCTCCCCACTTTCGAGACACCCTCTTAGAGCGTTCTTTGGCGAAATCTCTCTGCCACATGGTGCGTAGGATAAGATGGGAATCCCTGCCGGGGGTACCGCGGTTCCCCCCCTTGAGCGCCCGCCAGCGGGCGCGCACCCTCCCGGGTGATCCGAACGCAGGTTCAGACGAAAGGAGGACATCCATAGTGTCCGTTCGCAAAAGCATAGCGCTCCTGGGGCTGCTGACCCTGGCCGCCGCGGCCCAGGCCGCCGCCCAGACCAAGCAGGCCTCCGGAGACATCTTCCCCTACAAGGTCCACGAGACCACCCTCGACAACGGCCTCCAGGTCGTGGTGATCCCGTACGACAGCCCCGGCACCGTGGCCTATTACACCGTGGTGCGCACCGGATCGCGCGACGAAGTCGAGGCCGGCCACAGCGGCTTCGCCCACTTCTTCGAGCACATGATGTTCCGCGGCACGGAGAAGTACCCCCAGGACAAGTACAACGAAATCCTGAAGCGGATGGGCGCCGATGCCAACGCCTTCACCTCCGACGACCTGACGGCCTACCACATCGTCGGACCGGTCAGCGCGCTGGAGCAGATGATGGACATGGAGTCCGACCGCTTCCAGAACCTGAAGTATACGGAAGAGGCGTTCCGCACCGAGGCCCTGGCCGTGCTCGGCGAGTACAACAAGAGCGTCTCGAACCCCTTCCTGCCGATGTTCGAGAAGATGCGCGACCTCGCCTTCGCGAAGCACACCTACAAGCACACGACGATCGGTTTCCTCGACGACATCAAGGCGATGCCGGGCTACTACGAGTACAGCCTGGGCTTCTTCGACCGCTTCTACCGGCCGGAGAACAACACCCTGCTCATCGTCGGCGACGTCGAGCCGCAGCGGGTGTTCGCGCTGGCGAAGAAGTACTACGGCCCCTGGAAGAAGGGCTACAAGGCGCCCGCCGTCCAGGCCGAGGCGCCGCAGAAGGAGCGCAAGACCGGGCACATCGACTGGCCCAACCCGATCCGGCCCCACCTCATGACGGGCTACCACGTCCCGGCCTTCTCCACGAAGACGATCGACTCGGCGGCGCTCGACCTGGTCGGCGAGCTCCTGTTCAGCGAGTCGGCCCCGCTCTACCAGGAGCTGGTGGTCGAGAAGCAGTGGGTCGACTTCGTCCAGGGTGGCGCCGACGCCCACCGCGACCCCTACCTCTTCGCGGTGGTGGCGCGGGTCAAGTCGGAAGACCTGATGCCGAAGGTGCAGCAGGCGATCGCTCAGCACATCGAGAAGCTGCAGAAGGAGCCGGTCGATCCGAAGCGGCTGGACCGCATCAAGTCGTATCTGCGCAACGCGTTCGCCCTCCAGCTCGACACGCCGGGGGCCGTGGCCCGGCAGGTGGCGGATGCGATCGCCCTGACCGGCGACGTCGACACCATCAACGAGCTCTACGCGCAATATCAGAAGGTGACGCCGCAGGACGTCCAGCGGGTCGCCCGCCAGGTCTTCACGCCGCAGAACGAGACCGTCGTGACCCTGTCGACCAAGGCGGCCCCGCAGGAGCAGCCGTCGTCCAAGGGAGGTGCCCGATGAACGTCCGCAGAGGCTTCGCCGCCGCCCTGCTGCTCGCTCTCCTGTTCGGGAGCGCGCCCGCGGTCGCTCAGGACAACCAGGCGCCGGCCGGCCCACCCGCCGGCCAGACCTCGGGCATGGAGCTCGTGACGCTGCCCAACCCCGACTCGCCGCTGGTGTCGGTCCGGCTCCTGTTCGACGCCGGCTCGATCCACGATCCGGAGGGCAAGGAGGGGCTGGCCTCCCTGACCGCCCTGATGGTCTCCCAGGCCAGCACCCAGAAGCGCTCCTACACCGACCTGCTGGAGGCCCTCTACCCGCTGGCCGCCTCGATCGACAGCAACACGGACCGCGAGGTCACGATCTTCAGCGGCGAGGTGCACCGCGACTCGCTCAACGCGTACACCACGCTCTTCGCAGAGGCGCTCCTCCAGCCGGCCTTCTCCGCGGACGACTTCAAACGCAACCGCGACCTGCTCGAGTCCTACCTGACCAACACCCTGCGCAGCAACGACGAGCTGCTCGGCCTGGAGATGATCCAGGAGAAGATCTTCCAGGGACACCCGTACGAGCACCACCCCGCGGGCACGGTCGAAGGGCTCAAGAACATCACGCTGGACGACGTCAAGCGCTTCTACAAGGAGCGCTACACCCAGGCGAACCTGATGCTCGGCCTGGCCGGCGGTTACTCGAACGACTACGCCGCGAAGCTGCAAAAGGACATCGCGGCGGCCCTGCCCAAGGGGCAGAAGGGGCGCCCCGGCCTGCCGGAGCCGCGCAAGGCCGCCGGCCGGACCTTCACGCTGATCGAGAAGGAGACCGGCTCGGTCGGCGTCAGCTTCGGGTTCCCGCTGCCGGTCACCCGCGCCGACGCCGACTACTATCCCCTGATGGTGGCCGCCAGCTACCTGGGCGAGCACCGGTCCTCGCACGGCCGTCTGTTCCAGGAGCTGCGTGAGAAGCGGGGCCTCAACTACGGCAACTACGCCTACATCGAGCACTACTTCGCCCCGCCGCAGACCAACAACCCGACGCCCAACGTGCCGCGCCGCGACCAGTACTTCTCCGTCTGGATCCGGCCGGTCGTGCCGGCGGACGCCCAGTTCGCCCTGCGCGCCGGCCTCTACGAGGTCCAGCGGCTGCACGACAAGGGGCTGACGAAGGAGGAGTTCGAGCTCGCCCGCGACTTCCTGGTCAACTACTCCAAGCTCTGGGCCCAGAGCCAGGAAACCCGGCTCGGCATCCACATGGACAGCAAGCGCTACGGAATGCCGTACTGGATCGACGAGATCGAGTCGCGCCTCAAGAAGCTGACGGTCGAGGACGTCAACCGGGCGGTGAAGAAGCACCTGCACCCGGACAACTACGAAGCCGTCATCGTCACGGCCAACGCCGCCCAGCTCAAGGACACCCTCCAGAAGGACGAGCCGAGCCCGAAGAAGTACAACAGCGAGGTCGCGCCGGATGTCCTGGAAGCCGACAAGACGATCACGACGCTGAAGGTGCGGCCGACCGCGATCGAGATCGTTCCCATCGGTCAGGTGTTCCAGAAGTAACTCTCACCCCCTGCCCCTCTCCCGGAACCCGGGAGAGGGGGCTCGTCAACTCCTAGACTACAGGCAGGCGATCTGCGGGCAGAGGACCTCGCCGCTGGGCTTGCAGGTCGTAACGCCGTCAAAGGTGCAGCACCGGTAGCCGGTCCCGCACTCGCATCGGTCGAAGCAGTTGCCCCCCGGCCCCGCCTCGGCCGGACGGGGAGTGGTGGCGATCGCGCCGGCGACGGCCAGCAGCATCGCGATCATCAGAAACGTTCTGCGCATAGACTCTCCTTCTGAGGGACGAGTTGAGATGCCCCTTCAGAGAGAAGGGTGTGGAAATGCCGCGGGGGCGAGCCGATCCCATAGACGCTAGCATTGACCCCAAAGCACTCCTCGGCCCGCTGAAGATCCTCCCCACTGTAGAGACGCCCCGTGGGGCGTCTCCTGCAGCGGCGCCATTGATTTCCAGGAATCCAAGCGATGCCGCGGGTACCTCCGGAGGAGGAGACGCCCCGCGTGCGAGCCGTGTCAGGCGACTGGGCGGCCCTGCAGCGCCAACCTGATCTGGCCCAAGTGATGCTCGTTATGAGAGGCAACCTTGTCGAATTCATCCTTTAGCGTCCGCACCCCCGTTACGCTATGCACGAACTCGAGGTGGCCTTTGCGCTCGTAGTGCAGACCAGCGTAGTAGATGATTGCGTTGCGAACCGATTCATAGACCCGCCGCGAGATGTCGAGAGGCACCTGAGAATAGTCGAGCCCCTCAGCCCAAGCATCCTGGTCAAAGACCCAAAGGACCTGACGCGGTTCGCTCAGGACCCGGCGAATGCGATCGAAGAGAACCGTCTCGCTATCCGCGAGATGGTGGAGGATAAATCTGACGGACCACTTGCCTGGCGCGTATGTGCGCGTCAGATCGCGCGGGTCGAGCGAGAAATATCTCAGCGTCTCGTCTCTGGTCTTTTCGAGGTCCCGGATTAGTTGCATGCTAAATCCTGGCTGCCTACGTGATTGCCCCCTCACCGGCTGCGTCAGCGATCCGGCGCAGGGGCCGGGATACTGATTGAGGCCCCCTGCGGCCTACCACCACGGCAGGCTTTGGCTGCGAAACCAAGAAAGGAGGCCTAGATGTCCACACCTCTACGTGAAGGCCATCCACGGCGGCAGGTGAAGAACGACCGGCTCGACCCTTACAAGATCGCCTCTCCTGCTGCGCAGCGGCAATCTCCCGCTGGCTTACGTCTACCCTCGCCAGATGCGCCCTACCCCCCGCGACCTGCTACACCGGCGCCTGTTCTTCGCCAGTAGCGCGGCGAGCTGCTGGCTCAGAGGCCTTATAGGTGTTAGTCGGTCTCTTACCAGAGTCTGAGCACTGGTCATAAGCGTGGACCTACACGGGAATTTCGATAATCTCTGAACTTATCTCCAAACTCGCGCTCAAGCACTAGTCGTACGAGGCCTACATGCGTATAGAAAACTCCTGCGTCCACTCGCTCCTTCGTCGTACCGTAATACACCTGTGCATCTCGACGTGTCTTCGCCATGTTTGCGTCCAACTCACCAACTTCCTTCAGGTGCCGAGCAAGAAGCTCACGAAGTTTGTCGGCAGACTGTATGCCGAAATGTAGGAGATCTTTGAGCAAATCAGAATACGGTTCATTCTCCACCTTGTTCTGTGGAGGCAAGATCTCGTCCATTAGAAGAGTGAGGAGATCAACGTTCAGCTCGGCTTGGGGCGACTCTTTGTTCAATGACGCAATGTAAGACTCCCGCTCCCGCAGCACTCTCTCGAATTCAAGATCCACAGTCTCTAAAAGTGCCGAGACCCGATGAATTGAGCGCCTAACCGGACTCGGAACACTCTTTTCCTGTTTGTATTGGAGTTTATGGGAGGCAGCGGCCCAGATATGTTGAGCCAAGCTTCGTACTTGCAGTTCAGCGCAAAGAGGTTCTAACTTCTGGAGAGTCGGCACATTGAGCCACTCCTTGGGTATCCTGACTATGTAGTGTTGCGATTGATAACCAAACTGAGATTCATCTAATCTCTCGCCTGTGTTTTCCGAACTGAGCACAGAGAGACTTCTCTTCACCAACTGACAGGCTTCTTCAACATCGCGCTGAAAAAGTAGGATCATCCGAATACCGACAAGATCACTTAATTCCTCTGCGCGCCTGATCTTTAACGCCCTTCTCTCGACTTTGTCTACAAGAGACTCCCACGATTTTACTCGGCTCTCAATGGGGACGCCCAAAGTCAATCCCTTAGACGCAAGAAGCGCGAGTAACTCGGTGCTCAGCACGGAACACAGGCGCTCGGCATCTGGCTTAATCGAGTTGTAACTGCTCTGCAATTCTTCAAGGCTCATCGGCATGGAACTCCGCAGGTTGGTGTTTGCGGGCTAGGTCAGGATTCGGCGGCGCTCCCTTCCGGCTGCCTTATCACCGTGGATGACGCCTTCGCGTGTTGAAAGCCCATGCATGAGCGCAACGCTATCTTCCTGTCGTCTTTGGACTTATTCAATCGTACGTCTGTTTCGGAGCTCGCGTCAAGGCCGAAGGAGCGGTGGGCTAAGCAATTCGCGAGGCGCGCCGGTCGGCGGCTGCTTAGCCGACCGGATGGTGCTCGACGCGGTCGCAGTGTAAGTCGCGCCAGAGAAATATCTTAGACGGCTTTTCAGGTGAGCGCTGCACAGCGGCCAGAGCCGGATAAGCAGCCCGCCGGAGGGGGCGCGGAATGTTTAACGGTTGCAGGGATTGCGATGCGCGAACGGGGGAGCTCGACGAAGAGAGGTCGATCTCTTTCGAGTCCAACGAGTTACGTATCGGAGCGGCTTGGGGACGAGCCGCTCGGGTCGGTGCGCGGCCAGCCGGAGAAGCAGCCGGGGAAGGCCCATCGTCCGCGGAGGATGCTCTGCCTCCGCAGACGACGGAAATTCTCCGTAGACGACGGTTTTTCTCCGGCGACTATGGCCCGTCGTCCGCGGAAAACGGCCTGTCTCCGGCGACGACGGTCCATCGTCCGGGGACGATGTTTTTCTCCCGTGACGCCGAATATTCTCCGCAGCCGACGGAGATTCTCCGGCGGCGATGGTTTTTCTCCGGTGGCGCTGGAAAATCTCCGGCGATGACGGTTTTTCTCCGTGGACGACGGTCCATCGTCTGGCGACGACGGAAATTCTCCGCGGAGGATGGCCCGTCGTCTGCGGAGGCGGACCGTTGTCTCCGGACGATGCGGCGGCGCGGGGATCGGGGAGGGCAAAAAGGGGGGGACGCCACCTGCGCGCCCCCCGGAAAGACACACTACGGAACGGGAGTGGTGGGACCGGCGGGGCCGCCGTCCGGCGGTGCGGAGGGCTTCGGCTTTTTGGTCAGCCTCACCTTCCTGCCGCGGAACGGCTGCAGGCCGAATTCGGCGATCTTCTCCTCACGGATGCCGTAGTGCTCCTTGACTGCCGTGCGGATTACGTTCGCCAGCCGCTGGCCCTCGGACGTGAGCCTGCGCATCTGCTTCGAGGCCTCCTGCTTGGCGGCCTTGAGAGCGGCCTGCTGCTGGCTGACCCCCAGCGCTTGGGTCAGCACCCCTTCGAGCTTGATCCAGAACGGCTCCAGTTGGGGAAGCTCGGCCTTGTTGGCCTCGATCACCCCCATCAGGCGCTGCAAGTCGCCCAGGATCCCTGCGTACGTCGTTTCTCTCGCCATACTCTCTCCTTGAGCCCCTCGGGGCTCGAAACCTTCGACGCCGTTGTGGCGCCGGAGGGTAAAGCCATCCGGGTGGTACAAACTTGACACCCAACTACTATGTGGGTATCCTGACGGAAATCACCCTGCTTGTCAAGAGGGGAGGTTGAAGATTTTTTGACCCTCCTGCCGATAGTATGGAGGATTCAAAAATGCTCTTTGACAACTGAAATACTGAGAAACCGGGGCACAGGCCACGGCGGGGGGCTCAGGAGCCTGCTTCACGCTCAGGCAGACCCCGCCGTGGATTTTTCCCTTGCCATAGGCCGGACGCGGCAGGTCACCCGGACCGCTGTTTCGCGCTCCAGCCCACGACTCTCACGATCTGTCTTTCAGGGAAGGGGGTGCTCAGTTTCCGCGCAAGCGCTCGAGCTCTGACCGGAGGCGGGCAATTTCGGCTTCCGCTTCCTTCCGGGCCTCCGCTTCGCGCTCGGCTCTCTCTTCAGCCGCCTTGCGCAGCTCTCCTTCTTCATCGAGGTTCAGCAGGCGCCGGCCGGTGGGATGCTCCAAGACGAGGACCCTGTCGCCCTCCGGAGAAATCTGGAACCAGAGGCCGGTTGTCTCGGAAAGGACCCGGCCTTCGGAGTCCGGCTTGATCGGCCGGTAGCGGCCCGCGGAGCCCAGCCGGTATCCCAGGAGATGGTATCTGCGGCGCGCGCCCTTGCCGCGGAGCGAATCCACGATGATGTACTCCGGGATCCTGGCCTGCTGGTAGAGGCGGACTTTTTTATCCAGGTCGACCTCGCGGATGCGGGAGTCCAGAGGAGAGACGACCTCGATCATCAGGCAGGGGCTCACACCCTCCTCCGCAACGTCGAAGCTCGACCGATCCAGGTCGCGCTCGCGGACGCCGCGGATGACCGAGACGTCGGGGGCCGGCGCCGGCTGGCCGGGGATGAGCCAGTGCTTCAGGTCGTAGGTCACCAGGACGTCCGGCTGCGGCCGGAAGTGATGCTCCAGCAAGTTGGCGATCTCGCGACCCGTCGCGCTGTGCCGCTGTCCCTGAACCATCGTGTCTCCGACCTGCGGATCGAGAAAAAGCTCCGGCGTGAGAGGGAGCTCCAGAAGCTCCACGTCGCCGTCGGGACCCTCGACCCAACGCAGGAGCACCGACTCGCCCGAAGCCTCGTGACGGCGCTCCGGCGTCCGGTGTTCCCTGGTCGGCGTCTTCCTTGCGGGCTCGGCCATGGGTCGAGTATAGGGAGTCTCCCGGTATGGGTCAAAGATATCGTGAAGGCACGACGGTTCACAACCGGAAATACCGCGGGGACGCGCCGCGGTTGCTCGATCAAACAGAGGAGCTTGAGAGAAGCGAGAATCCTGGCGTCCCCTCGAGATCTCCGTCGAAGGTCACCGTATCCGCGCAGCCGGCCTGCCGGTTCTGCCAGCCGATCAGGTAGTCGGCGAAGCCGGCAGGACCCTGCCGGTATTGGGCGAGGGCGCGCCGGACAAGCTCGCGGTCCTGGATCTCGAAGAAAGCCGTGTCGAGCAGCTTTTCAAGAGTGGCAGCGATCTTCGAACGAGGGAATCCAAGGCCGCGGAGAGACCAACAAGCTTCGCAGAGGACGATGCAGCTCACGAAAAGGCGCTCTCCCTGAGCTTCCAACTCGCGGAAGAGCGTCTCGACGGCAGCCACTTGGCCGGGGTCGTCCTGCGCGAAAGGCCGGAGGAGAACGTTGGTGTCGACTCCTCGCACGGCTCAATCTCTCCGCCCTCTTCGCCGGATCCGCTCGTCATCCGCGACGATCTCGCGAATCATTTTCTCCTCGATCTCTTGCAGGGAACGGGCGGGCGATCCGAGGCTGCGCAGGAAATCGAAGAAGGCCCCGACCGATCCCGCCACCGGCCGGACGCGAACCTCTCCCCCCTCATCGATCAGGAACTCCAAGCGATCACCCTCTCCGAGGTGCAGGTGCTCCCGCACCTCCTTGGGAAGCGTGATCTGGCCCTTGCTGGTGATGGTCGCGACCGGCATTCTCCTTACCTCCTGTAAGGAGGATAGCACAGGCGGCCAAG
>DASVEF010000029.1:0-2815 GCA_036380715.1 Thermoanaerobaculia bacterium | reverse complement strand
GCGGCCGAGCCCCGCGGTGCTCTGGCTCCTGGGCAGCGGCTCCGGCGAGCCGCTCCAGGTCGACTACCACTGGGGAGACGTGCCGAAACGCTGAGCCTCAGGAGCGCCGCAGCCAAGCGGCGCGCATCGCCTCCCGCCGCTCTTCCACGGTCATCGGGATCTCTCTGGACAGGGCCGCCGCCGTGGGCGCGGGCCTGCCCGCCAGCCGGGCCCAGAACGGCAGGGTCTGGTGGACGAGATAGCCGAGCACCCAGAGGGCCGCGGTGACCAGGTGGATCCAGACCCAGGCTTGGCGCCAGCCCGGCTCCACCGCCGTCTGGATCAGATAGCCGGAGACCACCATCGGCACCAGCGTCAGCGCCAGGGAGACGCCGCTCCGGTGCCGCTGGCGGATCCCCTGTTTCCAGCAGGCCACGACGTGGCGCCGCCAGATGAGACCGGCGGCGAACACCAGGAGCGGCGCGGCCAGGACGTGAAGGTGCTGCAGGTGCGGCTGCCAGGAGTGGTTGACGACCGCGTACGGATCGGCCGGCTCGGCCAGGTAGATCATCCACGCGTACACCAGGCCGGTGCCGCCGACCAGCACGTTGGAGAGGTGGAGGAAAAAGGCCTCGAAGCGGCTCACCGCGCTCCCGCTCCCGCAATCACCTGATGGAGGGCGAGCACCCGCCGGACCGCCTCGGTGGTGGCGCGGGCGGTCAGCGTGGCGCCGGTCACCGGCCGGACGCCGCGCTTGAGCTGGAGATCGCGGTCCAGCCTCTTGCCCAGGAACTGCTGATACCAGGCGCCGCGCGGCATGTACTCCTCGGGCTCGCGGAAGGAGATCACCTCGATGCGCGACACCTTTCCCTGCGGATCGACCACGATCATCAGCGTCTCCGGCAGAGTGCGGACGCGGTGGGTGTCGAAATGGGCGACGCCGGCCGGCTGTCCGTTCCGGCGCGCCACGTGGTAAGTGACCAGCGCGCTCGGCACCTCGACGCCCGAGAGAGCCCGGGCGCGCTTCACCTGCTCCGCCGTCAGATAGGCGGTGCGGCGCTCGACCTGGCAGCCGGGAAAGGCGAGCTTCAGCGCCTCGTCCACGGACAGGAAGACCTTGGCCGCGGACGGGACGGCCGCCGCCAGACCGAGCACCAGCGCCAGGAGCGCGGCTCGTCTAGAAGACGTAACCCAGCAAGGCATTGAACTGATCGACTCCGGTCCCCGCCGCGTTGTCGTAGTTCTGGTGATCGACCTTGAGGATGATCTGCTCGATCGGCTTGAAGGCGACCCCCAGGGTCAGGACCTCGACGTCGTTGGCCGGATTGGCCCGGAAGCCGGCCGGCACCTCGTCCTGGGTGTTGTAATTCTCCCAGCGCGCGTACGGGATCAGCGCCGTCTCGCCGCGGCCGGCCAGCACGTCGTAGCCGAGCTGCACGTACCAGCCCTGGAGCTTCTCGCCGACCGACTGGTTGCCCGTGAAGCCGAGGGCGGCGTTCAACTCTCTGACGTCGTCGAGGTCGGCCTGCACGCCCAGGGCGCGCAGCTCCAGACCCCGCCACCGCCACTCGAGGTGCCCTTCGATCAGGGTGGTGCCGACGGAAGCGTCGAGGCTCTGCCCCGAGTCGCCCACGTAGGCCGAGCCGCCGACCGTCAAGCCGGGCACGCCGGTGAAGTCCAGGCGGCCGACCCAGGCGAGATCCTCAGCCTGGGCCTGGTTGCCCTTCTGCCGCCCGCCGCGCAGGCCGGCGGCGGTGAAACCCGCCCCCCGGAAGCCGTTGACGACGTAGGCGCGGTAGGAGACCGGCCCCGCTTCGCCGAACAGGCCGAAGCCGTTCTCGCGCCAGGTGGTCGGGATGATCAGGCGCTCGATGTCCGGTCGGTTGGCGCCCAGGAAGACCGTGGGCTCGTGCAGCTCGTTGATGAAGCCCATGGGCACCAGGAGCAGGCCGGCGCGGAAGCTCGCCTCGGGGCGCCAGAGGTAGTCGAGATAGGCGAACTCCACCGAGACCTCGCTGCCCGCGTGCTCGTACTCGATCTCGGTGTTGAGCAGCCAGCGGTCGTTGAACTTGTAGCCGAAGTAGAGGACGCCGCGCAGGAGGTCGAACGTATCGACCCGCCCCGACGCCGTGCCGTTGTCCCGCTCGCCGTCGAAATTCTGGTAGAGAAGCTCGCCGTAGCCGCCGATCGACAATCCGCGCTCGGTCCGGTAGATCTTCGAGGCCGCCGGCCCCAGGCCGTGCTGGCCCTCGTCGGCCTCCACCGCGGCCTCGCCGATCCGCATCTTCTCGATCTCTCCGGCGAGCACCTCCAGCTTGCGCTCCAGCTCGGCGATCCGGCCTCCATCCTCCACCTGCCCTTCGCCGCTCTTCAGGGCGGCGATCGCCTCCTTGAGCGCCGCGACCTCGCGCTCGAGCTGCCGGATCCGTTCGTCGTTGGACTGCGCGACAGCAGGCGCCGCCGCCAGGCAGAGCAGCAGCGCCGCGACCGAAACAACCCCTACCCTGAACAAAGTCATGTAAAGTCTCCTATGGCAAGCGCGGCGTTGACGCGCCGCGCGGGTCGAGAGAGCGGTGGGCCCAACCGGTTGGCGCCGCGGCCCGCCGCTCTCTGTTCACATCTATTCCGGCCTCCAGAACCGCAGCCGGACCTCTCCGTCCAACACCTTCAGCTTCCCTTGCAGCCCCGGCGTGGCCAGCGCTTCGAGCGCTCCGCCGCGCGGCAGAAGCGCCAGCACCTCGACGCCCGGGTGCGCCGCCGCCCAGCCGAGCGCGGCCTCAGGGCCCATCACATAGAGCCCGGTGGACAGGCAGTCCGCGGCGAGCGGATCGGCCGT
>DASVEF010000028.1:0-23426 GCA_036380715.1 Thermoanaerobaculia bacterium | reverse complement strand
AGCAGCGGCGCTCCCTGGAGCGGCAGCTGCAGACTCTGAACCGGCTCCGCTCCGACGCCGACGAGCTCACTGCCTGGCGGGAGCTCCTGGAGGAGGGGGAGGCCGATCCCGAGCTCGGTCAGTTTCTGGAGCGGCTCGAGGCCGATCTCGACAAGCTGGAGCTCCAGCTCAAGCTCTCAGGCCCCGACGACGACAAGAACGCCATCGTGGCTATCCACCCCGGCGCCGGCGGCACCGAGTCGCAGGACTGGGCGGAGATGCTGCTCCGCATGTACCTGCGCTGGGCCGAGCAGCACGGCTACGAGGTCGAGATGATCGAGCGGCAGGACGGGGAGGAGGCCGGCATCAAGAGCGCGACCTTCGCGGTCCGCGGCTCCTACGCCTACGGCTATCTCAACAGCGAGAACGGCGTCCACCGGCTGGTGCGGATCAGCCCATACGACTTCCAGGCGCGGCGGCATACCTCGTTCGCTTCGGTCGACGTCTACCCAGAGGTCGATGACACTGTCGAGATCGAGGTCAACGACAAGGACCTCAGGATCGACACCTTCCGCTCCTCGGGCGCGGGCGGCCAGCACGTCAACAAGACCGAGTCGGCGGTGCGCATGACCCACATCCCCACGGGGATCGTGGTCTCCTGCCAGAACGAGCGGAGCCAGATCAAGAACCGGGCGATGGCCATGAAGATCCTGCGCTCCCGGCTCTACGACCTGGAGATGCAGAAGCGTCGGGCCGAGCAGGACGAGCGCGAGGGCAAGAAGATGGACAACGCCTGGGGGAGTCAGATCCGCAGCTACGTCCTCCATCCGTATCGCCTGGTGAAGGACCACCGCACCGGCGCCGAGGTCGGAGACGCCAACCGCGTCCTCGACGGCGACGTCGATCCCTTCATCGAAGCCTGGCTCAAGGGGCAGATGGCGGCCCCGGGCAAGGACGATCTGGCGTTCTAGGCGAGCCGCTCCGTTGACCCCTCACCCCCCGGCCCCCTCTCCCATCGCCCCCCCGGCCCCCGGGAGAGGGGGAGAAATCCTCCTCGACTACGTCTCTCCCCTCCCACCCGTCCGCTCGGGGATCGCCGACTACAGCGTCGACCTGCTGCCGCACCTGGCGGCTCTGGCCGACGTCCGCCTGATCCGTCTGCCCGGGCAGCCGGTCGCTCCGGAGGTCGAGGCTCGCTGGCCCATGGCTCCGGCGGAAGAGACCGGGAGCGGCGGGCGGATTCCGCTCTACCAGATGGGCAACAACCGGCATCACGAGGGGGTGCTGGACCTCGCGATGCGCCTGCCCGGCGTCCTCACCCTTCATGATGTGCTGCTCCATCACGTCCTGCTCGACGTGACCCTCGGCCGCGGCCACTTCTATCCCTATGTCGAACGGCTGGCTCGCGATCACGGATGGATCGGAGAGGCGGCCGCGGTGATCAAGCGCTGGGGGGCCTATGGCGACGCTCCGGTCTTCGCCTTGCCGGCGCACCGGACCCTGCTGCGGCGGCAGCGCGGCATCCTCGTCCACAGCGAGTGGGCGGCCGGAGTGGTCCGGGAGGAGGACCCGGACATCCGCGTCCGGGCCATCCCTATGGGCGTGCCCCTGCCTCCGGCCGCGGACGCCGAAGCGGGACGGCGCATGCGCCAGCGCTTCGGGCTTCCGGAGGGCCTGCCGGTGCTCGGCTCGTTCGGGTTCCAGACGCCGATCAAGCGCACGGCCGCGGTGATCCGGGCGCTGGCCGCGCCGGGGCTCGAAGGGGTTCATCTGCTGATCGTCGGCGAGGTGTCGCCGATGTTGGACCTCGAAGGCGAGGCGCGGCGCGCGGGCGTGGCCGACCGGGTCCACGTCACCGACTTCCTGCCGTACGAGGACTTCGAAGCCGCCATCGCCGCGGTCGACCTCTGTCTCAACCTCCGCTATCCCACCGCGGGCGAGACCTCGGCTTCGCTGCTGCGGGTCATGGCCATGGGCCGCCCGGCCATCGTCTCCGACTACGCCCAGTTCGCCGATCTTCCCAGGGAGACCGCGTTGCGGGTGCCGCTCGGCGAGGATGAGCCGGCCGCGCTGGCGGCCATGCTCCGCGAGCTGATCGAGCACCCCGAACGGCTGCGGGCCATGGGGGAGGCGGCCCGCGAGCACGTCCGCACGCGGCACGATCCTGCCCGGGCGGCCGCGGCGGTGATCGAGGGGGTCCAGGAGTTTCGCGAGCTGCCGCCGCCCGGCGATCTCCCAGGGGGCCGGCCGGACGTCCCGCCGCCGAGCAGCCTGGCGTGGGGGAAGCTCGACGGCGAGATGGAGGTCGAGGGCGCGGACCTGCCCTGGCCGGAAGGCGAGCGCCGCAAGCTGCGCATCCGCCTGCGCAACCAGGGCTTCGCGCGCTGGCTTGCGGGAGAGAAGGGACCGGGCGGCGTGGCCGTCGTGGTCAAGCTCTTCGTGGACGGCGAGGACATCCTCGAAGGCCGGCCGTGGCTCGCCCTGCCGCGCGACCTGCTGCCGGGCGAAGAGGCGGTCCTGGAGACCGAGGTCCGCCGTCCGCCTGGTCCATCCCACCTGTGGATCGAGCCGCACCTCTTCGGCGGGCTCGGGATCTCCAAGTACGGCGGACCCCGCTGGGAGCGCCGGCTGTGAAGCCGCGCGTCCCGGAGATCGTGAGCTGGGCGGTCCTCGCCGTCCTGCTCTTCGCCATGCTGGTGGGGGCCTTCCGCTTCGACCGCGCCGGCCGGCCCTCTCTCGTGGGCGACGAGGCGACCTACGCCATGCAGGCGGCCAGCCTCGCCTGGGACCTCGACCTCGCCTACTCCCGCGCGGACTACGACCGCTTCGTCGCGCATTGGGGAGGCCCGCCGGACGGCCTGATCCTCCAGAGCCACGACAACGGAGCCCGCATCACCTATGGCAAGCCGTTCCTCTACGCGCTGGCCATCGCGCCCTTCGTGCGGGCGGCGCCCGTGCGCGGCGGGTTGATCGCCAACGTCGTCTTCCTCGCCGCCGCGGCCGTGCTCGCCTCCTTCGCCCTGCGCGGGACCGTGGGAGAGACCGCGCCGCTCTGGGTGGCCGCCTTCCTCTTCGCCTCCGTCTCTTTCGGCTACGCCTTCTGGGTCCATGCCGACCTCTTCCTGCTGGCGGCCACGGCCGCGGGGCTGGCCCTGGTCTACGGTTCCATCCCCGATCAGGCCATGCCGCAGATCTATGCCGAGGCGCCGCTCACCGGCCCGGCGTTCTGGCGCTGGTTCCTGGCGGGGATGCTCCTCGCGGTCGCGGGGGCTTTCCGGCCGTTCTACCTCATCCTCCTGATCCCGGCCCTCCTCGCGGCGTGGAGCCTCGGCCATGCGCGCCGCGCGGCCCTGATCGGTCTGGTGGCCGGAGCCGTTCTCCTCCTCGCCGGCACCTCCCTGGTGCAGTGGGGCGCGGGCGGATCATGGAGCGGCTACGGCGGGGAGCGCCAGGGCTTCTATCCGCGCACCGGCTATCCGGAGGTGGACTTCCCGGCCAGCCAGTGGTCTTCCTCGCTCCAGAAGTGGGGGAACACCTCCTGGCTGCAGGAGGGGGGCGTCGCGCCGAGCTTCGATCCCAAGCTCCTCTCCTGGAACAGCGCCTACTTCTTCGCGGGGCGCAACGTCGGCGTGCTGCCATACTTCCTGCCGCTCCTGCTGGGATTCGTCACGATGCGGGGAGACCGGGGCCGCTGGGCGATCCCGCTCGCCGTGCTCGTGGCGGTGCTCGGGTTCCTGGTGATCCGGCCGTTCAACTTCTACGGCGGGGGAGGAGCGATCGGCAACCGCTATTTCCTTCCCCTGTACCCCGCCTTCTGGTTCCTGGCCGCGCGCCCGGCCCGCCCGGTCTGGCCTGTGCTCGCCGCCGCGCTGGCGGCTCCGTTCCTCTGGCCCCTCTGGACCCACCCGACCGCATTCCCCGTGGGGGAGGACGGCCGCTACCGCCACGTCTCGGAGATCGCCGAGCGCTATCTCCCGTACGAGACCACCCAGAGCCACATCCCGGGCGGCCAGGACATGTCCGTCAACAATCTCTGGCTCAAGCTCCTGAACCACAACGTCTACCGGGCCGAGGGATCGGAGAGCCTGCGCCTGATCGGGAGCAACCTCGGCGAGCTGCTGGTCGGCAGCCCGGACCCGCTCCCGGCGGTCTACCTGGACTTCGGCCGCGACGCTCCCTCGCGCCTGGAGATCGGAGGCGCCGAGATCGCGTCCACGATCTTCCGCCCCGACGGCACGATCACCTTCCATGTGCCGCTGAAGAAGCCGCGCGCGGTCCATCCCATGTGGTGGACCTGGGACGACTACTATCTCTACGAGCTGGACATCCAGTTCCCCAAAGCCCCCGCCGCGCCGTTCAGCTTCCGCATCCACCCCGCCGAGGATCTGATACAAAGGAGCGGGGGGTGACGATGGAGCGGAAGAGCTGGATCATGGAGATCCGGGACCGGCTGTCCTCGCCGGCTCCGCAGAGGATGCCGGCGAGCGACCTGCGCCAGGCCGCGGTGCTGGTGCCCCTCTACGTGGACGCCGGGGAGCTGTGGACCGTCCTCACCAAGCGCACGGACACGCTCCCGAGCCACCGCGGCCAGATCGCTTTTCCCGGCGGCGGCAAGGAGCTGAAAGAGGATTTCTGGGCCGCCGCGATCCGCGAGGCCCACGAGGAGATCGGCCTCAACCCGCAGACGGTCCTCCGCCTGGGCGAGCTCGACGAGCTGGACACCCCGACCGGCTTCCGGGTCATCCCCTGCGTCGGAGCGGTTCCCTTCCCCTTCAAGGCCGAGCCGAACGCCGCCGAGATCGCCGAAGTCTTCAGCCTCCCCCTCTCCGCCTTCTCCAACCCGAAGCTCGTCGAAGAGCGCCCCGTCAAGATCAACGACGTCGAGCGGACCCTCCGGATCTATCATGTCGGGAACCGCCGGATCTGGGGATTGACGGCGCGGATCCTCCAGAACCTGATGGTGCGGCTGGGGTTGGAGCCGGCGGAGGAGAACTAGGATATTCCATGAAGACTCAAAAAGTGAGCCGGCAACGATCACCCGCTGCAATCAGCGGCATCGTCTTGAAAGGCTTCAAGTCCTTCGCCGACGAAGAGCTGCTGGAGATCCGTCCGCTGACTCTGCTGGCCGGGGCGAACAGCTCGGGAAAATCGAGCGCCCTACAACCCCTGCTCCTCCTGAAGCAAACCCTCGAGGCAACGTACGATCCAGGGCCGCTCCTCTTGGACGGCCCACACGTGAAATTCAGCGCTGCGAGCCAGCTCCTTACCACCTTGGGCGGACGAGATGCTTCAGAGGAGTGGGAAATCGGCGTTGAAGTGGGGGAAGGATTCAGGTTGACGAATGTTTTCCGGCGCAGACCGGACGAGAAGTTCGACCTTGTGTGCACCTCTTATGGGGCGATTGACATCCAGCTAGGAATGACCAGCCGAGAACTCGAAAACGTCGTCCCTATTCTGCGAAAATTTCGAGAGAGTGCTCCTGTAGAGATCTCATGGTTTGTCGTTCGCAATCGTTGTTTCCTAGAGATCGCGGCCGAGGGCGAGGAGGTATATTATCTCTCTGGATCCTTATTCCCTCCGCTGACGGCCGTCCTCGACTCGACTCTGCGCTCCCTCATCCATGTTCCGGGCTTGCGCGGTAATCTTTCGAGGAGCTATCCGACGACAGCGGTCGAAGAGCACTTTCCAGGGACTTTCGAGAAGTACACGGCCAGCGTAATCGCCAATTGGCAGGAAAGCGGGAGCAATGCACTTGCGCGCCTCAACAAGACTCTCGGACGGCTAGGCCTTACCCACAAGATCACGGCCCGTTCTATCGATGCGACGCAGGTCGAATTGCTCGTAGGGAGAATGCCGACGACGAAGCACGCGACTGGAAACGACCTCGTCAACATCGCGGATGTAGGCTTCGGGGTCTCTCAGGTTCTCCCGGTCCTAGTCGCTCTGCTCGTCGCCAGGGCCGATCAGATGGTGTATATCGAGCAACCGGAGCTTCATCTTCATCCGCGGGCACAAGGAGAGTTGGCGGGCGTCCTAGCGGATGCTGTCAAGAGGGATGTGCGCGTCGTGGTGGAGACTCACAGCGATCATCTCCTCCTCGCTTTGCAAAGTCTCGTGGCGCAGGGGAAGCTCGCCCCTGAGAAGGTCAAGCTGCATTGGTTCACACGGGATTCCAGAGGCGCCACCAAGGTCGACAGCGCGGACATCGACCAACTTGGAGCTTATGGTGAGTGGCCGGAGGATTTCGGCGATGTGAGGGCGGCGGTCGAGAACCGGTATCTCGATGCCGTCGAGGTGCGAGCCCTGGAACCCCGCAAGCATGCCAAGAGCAAAAAGTAAGCGGATCGTGGTGGATGCGTCGGTGGCGAGGTCCGCTGGTCTTAAGGCGGCGCTGGGACCGTCCAGCCAGTGCCGCATGGCCTTGGAAGCAATCCTGGAATCTCGGCATCGGCTCGCCTTGAGCGCGGAAGCCCACGCAGAGTGGAAGAAGCACCGTTCCAGATTCGCGAGAGGCTGGCTCGTGCGGATGTTCTCGCGAAAGCTCGTCGATCTGCTGGGAGATGTGCGTGACAAGACTTTCCGGGAGCGGCTCCAGGCCTGCATGACCTCGGAAGCTCGACGGCGAGCCTTGGAGGAGGATGCCCATCTGGTCGAAGCCGCGCTGAGGGCGGACCGGATCGTTATCTCGCGTGACGAGCAGGTGCGGGCTCTCTTCAGGATCGCCTGTCTGAGTCTCCGCGAGATCCAGGATGTCCTGTGGGCCAATCCCGAGAGCGAAGACGAGAAGGTCGTCGCCTGGGTTCAGAGGGGTGCGCGAAAGGAAACCATCCGGACCCTCGGGTATGGCGGAACGGAGTAGACGAATCCGGGAAACTCCTCGGCGGGTCCGTCCCTGAGGACGTGCCTCCATCCTGCTACACTAGAAGCGAAATCTCCACGCTAGATCCCGAGCGAGGTACCCTATGGCTATCTTGAAAGCGGTCCAGGTCGACAGCACCGGAAAGGTCCCGCAGCCGGAGCAGGGTCCCAAGATCGGGCCGGAGGATCTGCTTCCTCCGGATCTCATGCGGGCCCTCTGGAAGGTTCCGCTGGCCCTGCCGAACAAGTGGCGCGATCACTGCTCTCCGGAGTATCAGGCCTGGTCGAACTTCGGCAGCCAGAACTGGGCTCCGCTCGCCGCGGCCACCCGCCTCTACGTCGCGCCCGACGAGGTCATGGCCGAGCGGGACGCGCGGCAGTGGTGGCGGCAGTGGTTCCGCTGGCAGCTCGGCATGGACGCCGACGCTCCCGGGGTGCTCGGCCTGTTCCAGGGGACGGAGGCGCAGAGCAACAACTACGACGGCCTGACGGTCGGAGCGATCTGCGCCGTCCGGCTCTGGGCGATCCGCAACAGCGAAGCGGAGCTCCTGGAGCTGTCCGGCGCCTGGCTGACCGCCTACGCCGCCCTGGCCACTCTGGGGGCGATGCCCTGGCCCACGTCGATGACCGGCCACGGCTCTGGAGGCTCGGGCGACATCAAGGTGCCCCAGGGGATCTCCGGAGCGTACCGCGTCCAGATCGGGGGGCGCTCCACCAACCAGCACTACGCGGACGACGCCGGGAGCCTTTTCCTCACGGAATTCACCGGCTGGCCCGGCGCCAAGCATCCCTGGCCGCCCCGTGACGCCTGGAGGTACTGGTATTTCCAGGTGGTGGACCTCCTGGCCAACGACTATGGAGTCTCCGCGGAAGCCCAGGCCACGATGCTTGCCGCGATCCAGCAGCAGGATCTCAAGGCCCTCGACAAGGTGGCGGGCATGCTCGACAAGCTGAAGTTCGCCGGCTGGGAGATCCTCCGCTGGCCGGGAGAGTCAGCAGGCTTGTTGCCTCAGATCATCAACGGCAACACCGCGGCCGTGATGGGATCGGTCCTCCGCACGGACGGCTCCTCGGAGCACCTCTTCCCCTGGCCCAAGCCCAAGCCGGGGAACCTGGGCTCCGGCAAGGCCCGGATCGACGAGGGTCACGTCCTGCGCGCCGAGTCCGCCTTCGGGAAGACGGAGGTGTCCCTGCCCTCCGAGCCCCCGGTCCGCCACTGGGTGCTGAACCAGGAAGGCATCCGGAGGGTCGAGTCAGACCTCAATCCATCCGGCTGACGCGGTCGGCTGTATGCTTCTCCATCCGGCGATTCCCGGATGGAGCTCCCTCTCATGCGACGATTCCTGATCCTCGTCCCCCTGACCCTCGCGCTCTGCGCCTGCGCGACAACCCAGTACCCCAAGAGCACGCTGCCCGGGCGGGTCGAAGAGATCGCGCGCCGCAACCGCGGCGGCACGATCTCCGTGGCCTTCCTCCACCTTGACACCGGCCAGAGCTTCTCGTTCTACGACACGGAGCCCATGCACGCCGCGAGCACCATGAAGGTGCCGGTCATGATGGCGCTCTTCGAGGCGGTGGACAGCGGCGAAATGCGATTGGACGAGCCGGTCCCGGTCAAGAACCAGTTCCAGAGCATCGTCGACGGCTCGCCCTATTCGCTCGATCCCAAGGAGGATGGCGATCCCGACCTCTACCAGACCGTCGGGCAGACCCGGCCGCTGGAGGAGCTGATCCGGCGGATGATCGTGCGCAGCTCGAACTTGGCCACGAACCTGCTGATCGAACGGATCGGCGCCTCCCGCGTCACGGAGCTGATGCGACGGATCGGCGCCTACGACATCCACGTCCTGCGCGGCGTGGAGGACGGCAAGGCTTTCCAGGCCGGGCTGAACAATCGGACGACCGCCAAGGACCTGCGGATCGTCCTGCGCGCCCTGCTCCCCGGCGGCGAGACCGAAGGGGCCTTCTCGGAAGCCTCGCGGCAGCGCATGCTCGACATCCTCAAGGCTCAGGAGTTCAACGAGAAGATCCCCGCCGGAATCCCCAGGGGCACGCCGGTGGCGCACAAGACGGGAGACATCACGGGCATCCACCACGACGCGGCGATCGTCCTGCCGCCGGGCAAATCGCCGTACATCCTCGTCGTCCTGACCGACGGCTTCCAGGACGAGGAGATGGCCAACGGGATCATCGCGGAAGTCTCGCGGGCCGTCTGGGAGATGCGCGAGAGGCCCCTCACCCCCCGGCCCCCTCTCCCAGAGGGAGAGGGGGAGAAAAACCATGCTATCCAAACCGATTCGGGCAGGGTGGTGGCGCCCCTCTCCCTCTGGGAGAGGGGACGGGGGTGAGGGCCCACGGCGGGAGCTGGCACGAAACTCAGGCATTCTCGGAAAGAGATGGAGATTGGATGACCGACCGAGACCTGCTCACCCGCACCGCCGAGCTGGCGCTGGAGTTCCTCGAAGGGCTCCCGGACCGCCGGGTCGGTCCCGCCGTCTCGGCGGATAGCCTGCGCGCCGCGTTCGGAGGGCCGCTGCCGGAAAGCGGTGAGGACGCGCGGACCGTGGTCGAGAGCCTCGCCCGGGCCGCCGATCCCGGGCTCGTGGCCATGGCGGGACCGCGCTACTTCGGATTCGTCATCGGCGGACACCTGCCGGCGACGCTCGCCGCCGACTGGCTCACCTCGGCCTGGGACCAGAACGCCACCCTCTATATCTCGTCGCCGGCCAACTCGGTCGCCGAGGAGGTCGCCGCAGGCTGGCTGCTCGAGCTGTTCGATCTGCCGCGCGGCGCGAGCGTCGGGTTCGTCACCGGCGGCCAGATGGCCAACTTCACAGCTCTCGCCGCGGCCCGCCACGCGGTGCTCGCCCGCGCCGGCTGGGACGTCGAATCCCAAGGGCTCTTCGGAGCGCCGGAGATCGACGTGGTGATCGGCGACCAGGCGCACGCGACCATCTACACCTCCCTCCAGATGCTCGGCCTCGGTCGCGACCGGGTGAAGAAGGTGCCAAACGACGGCCAGGGAAGGATGCGCGCCGAAGCCCTGCCGGAGGTCCTCCGCTCCTGCTCGGGACCGCTGATCGTCTGCGCCCAGATGGGCAACGTGAACACGGGCGCCTTCGATCCGCTCCCGGAGATCGCGGCCGCCGTGCGCGAACGGGGAGGCTGGCTCCACGTGGACGGCGCCTTCGGTCTCTGGGCGCGGGTGAGCCCGGGCCTTTCACAGCTCGCCGAAGGAGCTGACCGGGCTGACTCCTGGGCGGTAGACGCTCACAAGTGGCTCAATGTCCCCTACGACTCGGGGATCGTGATCGTCAACGATCCCGAATCCCACCGGGCGGCCATGACGATCTCGGCGTCCTACCTCGTCCAGACCGCCGGCGGCGAGCGCGATCCCTTCGATTGGGCCCCCGAATTCTCCCGCCGCGCCCGCGGCTTCACCGTCTGGGCCGCCCTGCGCTCGCTCGGCCGCGCCGGCGTCCGGGACCTCATCGAGCGCTGCTGCGCTCACGCCCGGCGGATGGCGGACCGGCTGCGCTCCGATCCGCGCGTCGAGATCCTCAACGACGTCGTCCTTAATCAGGTGCTCGTCCGCTTCCATCCGCCCGGAGGGGGAGACTCCGACGCCTACACCCGCGAGGTGGTCGCCCGCGTCCAGGCCGACGGCACCTGCTGGCTCGGCGGCACCACCTGGCAGGGCAGGTCCGCCATGCGGATCTCGGTGTCGAACTGGTCGACGACGGAGGAGGATATCGACCGGTCGGCGGCGGCGATTTTGAAAAACCTCACCGCCTGACCCGCTCAAAAGACCCTCACCCCCCGGCCCCCCTCTCCCACCCCCCCGGGAGAGGGGGAGGTTGACTTCTCTATTCGTAGCTTTCCCCCTCTCCCGGGTGGGCGTGAGTGCGTGTGGGAGAGGGGGGTTAGGGGGTGAGGGTCCGGGGGCTGGGGGATTTCCTACCGTGGCACCTCCCCCAGAATCTCCCCGTCCGGCCCTAGCTCCGGATACGCCACCCCGCGCCGCCGGCAGAGGGCCGCCAGCTTCGGATACACCCACTCGAACAGGGTCTTCCGGTAGACCTCCGGATCCAGCCGCGGGGTGTCATAGAGCCCGGCGGCTTCGCGCTGGCGCTGGGCTTCGAAGAGGATCAGGGCGGCGGCGACCGAGACGTTGAGGGAGGTCCCCATGCCCATCATACGGATGGTGGCGCGCTCGTCTGCCCCTTCCAGTGCCTCTAGAGTCAGGCCCATGTCCTCGTTGCCGAGGAGGAGGGCGGTGGGGCGGGTATAGTCCACGTCGCGGAAGTCGGCCGCTCCTTCCTCCGGGTGGGCCGCCAGGACGCGCAGCCCCTGATCCTTCAGGCAAGCCAGGGCTTCGGCGAGGGTCGGGTGCTTGCGGACCGGCATCCACTTGCGGTTGCCTCCCGAGGCGGGACGGGAGATCTTGAGCCGGCCGCCCGGCCAGACCGCGTGGACCTTGAGGACCCCGACGGCGTCGGCGCTGCGCAGGATCGCGGCCAGATTGCGCGGCACCTGGACGTCCTCCAGCAGGACCGTCAGGTCCGGCTGCCGGCGGTCGAGGACCTGGCGGACGCGGTGGAAACGCTTCGGCGTGCTCATGTCTGGATTTTCCGCAACCCCCGGCGAGGGGATTGCAGGGGCTGATAACATACCCTGCGGCCGCCTCGCGCGCGCCGGACCTATTCAGAAGCGAAAGGGAGGGAATCCTCAAATGGCAACCATGGAACGCATTGGGAGCGGCACTCTCGACCGGATCGCCGGCCTGCTCGGCGACGAGGCGGACGACCTCCTCTCCTATACCTGCAAGGGGGTCCCCAAAGAGCGGCTCACGCTGCCCGGCCCCGATCACATCGACCGCGCCTGGGCCTCGTCCGACCGCAAGCCGCAGGTGCTGGTCAACCTGCAGCGCCTGTACGGGAACGGCCGCCTGGCGCACACGGGCTATCTCTCGGTCCTCCCGGTCGACCAGGGAGTCGAGCACTCCGGCGCCGCCTCCTTCGCGCCGAACCCCGACTACTTCGATCCCGAGAACATCGTCCGGCTGGCCGTCGAGGCCGGATGCAACGCCGTGGCCTCGACCATGGGCGTCCTCGGCCTGGTGTCCCGCAAATACGCCCACAAGATCCCGTTCATCGCCAAGCTCAACCACAACGAGCTGCTGACCTATCCGAACAAGTACCAGCAGATCCTCTTTGGCCAGGTCGAGCAGGCGTGGGACATGGGCGCGGCGGCGGTCGGCGCCACGGTCTACTTCGGCAGCGAGGACTCGGACCGCGAGATCGTCGAGATCGCCGAGGCCTTCTACCGCGCGCACGAGCTGGGCATGGCCACCGTGCTCTGGGCCTACACCCGCAACAACGCCTTCAAGAAGGACGGCGTCGACTATCACACCTCGGCCGATCTGACCGGCCAGGCGAACCACCTCGCGGTGACCATGCAGGCGGACATCGTCAAACAGAAGCAGGCCACCAACAACGGCGGCTACACCGCCCTGAAGTTCGGCAAGAGCCACCCCAAGGTCTATGGCGAGCTGGTCGCCGACCATCCGATCGACTGGAACCGCTGGCAGGTGGCCAATTGCTACATGGGCCGGGTCGGCCTGATCAACTCGGGCGGCGAGTCCAAGGGGCAGGACGACCTCGCGCAGGCGGTGCGCACGGCGGTCGTCAACAAGCGCGCCGGCGGCTGCGGACTGATCTCCGGCCGCAAAGCCTTCCAGCGCCCGCTCCAGGAAGGCGTCGAGCTCTTCCACGCCATCCAGGACGTATACCTCTGCGACGAGGTCACGATCGCGTAGGGGAACAGCGGCGGGGTTTCCTTCGGTCGCCCTCCGGGAACCCCGCCCCTCCGGTCACAGACAAAAACAATTTTAGTACCGGCTCTCCGCGCACTGCAGAGCCTGATGATCGTCGGACTCGAGGGAGCGCCCGGTGGTGCCGAAATATGAGGCGTACATCGTGGGCCGCGGCGTGGTCGTGATCTGGGTGTGATGGATACCCAGTGCGTGCCCGACCTCGTGAGCTGCGACCGCCTGCGTGTCGTAGTCGCCGCCGTCGGTCCGCCACGACCAGCCCGAGTTGAAGGAGACATCCGTCTCCACGATCACCTGGCCCGACTGGAGGACCAGCGCGGTGATGGCGAGGCACGAGCCGGTGCAGCCGTTACCGCTGGCCCACAGGAACGTGTTGCGGCCGTCGGTGACGAAACCGGCGGTGGTTGTTCCAGCGTAGCTCAGGACATGATTGGCGCTGGCCACGTTGGTCCAGGAAGTCAGCGCCGCTGAGAGGGCCGACGACTTGCCCGAGCCTTGGCCGGCCGTGTTGAGATACCAATTGATGCTGCGGGTGTTCCAGTGCGCGAAGCCGCCGGTCGCGCTGCACGTCACGGCGCCGCCGGCGCTCACGCGGCCGATGGTGGTATTCTGGATCATACGGTAGGCGTGGGCCGGCATCGACAGAGCGATCATTCCAACCGCCACGGCGGCGCAGGCGGCAACGCGAGAAAAAGTCTTACGGTACATTATTTCACCTCCCGGCCGGCGCCCTGCGGACGCTCGACGATCTCACGAATCGACTGCATCATGGCCCTGAGCGGAAAACCTTCCACACCTCCCGGAGCGTCGACGTACCCAAGCTTGTCGGGCACGAGCGGATGCCGGTTCGCCTGGCTGACGGCGCGCAGGCCGTCCGCGGCGATCGCGAGATCGAACACGCCCTGGCAGTGATCACGCACCGTGGCGACGCCCTTGACGCCGGGCAGATCCTCCTGATTGAGGAACAGAACGTACGAGCTTCCCGGAATCAATTCGGCTCCGCCGATGATCAGGGTGGTCAGATCGCCGACTCGCCCGCCCATGATCGTGACCGTGATCTCGTTGTCCCTCGGATTACCCTTGAGGACGTCGCTGACAGCGACGCGAACGTCGGTGAGGATGAAATTCCGGTCCTCATTCCAATACGAACGCGAGTCCAGAACCTCGCCGACGATGATCGTCGCGTTTCCGGCGACCAGCTCGTCGAGGCTCTCGCGGACCAGCGTCGTCGCGCTCGCCGGCGCCACGACGCTCGCGGCGATGGCAAGCGCCATCATGCCGCGAACCAACCTCATGCCTGCACGCATACACGACCTCCTTGGGAAGGCCTCTCCCTTCCCCGGAAGAACCCGGGAGCCGGCACGGCTCCTGCGGGTAAAGAACCGATTCCGGAAAGCGGTGTGATGCTGTTGAGTGCCTGCTACAGGGGATGGTGCGCTCCGGCTCGAAAAGCGAGCCGGAGCGTGAAAAGATTTTCGCGTCAGAAAGAGTTAAAATAGAAGGTGGTCAGGAGGCTTTCGACCGGAAAGGTCTGGAATGCCCGAGCGCAGAGCGTCCGTCCTCCAGTTCGCCGATCCCGCCATGATGGAGACCGGGGTCGTCGGCCGCGTTCATCCCGACGGCTCCATCACGTTCCGCGGCACGACCTATCCCAACATCAAAGAGCTGCCGTCCGAATGCCAGGCCCTCCGGCCGGACGTCGAAGCCTGGGCGCAGTGGCGGCGGCTGTACCGGGCGATCGATCCCCGGGCGAAGACCCTCACTCCCTGAGCCCTCACCACCCGATCCCGTAGTCCTCGCCGTAGTCGCTGGAGCCGCCCCACATGGTGCCGTGCTCGTGGTCGAAGAGAATGGCGTTGATGGGGCCGGAGGTGCGCTCCTCGACCTCGACCTTATAGCCCATCCGCTTCAGCTCTTCCTGCACCCAGGGCGGAGTGCTGGCGTGAACCGTGATCCGTCCGGGCTGCGATTCGTGATCGCCGAAGGAGCTGCGCATCTGATAGCTCGTGATGTTGGGGCCTTCGGCCGCCTCCTGGACGTTCATCCCGAACTCCGCGACGTCGAGGAAGAACTGGAGCAGGTTCTGGTCTTGGGTGTCGCCCCCCTGCACCGCGAAAGCGAGCCAGGGCTTGCCGTTCTTGACCGCCAGGCTGGGCGTGAGCGTCACCCGCGGCCGCTTGCCCGGGACCAGCACGTTGAACGGGCTCTGCGCCTCGTCGAGCACGAAGCTCTGCATGCGCTGCGAGAGGCCGATGCCGCTGCGGCCCGCGATGTAGGCGGGGATCCAGCCGCCGCTCGGCGTGGCGGAGACGACCCAGCCCTCCTCGTCCGCGGAGATGATTGAGGTCGTGCCGGCGCGGAAGCCCTCGTCGAAGGTCATCGAGGCGTTGTGCGGCTGCGTCCACGTCTTCGACTCGTCCGGCGTCCCCCACTTCTCGAGGAGCTGGCGATAGGGGTTCGCCGCTCTTCCCTGGAACGGATAAGGATCGCCGGGCTTGACCGACGGATCGTTGCGCTCCCAGTTGATCTCCTTGCGCCGGGCGTCGGCATAAGGTTTGGAGAGCAGCCCCTGGACCGGCTCCTCGGGCGGGAAATAGGGATCGCCGTAATAGAAGTCGCGGTCGGCGAAGGCCAGGCTCATGACCTGATAGAGCGTGTGGATGTAGCGGCTGCTGTTGAGCCCCATGCCGCGCAGGTCCATGGGCTCCAGCAGGTTGAGCGCCTGGAGCATGGCCGGCCCCTGGGTCCAGGTCGTGAGCTTGTAGACGTCGGTCCCCTTGTAGGTGACCTTGACCGGCTCCTCGATGCGCACCTGCCAGCGCGCCAGGTCCTCGCGGGTGATCAGGCCGCCCTGCTCCTGCGTGCCGCGGGCGATCTCCTCGGCGATGTCCCCCTTGTAGAAACGGTCGTAGGCGGCCTGGATGGCCTCCTTGCGGCTCTTGCCCGCGGCGAGGGCCTGGCGCTCGGCGTCCACCAGCTTGCGCAGCGTGGCGGCGAGGTCCGGCTGGCGGAACACTTCACCCGGCCGGGCCGCCTCGCGGGCCTCGCCCAAGTGGGGGAGGAGGATCGCGCGGGAGGAATTCCACTCCTTGATCCGCGCCTTCTCGGCCTCGATGCGGTTGGCGAGCTGCGCCTCGATCGGAAAGCCGTCGGCCATCTGGATCGCCGGCCCGAGCACGTCGGCGAGGCTCAGCTTGCCGTACTCCGCCAGCATGACCAGGAGGCCGCCGGGAGTGCCCGGCGTCACCGCCGCCAGCGGTCCGAACTCCGGCGGATAGGCCATCTTCTTGCCGCGGTAGAACTCGGGAGTCGCGCCCGTGGGAGCGACGCCCAAGGCGTTGATGGCAATGACCTTCTTGGTCTTGGGATTCCACAGGAGGACCTGCGTCTCGCCGCCCCAGCCCAGGGTGTCCCACATGGTGCACGTGGCCGCGAGCATGGCGCAGGCCGCGTCCACGGCGTTGCCCCCCTTCTGGAACATCATGGCGCCGGCCGTCGCCGCCAGAGGCTTGCCGGTGATCGCCAGCCAGTGCCGGGCATGGAGAACGGGTTTGGCCGTCCGCGTCGTCCCGGTCCGCACGTTCAGAGCCGTGACCAGGACCGTGACCGCCAGAGTGAGCAACAAGAGCCGCCGGAAGCCGGGATGAGCCTTCATGGGTGTCTCCTCCTCTCGACTGCGCAGTCTACAGGAGGAGGGCGGACGCCGTGGTAAAGATCGAGGGGGGACAGACGCTGCGGACGTGGGGACCGCTCTACCATTCGGCCATGTCCTTGCGCCGGCTCACGCGCGACCTGCGCCGGTTCCCCGGCCGATGGCGCCGGTTCGCAGCAGGACGGTGAACGCTCGCACCAGGACTGCGAAGGTTCCCAGGTGGACGGTGCCGGTTCGCACCAGGACGGTGAATGCTTGCACCAGGGCTGTGAACGTTCGCAGGTGGACGGCGCCGGTTCGCAGCAGGATGGTGAACGTTTGCACCAGGAGTGCGAACGTTCGCAGGCGGACCGCGTCCGTTCGCAGTTGTACCGTGTCCGTCCGCAGGCGGCGCGCGCCAGATAGCAGGAACGGGGGATTTCGGCGCACGCGGCCTGCGAACCGGCGCAACCCGCGGAGATGGCGAGGAAAGCCGAGCGCATCGCGGATCCTCTGGGCAACGCTGCTGCGCCTCGAAATGTTCTTGACCCGAGTCGCAAGAACGTGGTGTAGTGGAAAGTCGGCGCACACCCCGAGCGTTGCACCGGACCACTGACGCCGCCGGTGAACGTTACCTTCCGGTGGGCGTCGGGAGAGTTCTCTGCGAAGAGGTCCGATAGCCATGAAGCGACGAATTTTCGTAAGCAGTCCCCGTGACGAGTATCTTGATGACCGTCGTAACAAGCTCAAGTGGGCTATCGTCGGAGAGATCGAGGCGCTCGGCTATGAAGCACAAGTGTTCGGCTCTCCTGAAGGAGGAAAAGGGTTGGCCGCCGACAGATCATGGAGCGCGGAGAATGCAAAAGATGTGATGCGCCGCTGCGTCGGGGCAGCGATTCTAGGCTTTCCAATATGGAAGTGCTCGGCAGTTCGAGACAGCAGATCTGTTTCGCTCGTTACAGAGTATTGCCATTACGAAGGAGCTCTAGCTAGAGCATTTGGGCTCCCTATCCTTGCCCTACTTGAAGAAGGTGTAGAGGAAAGAGTCTTCTTTGCTCGTCACGCCACCGATCCAGTGATCACAGTTCCTGTGCAGGCCGACTACACTTGGGTGGCTCAGGATAGATTTCGTGGCTTTCTAGAGCGCTGGAACAAGAACCTTGGAGAGCGAAAGGATCTCTTCTTGGCTTACAGCGGCAGGCTGGAAGGGACTGCTGATAGCATTCGTAATATTTTGAATCAAATCGGTGCAACCGTCCTCGACTGGAAGCCCGATTTTGTCGGCGGAAGCACAATCCTCGAGCAAGTCGAAAGAGCCGCAGAGCGCACGACCGGAGGAGTATTCCTGTTTACGCGCGATGACATGCTCAAGGGTAAACGCGAACAGGCGGCGCCACGCGACAACGTGATCTTTGAGGCTGGGTTTTTTGCCCATGCAAAGGGTCACGAGCGCGTGCTGATCATTCGAGAAGAGGGAGCCAAAATGCCCGCGGATCTTGGCGGGGTCGTCTATGAGACGCTTGCCGACAGGTCTAATACCAGTGGTCTTGAGGAACGCTTGCGAAGATTCGTTGAGGCAGCGATATAGATGGTGCGGCCCCAATCACTTCGCCATACCGTTGCTCATCAAGACGCCTAGCGGACTAAGTCTCGCATCTTGGCGGAAGCCATGGGAGCTTGGCATCGTTTCGCGGCCGTTGTAGTATTCTCCAGGCGTTCAAGGCCAGGGCCGCATATATATATATAGCCGGCCCATCGCTTGTAGAGGTGAAATGCGTCACGACGTTGCAACTCCCGAGTACCTCTGGTTCCTCAACACACTGGTGCGCATCCGTGTCTCCCACGCTGAGGGCGCCGATGGCCTGTCCGTAATCGAAAACTGGGCACCCTACGCCGACTCGCCCCCGCTCCACATCCACCACACCGAGGACGAGTTGTTCCATGTCTTGGAGGGGGAGTTCAGATTCATACTGGGAGGGGAGGAGCATCGCGCCGGGCCGGGGGAGCTGATTCTCACGCCCAGAGGCGTGCCGCACACCTATCGGGTGGAGTCCCCTGCCGGAGGGCGGTGGCTGGTGGTCACGACTCATGGAGATTTCGAACGCTTCGTTCGCGACCTCAGCCGCCCAGCTGCGGGTCCGGAGTTACCGATGCCTGCTGGGCCACCCACTCCTGAGGAGGCGCAAGCACTCGGGGCGCTCGCGATGCGACACCGCATCGAGCTCGTGGGACCACCGCTTGCTTGAGCTCGGTGCCTAACACCGCGCGCAGGGATGCGGGGCCTGCCACCCTGCTAAGATCCGGCGCCCGCGAAGCCCTGCACCCCTGAGCTTAAAGGATTGCCCACCTGTGTAGGAGCCCGCATCAAGGTGCGTTGGCGGACCCTGCCTGAGCAACTGGCGTGGGCGTGGATCTTGCGTGGAACACGGCGAAGTCATGGTACTCACGAAGCGAAAGCTGATTCTCGGCGCGCTCGCCGTCCTCCTTGGGGTCTTCCTCTACCGCGTCTTCGCCGTCTATACCGTCCGTTCCGGCGAGTGCCGTCCACGGCCGGTCGATCCGGGCTTGCTCCGGCTGACGCGCGACGAGAACGGCACGCTCGTCAGCTTTCCGGAACGGATCGGCTTTCCGCCGCAGCGCCAGCCTCTCGTCGTGATGACCTACAACATTGCGGGCCACGATGAGCTGGCCGACGGCGATCATGTGCGACACGTCGCCGACGCGATCCGGCGCATCCACCCGGACATCGTGGTCTTGCAGGAGGTGCATCGCAAGACGTGGCAGGTCCGCTTTCGCGATCAGCTCGCGGAGCTGAAGTCGCGCACCGGTCTCAACTCCTACTTCGCCCCGAGCTTTGTCCTGTGGGGCGGCGGATACGGCAACGCGATCCTCACTCGCGGCCAGATCGTGCACGCGGAGGTGCATCCGCTGCCGTGCGTCGGAGAGCCGCGGGCGCTCCTCGAAGCGACGATCCGCATGGATCAGGCCACGATCAACGTCTACGCCACGCACCTCACGTCGTGGGGCCGTCTCAACTCGGGAATCCGCACGGAACAGTTGCGCTGCATCGCGCGGGAGGTCCGCGCCAGCCGCCATCCGTACATACTCGCCGGCGATTTCAACGCGGCGCCGGATTCGCCGGAGATGGAGGCGTTCCGCCGCGAGAACGTGGCGCAGCTCGCATCGCGGGCGGTCGGTCCGACGTTTCCGCTGTGGAACGAGCAGATCGATCACATCTTCGCCGATTACGGCTGGCAGGTCCGCGCCTCGCGCACCTGGCCGGTCGACATCTCAGACCACTTGCCGGTGACGGCAGAGCTGATGTGGGAGCGGAGCGGCTTCCAGTATCCTAAGGAGTGATTTACTCATCGCGAGAGGAGAGGACCACAGTGAGCTTCGATCTCCCCGAGACACTCGACATCCTGGCGCGCACTCCCACGGTGGTAGACACCCTCCTCCGCGGCACGAGCGCTTCATGGCACGACATCAACGAAGGCCCGGACACCTGGAGCGCCCGGGACGTGGTGGGCCATCTCATCCACGGCGAAGAGACCGACTGGGTTCCTCGCGCCCGCATCATTCTCGAACACGGCGAAGGCCGGCCGTTCGAGCCGTTCGACCGCTTCGCCCAGTTTCGCCGCTTCGCGGGCTGGTCGCTGGAACAGCTTCTGGACCGGTTCAACGAGCTTCGCCAAGCCAATCTCGAGATCGTCCGCGACTGGCGTCTCACTGAGGCGCAACTGGCGCTGCCAGGCCGCCATCCCGAGCTCGGTTCCGTCAATCTGCGACAACTTCTGGCGACATGGGCCGTTCACGACCTCAACCACATCGTCCAGATCGCTCGCGTCATGGCAAAGCGGTACGCGCAGGAGGTCGGTGTCTGGCGCGCGTATCTGTCGATCTTCAACCGTTAGCAGGGCCTCCGCCACGCCGTGAGGGGCTGACATCCGCCGCTTCGTTGTCTATATTGTCGGCCTTCTCGATCGCACAGGGCGAGAACGAGATCGTGGCGCCTTCCAAGACGCTGCTGGAGAGCTACAACATGAAGGAAACGACTACAGATCACACACCCGTGGAAGCGGCGGTTTCACGCCGCAACTTCCTGCGCGGAGCGCTGGCGGCGGTCGCCGTCGCCGGTTTCGACGTCCACTTCCGGAGCTGGGTCACGGCGGCGGAGCTCGGCGGGGCCAAGACGGCGGAGGGATTCCCCACCTTCGACGGTCAGCTCCTCACGGACGAGGCCTCCCTGGCCGCCGCCGCGGACGACTACGGCCATCTCATCCATCGCCGGCCCATGGCCGTGCTGCGGCCGGGGTCGGTGGACGACGTCGTGCGGCTCCTCGAGTTCACCTCCAGGCACGGCATCCAGGTGGCCGCCCGGGGCCAGGGGCACAGCACCCAGGGGCAGGCCCAGGTCGAGGCCGGCGTGGTCATCGAGATGTCCTCCCTCGCCACGATCCATGAGATCAACGCGGGCGATGCGCTGGTGGACGCGGGCGTGCGCTGGAGCGACCTGCTGCGGCAGACGATCCCGCTGGGAGTGGCGCCGCCGACCCTCACCGACTACATCGACCTCTCGATCGGCGGCACGCTGACCGTCGGCGGCGTGGGCAGCCAGGCTTTCGGCGAGGGGCCGCAGGTGAGCAACGTGCTGGAGCTGCAGGTGGTGACCGGCCGGGGCCAGCTCGTCACCTGTTCCCCCACCCATCGCCCGCAGCTCTTCGACGCCGTCCTCTCCGGGCTTGGACAGTTCGGCGTCATCGTGCGAGCCCGGGTGCGCCTGGTGCCCGTCCCGAACCACACCCGCTTCTACGAGGCCAAGTACGGGGATCTCCACGTCTTCCTGGAGGATCTGCTGATCCTCGTGGAGGACCGCCGGTTCGACACCGTTCAGGGCTTCGCCGCGCCGGACGGCGCCGGGGGCTGGATCTACTCCCTGGAGGCGACCAAGGGCTTCACGCCGGGCCACGAGCCCGACGACGCCGCCTTGCTGGCGGGCCTCCGCTTCCTGCCGGACCAGCAGACGGCCCGGGACATGCCTTATTTCGACTACCTGAACCGTCTGGAGCCCCTGGTGGAGCTCCTGAAGCAGATCGGCGTCTGGTACTTCCCTCATCCCTGGATCGACCTGCTGGTGCCCACGAATCAGGCCGAGAGCTTCATCGGCGGCACGCTGGCAGCCCTCGACCCCGCGGACATGGGCCAGGGGCCGATCCTCATCTATCCCTACAAGCGGGATGGCTTCACGACGCCCAACTTCCGCATCCCCGAGGGGGACACCTTCTTCCTCTTCGGCCTGCTGCGCACTGCCATCCCGCCCACGCCGGAGCGTGCGGAGGAGCTGACCGCCGCCAACCGCCAGCTTTTCGAGCAGGCGCGGGCCGTGGGCGGGTACTTCTATCCGGTCGACTCGGTGCCGATGAGCCCCGACGACTGGCGCCAGCACTTCGGATCGCGCTGGCCCCAGCTCTTCGCCGCCAAGCAGGCCTTCGATCCGGACGCCCTGCTGGCGCCGGGACAGGGGGTTTTCCCACAGGATTAGACTGCCCGGAGACTCTACCGTCGCCCAAGCTTTCCCAGCGCCTCGACGAACTGGCGTCGCAACTCCTCTTGGGCGGCCTCCAGTTGCCTGCCGAGGCGCTGCCGCTCGGCGTCTTCGGACGCGTTGTCGAGCTGCTGCTCGAGATCCCTGATCTGCGCTTCGCTCGCAGCCTGGAGGCCCACAAGGACCGCGTCGCCCAGCACCACGGCAATGCTCGACATCAGGCGCTGGCCTGCTCTGTCTGACAGGTCCGCGGTCTTGAGCTGATCGATCAGCCAGGGCAGCAGCCGGTCGTCGTGCCACGGGCCGACCAGCTCATAGAGAGTGAGGTCGGCCCACGCGATGTTCGGCGTGCTCAGCAGTGCCGCGGTCAGGCGCTCCCGGTGCGCGTCGGTGAGGAAGGCGGCGAGGATCACTGGATTCACCTCGCGCTCAGGTGTTCCACCGGCGCTGAGGAAATCGGCGAACACGTCTCGCAAGTCCCGCGCGTAACGATCCACCGGGATCTTGCGTTGCCCGGCCTGCTGCTCCAACTGCCGGACCGCCCAGCTCAGCTCATGGATCGCTTCCTTGCGTGTTACTGGGTCTTCGGTGGTCGCCACCAGCCATTCCAGGAGCTCCGCAGGGCGGGCCGTGCCGCTCCGCGGGATCTGTGCCAGCGCCTCGACCCGCTCCCGGTAGGCTTCGAGCTCCGCATTGGGCAGCTCCTTGAGACCGGACACCGCATCCGCCGCGACATAGCCGTCCGAGCCCCGGCCGTTCTCTGCTTCCCGAGGCTCGAGGAAGGCCAGCACGTTGTCGCCGGGCTGCAAGCGGCTCGCCGGGCCCTCGTGCGGCATTTGATCGTGGTAGACGGAGATCACCCGTTCCCGGGTGTCGCCCTTGAGGACCGACGAGATGACGAGCTCGGTCCGGACCTCCGAGGTGTAGTCCTTCTTCCGCACGGTGGCCGACTTTCCGGCGACGGCGAGGACGACCAGACTGGTGTTTTCGTAGAGCCTGTGCAGCGGCTCCACGGGTACCACGATCACGCCGCCCAGAGGCTCGAACGCGGGTTCGCCGGCGACCATGCTTTGCCACACGTCAGACGGCACGGTCAGCCCGATCTGCCGCTTCTCTCCGGCCGAGAGCAGGATGTCCTCCTGGTGTGCCGCGTCACGCTCGCCGACCGACGCCGTAAGCCCATAGATTCCAGCCGTCACGGAAGCGAAGGAAAACCTTCCGTCGGCGTCCGTCCGTGCGACGCGCTCCTGTCCGTCGAGCTGGTTGTAGAGCCTGACCTCGGCATCGGGGACCGGCTCTCCGGCTTCGTTGGCGAGCCTGCCTCGGAGGGAGCTGCCGGCATCGCCGGTCCGCTGCGGCCGGTTGCCTTCGGGCCGCTCCCCGGCTTCCTGTTCCGCCGCTGGCGAAACTGCGGTGGCCTGAGTGGTCCATGCGGTCCCGCTGAGCCCGAGAGCGGCCGTGACCACAGCCGTCACGAGCGGCGACGCCCGCCGGAAGGCGAGGGGATCCGCCGTGACCCGAGGCTCCAGGGTGACGAGCCGCCCCCAGTCGTCGCGCGTCAGACGGGCGCAGAGCTTGCC
>DASVEF010000027.1:0-2892 GCA_036380715.1 Thermoanaerobaculia bacterium | reverse complement strand
GAGGGGGTGCCTGCTATCCTACCCGGCCCTTACGGGACCGGGCTACGTGCTGCCGCCCCCTCCGGGGGCTCGGGAAAGCCACTCTCCGAGAATCTGACGAAGTAGGACTGATCGCTGGAGTACTACGCTTGGGTCGAGGCGAACTTTTGCCAAGTCGAGGAGTGCTCGGGTCGGGATCGAGAGGGCTGTGGACGAGCCCCGCCGTACTTCGCTCAAGTCGAGGCGAGCTCTTGCCGAGCCGAGGAGTGCTCGGGCTGGGATCGGGAGGGCTTTGGGCGGGCCCCGCAGCATCTTGCTCAAGTCGAGGCGAGCTCTTGCCAAGTCAAGGAGTGCTCGGATCGGGATCGGAAGGACTGTAGGCGAGCCCCGCAGTACCGCGCTCGAGACGAGGCGTACTCTTGCCGAGTCGAGGAGTGCTCGGCCCGGGATCGGGAGGACCGGAGCCGGGTTCTCGAGAGCTGCGCCCGAGTCGAGCTGTGCCGCGGAGCAGAAGAGCACAAAAAAGGGCGTGACCAGTGGCCACGCCCCTGCGGGGTGTTGCGGCTGGAGGGACTACGGATTCGTCGCGGAGGCCGGGGGCTCCGTCTTGGCGCGCTTCCGCTTCAGAGGCACGCCGTCCGGCCCGACCAGGCGCACCCGCGGCGCGCTGCGGAAGGGCTGGAGGCCGAACTCCGCCAGCTTCTCCGACCGGTTGCCGTAGTGCTCCCTGACGGCGACATCCAGGAAAGTCAGCAGCTTCCGGGCCGCCTGGAAGAGCTCGGCGATGCGCTTCGAGACCTCCTGCTTGGCCGCGGTCAGGCTTGCCTGTTGCGCCGTGAGGTCTTTCAGCTCGGCCGTCATGGCGTCGAGCCGGACCAACGGCGCCTCCAGGTGGGGAACCTCCCCGAGGTTCGCCGCGATCGCCTTGCTCCGCAGCTCCATCTTCTTCTGCGTGTGTGGGTACGTCGTCTTGGGCATTGAGCCTCTCCTTTTTCGAGCCCGATCCGGGCCCGGTCCACCCGGCGCCTTCAGGACGCCGCGCGGAGAGCAGAGTGCCTCCAGGAGCGCAAGACCCCAAAACGGGCAATCCGGCCAAATCGGGCGTAAATGACACAATCCACGAGAGATAGAGGGTTCGACGGGTGACGGAAAATGGAACACCGATCGTTCCATTTCCCTGAGAGGGCGTGACTTCATCCAACAAATCTCGCCTGACCGGTGTCTAGCTCTATGACGGCTGGAGAGCCTCGAACAGGCTTACCATAGTCCAGCGACCTTCGAGACCGCCATGGCCGAGACGCCCGACACTCCGCTCCCCCGGATCCCCTACCTCCGCCTGCGCACGACCCTGCGCGCCGAAGAGCCCGCCGTGCTGCCCGCCTACAAGGGCTCCACCCTGCGCGGAGCGTTCGGCCACGCCCTGCGCCGGCTGGTCTGCGTCATGGGTCCGGAACAGCCCTGCGAAAGCTGCCTGGCGCGCCGCACCTGCCATCACGCCCGGCTCTTCGAAACCTTCGTGGAAGGAGAGCCGCCGCCGTTCCTCCAGGGCATCCCCACCGCGCCGCGACCCTACGTCTTCGAGCCGATCACCGAGGCTTGCGACCTCGCGCCCGGCGATCCGCTGGAATTCGACCTCCTTCTCCTCGGGCAGGCGATCGAGCTGCTCCCCTACGCCCTGCTCGCCATGGACCGCATGGCCGCCGGCGGCCTGGGCCGAGGCCGCGCCCGCTTCACCCTCGACCGGGTCCTCGTCCTCACCCCGGACGGCGCCTGGGAGACCCTTCATGAACAAGGCCGGCTGCGGAGCCACGCAACCCCCAGCCCTTGCCTGCCGCCGTCCGGCGGCCTGACCGGCTCGCGGGCGCTCCTCCGCTTCCTCACCCCCGCGCGCCTGGTCCTGCACGACCGGCTCCTGGAGACCGTCACCTTCAGCGACCTGACCTTTCTGATGCTCCGCCGCGCCCTGGAGCTGGCCCACTTCCACGTCCCCGGAGCCCACCCCGGCTGGACCCTCCGCCCGCTCCTCGACCGCGCCCGCGAGATCCGCATCGCCAACGCGGACCTTCACTGGCGCGACTGGCAGCGCTATAGTAATCGGCAAAGAGCCCCGATGACTTTGGGGGGCTTCGTCGGCGCCTTGGAGATCGAAGGAGACCTCGCCCCCTTCGTGCCCCTTCTGCGAACCGCGGAAGTCGTGCACGTCGGCAAAGGCGCCACCTTCGGACTCGGGAAAGTCGAGCTGGCCCCCGCCGCTCTTTGACAATCGAAGTACCCGGGACGGAGCCGTCCCAGATTCGTATGGTGGGCTTTCCACGGCTCTGTCCGGACGGATTTTCGGTCCAGGCAAAAGGCATGCCTGACAAGAAGCATGCCAAGGCCAAAACGCCATTTTGGCAGGCAGGTAACGGCGGAAGCGGAAGTGTTTCTGGATGAAGGGGTTATCGCCACAAAACCAGGGAAGGAGGAAGAGAAATGTCATGAGCGGAAGACCCAAAAACGGAGGTAACGGCGGAACGGTCCCCAAGTGGTTGATCTGCAAAGGCTTGCGGAGGCGACTGTCCGAATTGCCCAGGTAAGTACGGTGGGATTGCGACTTGGGCGTCTTGAGCTTGCTCGCAATCGCCCTCAGAAAAGGTCCGAATTGCCCAGGTAAGTACGGTGGGATTGCGACAAGCTAAGGCGAAGCCGGCCTGGATGAGTGGGATTTCCCCGTCCGAATTGCCCAGGTAAGTACGGTGGGATTGCGACGCACGGCGTGGCCGAATTGGTAGATGGGTGGACTCGGCAACTGGAGTCCGAATTGCCCAGGTAAGTACGGTGGGATTGCGACCTCGATGGCCCGAGAACAGATGTCCTTGTAGTAGGCACCTTCCTTGAAGGTCCGAATTGCCCAGGTAAGTACGGTGGGATTGC
>DASVEF010000026.1:0-42857 GCA_036380715.1 Thermoanaerobaculia bacterium | reverse complement strand
GCCGCTCTCTCCGGATCTCCCAGGCAGAGCCGGGCGAGGCCCACGGAGGCGTGGGCGAGCGGGAGCGAAGGACCGAGCCGCGCGGCCTCCTCGAAATCGGCGAGAGCGGCGCGGCATTCCTGGCGTTCGAGACGGTAGCGGCCACGGGTGAGATGGAGCCGCGGCTCGGCGGGAAGCGAAGCCACGGCGCCCTCGAGCAGGCGCAGGCCGCGGTCAGCTCGCCCCGCGCGGATGAAATCCGCGGCCCGTCGCGCCGCGTGGTCGGCGCCTTCAGGAAGGCCGGCGGCGAGCGAGCGAAGGAGCAGCTCGTCGGAGCGGTCCGGCTCCCGTCCCTCCCGGTGGAGGAGCTCGCTCAGATTGAACAGCGCCGAGGCGTGTCCGGGATCGAGCGCGATCGCCCGCTCGAACGCCGCCGCGGCCTCGGCCGTCCGGCCGGCTTCTCGGAGCAGGAGCCCTTCGTTGTTGTAAGAGGCCGCGGTGCGGGTCGAGCGCGATCCCTGAAGAGCCCTGGACCGCTCGCTGGAGCCCACGTATCCGAGCGCCCGCAGCTTCTCGATCTCCTCGGAGTTGGGCGGCGCCGCGTCCGCGACGGCTGGAGCGGGCCGGTACTGTCTCCGGTAATCGACCGTCTCTCCCCGAAGCTCGGGAGAGCCGGGCAGGGGAGGGCCGGCGAGGCCCTGGCCCGGCGGCAGGCCGAGGAGGGCCAGCAGCGTCGCGCAAACCTGATCGATCCGGCCGCGACCGCGCTCCGCTCCGGGAGCAATCCCGGAACCCCAGAGCAGATAGATCCCCTCGTCGCGATGCCAGCGTCCGGCGGTAGCTGCCGCGGCGCTCGACAGCCGCTCCGGCCGCCCCTCGTTCCACAGGAAGCCGTGATCCGAAGCGATCATCAACACGGCACCGTTCTTCTTCGCGAGCTTCCGGTACTCGCCGATCATCCGGTCGATCGAGGAGAAATAGATCTCCGGCACGAGGTTGTAGCGCACGAAATCCTCCGGCGCGACGGAGGGCTGGCGGGGCGGAGCAAAGGGGGCGAATACGTGACCGATCGTATCGGTGCCCTGGAAGTAGACGATCGCCAGATCCGGCTTCTGCCTGGCGATCCACGACCGCGCCAGCTCGTCATAGACCCGGGTCTCGACCAGGATCCGCCGCAGCGCGCTCACCGGATCGGCGTAGGGGTCGGGCCGCTCCAGCGCCCGCCGGTAGCCCTCCTCGTCGAGCCACGGCAGGTACTCCCACAGAGCCTTGAGGCCCGTCTCCTCCTCGGCCCGCCTGAGCGCCGCGCGCGCCCAGGCCTCGCGGTCCTGAGGATGGACGATCCCCGGAGGAGGCTGCGCGTCGCGCGAGGTGAAGGAGGAGAAGCGGTCCGCCACCATCAACCCGCGCACCGGCTCGGCCGGCCAGGTGGCCCACAGCCCGAACACCGCGACGCCGCGCCCCTGTGCCGACGCCATGTTCCACACCGCGGGCACGCGCCGCTCCTCGCGGGTGATCGGCTCGCGCTCGCCCGTCCGCGGATTGAAGCGCGTGAAATCGAGGATGCCATGCTCCAGCGGGCTCACACCGGTCATCATGGTCGTCCAGACGAGAGGGGAGAGGGGAAGCTGGATCGTGGCGAGGACGCCGGGCTGGCCCTCCTTCACCAGCCGGGCGAGGTTGGGCATCCGGCCTGCCGCGATGTAACCGTCGAGGAGCTGCCAGTCGGCGCCGTCGAGACCGAGGAAGATGACGGGGCGGCCAGGGCCGTCCGAAACAAAGGGACTCTCCGGAGCTCGCCGGCAGCCGGGCGAGATGAGGGACAGCAGCGCCAGGGCCGCGCAGAAGACCGGTGCGACCCGTGGCGCTCGTTTCCAGATCACCGTGCCCGACCAGCTATTGGCAATTTTGGGTGTAGTAGGTGCCGCAGCTCGTGAAGCGGTATCCGTTGCGGGGGTCCCGGCAGCCCAGCCCGCTCGACGACGAAGTGCAGACCTTGCAACTGCAGATGTAGTCGATGGCGGGAGCGGGGGAGGGAGCGGCGGCGACGCCGAAGGCGAAGGCGAGGAGGGCAACGCGGAGCAGGTTCTTGACCATGGCTTCTCCTTAGAGTGAGGGACAGCGGTCCCGAATAGGTCGCGATCGTCTCCGGAGGATACAACCGTTTGCGGTCCTGGAGGAAGGAGCCCGCCACGACGATCCAGGGACCGCACCCAGGCACCGCGTCGAGCTGGTCGAGCCTCGAGGGGAACTGGACCGGCCGGAGCCCGTGTGGATAGAATGCAGGCGCCGTCGTCGTTCTCTTCCCTTTCGGAGGTTCCTATGCTGGCAGGCCAGAAACTCATCGATGCCTTCAACGTCCAGATCGGCAACGAGATGGGCGCTTCCATGCAGTACATCGCCATCGCGTCGTACTTCGACTCCGAGACTCTGCCCGGGCTGGCGAGGTTCTTCTACCAGCAGTCGGAGGAGGAGCGGCAGCACGCCATGCGGTTCGTCAAATTCATCAACGACGTCGGGGGCCGGGTGGAGATCCCGGCCATCCCGGCTCCGCAGGGCCAGTTCGCCTCGGCCGAGGAGGCGGTGAGCAAGGCGCTCGCCTGGGAGGAGGAGGTCACGCGCCAGATCTACGACCTGGTCGAGATCGCGCGCGAGGACCGGAATTACGTGGGCATCCGCTTCCTGGACTGGTTCGTGGAGGAGCAACTCGAGGAGGTGACGTCGATGAACGACCTCCTGTCGGTCATCCGCCGCGCCGGCCCGGACCGCCTGCTCTTCGTCGAGGAGTACCTGGCGCGCCAGGGCCGGGCGGGCCTGGAGAGCCCGGCCGCGGCGTCGATCACGCCCGAAGATTAAAAGAATCTCCTAGCTTTTCATATATAATTATTAGGACAGCTGCATGAGGGCGGGCCTGACCATAGGAGGTTCTTTATGGAAAAGCTTGTCAGCAATGGCTTTACCCGTCGTACCGCCGTCCTGGTCACCCTGCTGACAGTCCTCGCGGCCGGCATCGTCCTAGCGGTGCCGGGCACGGCCCTGGCCGCATGCTGCGGCTGGGAGATCACGACCACCTACTGGAACTCCACCTATACCGTCGTATGCGGTGAGTGCATTACCAACATCGGCTGCTCCGGGCAGACCGAGTGCTGGGGCACCACGACTTCGTACACCACCAGGTCGCGGGTTTGTTGCGAGACCTGCCAGATGTGAGGCAAAGCCGTCCGGCGGCCCACGGCGACTGAGCAGCCGGACATCGACACCCCACCCTTTCCTGCCCTGCCCGAAGAGCTGTCCTGGCACCCGGCTTTCCCCCGGGTGCCTTTTTCTCTCTCCTGGTTTATTCTCGAAAGAATGACCTTGGGCAGCACAGATCGCCGAGGAGAAAATTTACCATGAGGAGGCCCCGGATGCTCACCTCCTGTCTCGCGGTTCTATCCCTATACGCCTGCCTCTCGGCCGGGGGTGCGGAGCGAGGACGCCTGCCGGCCGGCGCTTGGGGAGGCTCCCACATCCGTCTCGACGTGACGGAAGAAGGCGCGACGGTGGAGCTCGACTGCGCCCATGGGACCATCCGCGGGCCGATCCTCCCCGGCGCTGACGGCCGCTTCGAGGCCGCCGGCACCTACGTCCAGGAGCACGGCGGCCCGGAGCGCGAAGGGGAGGAGCGGGAGGGACGCCCGGCGCGCTACTCGGGGCGCGTCGAGGGATCGACCCTGACCCTGACGATCGCATTGAACGGCGCGGACGAGACGATCGGTACTTTCACTCTGGCCCGCGGCAAGGCCGCCCGCCTGACCAAGTGCCTGTGATCTGAGCCCCCTCCCCCGCAGACGCGGGAGAGGGGAGATCTCCAGAAAAAGAAAAGCCCCCGGGTCGCCCCGGGGGCCGTCGTGCGCCGGTCTGCCTTACGGCAGGCGGACTACTGGCTGAACGGCACGTTCACCGTCACGTTCTGGCTGGAGCTGCGCCCCGCCTGATCCGTGCAGGTGATCGTGACGGTGTAGGTGCGGCCGGTGCCGGTGCCGGAGCGCTCGGCGCGCAGCCTCACGTTGTGGTTGTTGACGACCGTCCAGTCGGGCGTCTGGTCGCCGTCGCCGAGGCCGTTGACCGGCTCGTTGCTGGCGACGCTCAGCGCGCAGGTGATCGCCGACGAGAGCGAGCAGTTGTCGGCCGTGCTGTAGGAGACGCCGACGTTGATCAACCGGTGGTCGGGTGGCCAGAGGGTCGACGTGCTGACCGCCGCGCCGGTGATCAGCGGCCCCTGGACGTCGTTGACCGTGATCGGGAAGTTGCAGGTGGTTGTCGATCCGCCCGAGGTCGTGGCGGTGCAGACGTCCGTCGTGGTCCCCACGGGGAAGACCGAGCCGGACGGCGGAGCGCAGGCCAGCGTGCCGCAGGTTCCGGTCACCACCGGGAACGGGAACGACACGTGGGCGCTGCAGAGATTGGCCTCGTTGCCGACCGAGATCGGCGACGGGCAGGCGAGCGAGCAGGGCTGGCTGCAGCACACCGGATCCGAGGTCTGGAAGCTCAGGCTCCAGCCGCCGGAGATGTTGCCGAGGTCGGCGCCCGCGTCGTCCACCGCGAACAGGCTCCAGTTGCCGTTGGGGTTGGTGCCGTTGAAGTCGGACAGCGACGTGCCGTGCGGCAGGGGTGGAGCCGGAGCGGGGAAGGCGTCTCCCGACCCGGAGTTGGTGGGGCGGAAGGTGCCGGAGGTGATGGTCGCGGGGATGGCCGGGCCGGCGTCGTCGAACGTCAGGGTGACGTTGGTCAGGTCGACGCTGCCGCCGACGTCCGACATCAGGACGATCCGCTGGCCGGCGGGGCCCGCGAGCAGGATGTCGATGTCGCCCGGGAAGGTGTGGTTCATCCCGTTGAGAGTCGCCGTCACCTTGCTGACCGTGCCGGTGATCCCCGAGACGTTGATGGTGGACGGATAGGGTGAGGCGATGCCCGACGTGCCGGCTCCTGGAACGGCGATGGAGCCGGGGTTGGCGAACGGTCCGTGCAAGCCGAGGGCCGTGTCGCCCAGCCGCAGGTTGAAGGTCACGGTGCCGAGGTCGGTCGCGCCGTCCTGGAGCTGGAGCGTCGCCGCCACGTTGCCGCCGCAGGTGCCGGCCGGCACGAAGCTGAACGAGCGGGACACCGAGGTGCCGTTCGGCGGGATCACACCGTAGGTCTCAGGACCGCTGGGCGTCTGGACGCCGCCGGTCGGCAGCAAGGTGGCGACCAGGTTGGTGGTCTCGCCGCTGCCGGCGTTGGCCAGGGCGAAGCTCAGGCTGACCGTCTCGTCCGGGTCGATCGCGTTGTTGCCGGGGCTGCAGCTCTCGGCCACCAGCGTCGAGCCGATTCCTTGGATGTTGGGGTCGCCCGGAGTACCGCAGCAGGCGAAGACGCGGCGCGCGATCTGCAGCTTCCAGCAGAAGAGCGTGCCCACGTCGGAGCCCGCGGTGTCGCGGATGCGCAGCTTCCAGTTGCCGTTCGTCGGCTTGCCATTCAGCGCCGACAGAGGCTGGTCGGGACGGAACGTGCCGGCGAACGGAGCGCTGCCCGCGCTGATGGGCGCCGCGGCCGAGTCGTCGAACACGGTCGGCGTGCCCGCGCAACTGTTCGCGCCGGTGCCGAAGTTGTCGCCGCCGCCGCCGCGGTTGTTGGAGAGGAGAACCTCCGTGCCGTCGGGGTGGATGAGACTGATGTCGAGATCGCCGTCGAACGTGTGGTTCAGGCGCACGCTGACGTTGATGTCGGTGACCCCGCCGAGGTCAGGCACCGCGAGCGTCGATTCGACCACGTTCAGGTCGGGGAGCGGCACGCTGATGTCGCCGCTGCTGGTGGTCGACGTCACGCTGAGCGGGTTGAGCGTGCCGAGGGTGAAGGTGTAGGTCACGGTGCCGAGGTCGCTCGCTCCGTCCTGGAGCTGCAGCGACAGAGTGATCGTGCCGCCGCAGGCGCCGCTGGCCGTGAAGGTGAAGGGCTGCGACGTCGCGCCGCCCACAGGCACCACCCCGTAGACCTGCGGCCCGTTGGGGGAGTTGACGCCGCCGGTCGGCAGCAGGGTGCCGACGAGGTTTGCGGTGGCGGCGGTGCCGACGTTGCGGACCGGCAGATTGACGGTGACCGTCTCGCCCGGATCGATGGCGCCGCTGCCGGAGCCGCAGCTCTCGGCGACGATCGACGCGCCGGGGGCGGCCTGCAGGATCGGCATCGGCGAGAGCAGGAAGTCCTGCGTGGTCGTGCCGTTGGCGCTCACCGTGACGCCCGTGGCGGTCGCGGTGGTGTAGCCGGGCGCAGTGGCGGTCATGTCATAAGTGTCCACCGCCACGTTCATGGAGTAGGAGCCGAGCGCGCCGGTGATCCGCACGAAACCGTTCGTGGTGGTCACCGTGGCGCCCGCGATCGGCAGGAGGGTCGCGGAGCTCCTCACCACGCCCTCGATCCGGCCGTTCTCCGCCGGCGTGCATTCCGGGAAGGAGAAGGTGCCGATGCGGGTCAGCCAGCCGACCGAGCTGCTCGCCTGGCTCGCCGCCGTGTAGTACTCCGTGGTGTACCAGAAGGTGCAGTCGTCGCTCGGGTCGACGTTCAGGGAGCTGTAGTCGCCCCAGCGGGAGCCGGTGCCGGTCTGCACTCCGGTCCCTTCGATGAGCGACACCTCGCCCTGGAACAGACCTCCCGCGGGGTCCGTGGCGAGTCGGCCGGCGAAGCGGGCCGACGGCCGCGTGGTCAGGCTGGAGACGCTGTAGCCCACGGCCAGGTTGCCGTCGTTGTCCATGGCCGCGCTGCCCATCCAGCGGTTGTCGGTGTCCGGCGCGAACGTCGCCTGCTCCTGCACCGAGTAGGCGCCTCCGGAGCTGCGCAGCTCGTAGTAGCGGACGCCGGCGCGGTGGTTGGCCGGCGTGGTCGGGTTCACGCCGCTCACGTTCACCGTGTGGTTGACCACCAGCGACTCGTGCGTGCCGAAGTTGCGGTAGACGAGCCGGTGCATGAGCCGGTCGGAGATGGAGTCCAGGTACGCCGAGCTGGTGGCCGGCGCCGGTTGCTCGATGTCGTCCCGGCCGCTGGGGGAGCGGGGGTCGAAGGCGGCCACCGCGATCGGGCTCTCCGCCCGCTCGGTGAAGGTGGAGCTCGCGGGGTTGGCGAAGTCGGGACGGAACTCGAAGATGCGGATCCCATCCGCCGGGTCGCCGAACTCGTCCGCCGCAAAGTAGGCGAACAGGCCCGGAGTGCCGGCGGGAGGCGGAGCCAGACCGTCGAGGTCGGCCGGCAGCACGCCGCCGATGTCCGTGTTGCCGTTCTCGATGTCGACATAGACGTAGCTCGCCGTGGGATCGCCGGCCAGCATCTTGGCGCGGTCGAAGGCGAAGGCGCCGGCGCCGAGGAAGGCGGTGCCCGCCTGGTTGAACTGGTTGTCCGACATGTAATAGGCGTCGGTCCAGACACCGAATTTCGGATAGTCGTTGAACTTGTTGTTCGGCATCTGGAAGTCGTAGACGAAATAGGCCCCGGACGGATCGGGCGTCTGCGAGATGGCGATGAGCTGGTGGTTGAACGGATCGGCGATCGTGCAGAACTGGCTGAGCATCCAGCGGTCGGCCAGGGGGTCGTAGAGCACGATCGGGTCGCCGTCGTCGCGGGTCGCGCAAGGCCCGCTGAGCGAGGCGAAGATGTTGCTGACCTTGAGGGCCGCCGTCAACGGGTTCCCCGCCTTGTCAAAGACGCGGAATGTCAGGTTGACCATCTGCACGTAGTGGTTCGGCCCCACGTCGCCCACGGTGTCGGGCGGGGATAGCACGAAGCCGAAGAGCGTGCCGTTGTTCTGGTTGTTCAGGCCGTCGAAGCTGATCAGGGGAGACGTGAGGCTGGCGGGCGGAACCGAAGTCTGCACCACCGGGTCGATCGACGCGGCGTCGGGGTCTCCGGTCTCCACGCGGAACGTCTTCAGAGGGACGGTCTTGATCTCTTCGTCGTTGATGTCGGGAGGCTTGCCCGCTTCGTCGGGGATCAACGAGCTCAGAGGCGGCGTGACGCCAAAGCCGACGGCTTGCGAGCTGAGGGGCGGGTCGGCCCAGGCTCCCGCTCCACAGAACAGGAGGACGGCCAGGAGGCCGGCAACCCGCGGAAGAGCCTTGCGAAGAATGACAAAAGGGGAACGGATCTGCATTGCAGCGTACTCCTCTCCTTGGTTTCCGAAAAAGATATTGGCGACAGGACTGTTTCGGTGCGCCGTCCGAGCGCGGGGCGGAGGAGGGCGGCAGGACTTGCAGGGAGTACGGGCTTGTCGCCGGTAGACCGGCAGGGACCTCGAGAGGAAGCAGACCGCCTTCGGCATGCAGCAAACCTCCGAGCTCTCCCTGGCAGCCGGGCCGTCTCCCGGGATAGGAGACCCCTGGCTTTGCGCCGCCACCTCGCGATGACTTTGCCTTTGACGCAGGCTCAGTTATGAGCCGCAACTCTAGGCGGCCTGAAGCAGATTTGTCAATACGTTGTTGAAAGGTGTAACAGATCGTCAGGAGCGGAAGAGCGCGAGCTGCTCGCCGGGGCGGCGGAAGGCGGCGGCCGACAGATCCCGCCCCGGGCCGTCGAGGCCGTAACGCCGGCGGAAGGTCTGGAAGGTCGCCTTGATCTGCTCGGCGAAGATCCCCTCGCCGCGCATCCGGCTGCCGAACCGCGGATCGTTGATCCTGCCGCCGCGCAGCTCCCGCACCCGGCTCAGCACTTTCTCCTTGCGGTCCGGAAAGTGCTCCTCCAGCCAGCTCTCGAAGAGGCCGGCCACCGCTCCGGGGAGCCGCATCACCACGTAGCCCGCCCATTGAGCCCCGGCCGAGGCCGCCGCCTCCAGGATGCGCGGGATTTCGTGATCCGTGATCGCCGGCACGATGGGCGCCACCATGACGCCGACCGGGATGCCCGCCGCCGCCAGAGTCTCGACCGCCTTCAGGCGGTCCCGGGGGTGTGAAGCCCGCGGCTCCATGCGCCGGGCGACCTCGGGGTCGAGCGTGGTGATGGACAGGCTCACCGCGGCGGCTCCGTGCTCGGCGAGGGCCCGCAGGTGGTCGACGTCCCGCGTCACCAGCTCGTTCTTGGTGATCACCGAGACCGGATTGCGGAATTCCGCCAGCACGGCGAGGCATCGGCGCGTGATCTCCAGCTTGCGCTCGACCGGCTGGTACGGATCGGTCACCCCGCTCAGGATCAGGGGCTGAGGCTTCCATTTGCGGGAGGAGAGCTCCTTGCGCAGCAGCTCCGGGGCGTCCTCCTTGACCAGGATGCGGCTCTCGAAGTCGAGCCCCGCCGAAAAGCCCAGGTACTCGTGCGTAGGGCGCGCGTAGCAGTAGATGCAGCCGTGCTCGCACCCCCGGTACGGGTTGATCGAGGCGTCGAAGCCGATGTCCGGGCTGTCGTTGTAGGAGATGATCGACCGCGTCCCGTCACGCAGGAGCTCGGTCTCGATGCGGTCCGGTCCCGGAGCTTCGAGCTCGACGGCGATCCGCTCGAACCGGTTCATCGGGTTGGTCTCTGCGCCGCGCCCCTTCATGCCGGCATTCTACCTCAATTCCGCCCGGTTTGCGCCATGTCGACGGCTATCATTCCACCTTCCGTCTGCTCGGGAGGAGGGACATCCGATGCGCAAGACCGCCGCCGCCCTCGCGATTGCCGTCCTGGCCCTGGCCGCTCTGCCGCTCCTGGCCCAGGAGCCGCCGCCCCCGCCATCCCAGCCGTCCGCCGCGCAGGGGGACGCCGCCTCGCCGGGCCGGGTCCCGGTCCCGGAGCCGAGCGAGAAGGCGATGCGCTACTACCGGAGCGGCAACGTCCTCTGGGTGGTCGGTGCGCTCTGGGCCTTCCTGGTGCCGGCGGCGCTGCTCTTCACCGGTTTCTCGGCCCGGCTGCGCGACTGGGCGCAGAGGATCGGCCGCAACTGGTTCTTCACCATCGCCGTCTACTCCATCCTCTTCACCCTGGTGACCTTCGTGATCGACCTGCCGCTGGCCTACTACGCCGGCTTCGTCCGGCCCCACGCGTACGGTCTTTCCAACCAGACGATGGAGAAGTGGGCGAGCGATCTGATGAAAGCCCTGCTGATCAGCCTGGTCTTCGGCGCCCTGACGATCTGGCTTCCCTATCTGCTGCTGCGCAAGAGCCCGCGCCGCTGGTGGCTGTACACCGGCATCCTCTCCATACCGCTCCTGGTCGTCATGCTGCTCGTCACCCCGATCTGGATCGATCCGCTGTTCAACAAATTCGGACCGATGAAAGACAAGGCCCTGGAGGCGCGCATCCTCGCGCTCGCCGACCGCGCCGGGATCGAGGGGAGCCGGGTTTACGAAGTGGAGAAGAGCGTCGACACCGAGACGCTCAACGCCTACGTCGCCGGCCTGGGCGATACCAAGCGCATCGTGCTCTGGGACACGCTGCTGCGCAAGATGAACGATCGCGAGGTCCTGTTCGTCATGGGACACGAGATGGGTCACTACGTGCTCCGCCATACCCTGTACCTGGTCGGCCTCATCGCCCTCCTGATCCTGCTCGGCCTGTACTTCGTCCATCGCTCGTCCGGGGCGCTCATCGACAAGTATCAGCACCGGTTCAGGTTCCGGGAGCTCGCGGACATCGCGTCCCTCCCTCTCCTCTCTCTCCTGTTCTCGCTGGTCCTCTTCGTCCTGACTCCGGTGGTCCTGGCGATCGGCCGCTCCTTCGAGCATGAATCGGACCGCTTCGGGCTGGAGATCACTCGCGACAACCACAACGCCGCCAACGCTTTCGTCAAATTACAGCAGGAGAACCTGAGCAACCCGCGGCCGGGCTGGCTCTACAAGCTCTGGCGCTCGTCCCATCCGCCGCTCGGCGAGCGCATCGATTTCGCCAACGAGTACCGGCCGTGGGAAACCGGCGAGCCTCTGCGCTATGACCATCTGATCGAAAAAGGGGATTGACAACCGGGGTGGCGCTTTTTTCTTTTCCCTGCATCCGATAAGCTCTCTCCGGCATGCTTTACCGCAACCGCTACCGCGTCCCGTCCGCGCGCTGGACCCGCTGGGACTACCGCTGGGCCGGCGTCTACTCCGTGACCCTCTGCGCCCAGGATCGGGCTCCCTGCCTCTGCGACATCGAAGGAGACGCCGTCCATCTCTCTCCTCTGGGAGAGGCCGCCGCCCTGGAATGGCAACGCCTCCCGGAGCGCTTTCCCCACGTCGCTCTGGACGAATGGATCATCATGCCAGACCACATGCACGGCATCCTGATCTTCGCCTCTCTGGAAACCCCGGGCGACACTCCGAAGAGCCGCCTCCTCGCCGGCTCTCTGGGAGCCGTGATCGGTCAATTCAAATCAAAGTCCACCAAGCGGATCTGGGCCATGGGCCGGCGCGATTTCGCCTGGCAACCCCGTTTTTTCGACCGCATCGTAAAGACCGCCGACCACCTCCACAACCTCCGGACGTACATCCGCGAAAACCCCCGAAGGTGGACGGCGGAACGGGTAATAAATGACGAGGTAACGAAGTAGGCATAGCCGTAGAGACGCCCCAGTCCCGTACCACCACCTTCTCCACAACCACCACCGCCGGGGCGTCTCTTTTTTCGGAAGAACGTTCGAAGGCGAGAATTCGGGGCAGGCGGGGTTTAGATGGCGGGGTTTAGATGGCGGGGTTTTGGAGGCGGGCGAGGTCCGGATGACCGTGGTGGAGCCGGCAATTTGGAGGTGGGTTGAAAGAGGCCGATGTGCGGGTTCCATCGCGGGATCGTTTCCGACGCCGGACGCCCCCTCCCGGCCGGCGGATGCGGCGGATGCGGGTCGACGTACCGAAAAAAAGAGACGCCCCGCCGGTGGTGGTTATGGCGAGGGTGGTGGTACGGGACTGGGGCGTCTCTACGGCGTCTTACCGTTTGGGGGACGATTTACGTGGTTTTGGCGATTCGGGTAGGATCGCACCTCCCCATGAACCTCCACGACCTCTTCTCGATCCCTTTGGGCCAAACTCCCGGAAAACCCGCTCTTCGATATGACGCGGATGACCTGACGTATTCCGGTCTTTTTGACGAGGCGGACCGCATCGCCGCGGGGCTCCAGGCGCGGGGTCTGAAGAAGGGAGACCGGGTGGCGTTCTTTCTGGGAAACCGGCCGGAGTTTGTCACCGCCTACCTCGCGGTGATCCGGCTCGGCGCCGTCATGGTTCCGATCAACCTGGCCTACCGGTGGCGGGAGATCGGCCACATGCTGCGGGACGCGTCTCCGCGTCTCCTCTTGACCGAGCGGGAACGGCTCCCGGTGCTGGATGAGGTGGAGGCAGAGGATCGGCAGAGCGTCGAGGAGGTGATCCTCGCCGAGGATCTGGCGGGCTGGCAGGGCGAGCCCACGATTCCTACCGTCGATGGCGATGACCTGGCGATGATCCTCTACACGTCCGGCACGACGGGCCGGAGCAAGGGGGCGATGATCTCGCACAACAATGTCATGGCGACGGTCACCGGCCTGCTCGCCGCCTGGGCTTGGGAGCCGGCGGATGTCCTCCTGCTCACGCTGCCGCTGTTTCACACCCATGGGCTCGTGGTCGGTCTGCATTGTGCGCTGGCGGCGGGCGCGACCGTGTTGCTACGCGGTCGTTTTGATGCCAAGGAGGCGGTAAGGGAACTCCTCGGGGGGGAGCCGACCCTGTTCTTCGGGGTCCCCACGATGTACGTGCGGCTGGTGGAGGAACTGCGACGGATCGAAGACCGGTCGGGCCTGCGCCGCATGCGCCTCTTCTGCTCGGGCAGCGCTCCGCTCGCGCCCGAGACGTTCGCCGGCTTCCGTGAGCTGACCGGTCACGACATCCTGGAGCGGTACGGGATGACCGAGACGGGGATGAACCTGAGCAACCCCTATGCGGGAGCCCGCCGGCCGGGCACAGTCGGCACGCCGCTGCCCGGGGTCTCCGCTCGCATCGTGGACGGAGAAGGGAACGACGTGCCGCCTGGAACCGAAGGAGAGCTTCTGGTGCGCGGCGGCAATGTCTTCTCGGGCTACTGGCAGGCTCCGGAGAAGACGGCGGAGAGCTTTCTCCTGGGCTGGTTCCGCACCGGCGACCTCGCCCGGCAGGACCCGGACGACGGTTACATCACTCTGCTGGGACGCCGCCACGAGCTGATCATCTCCGGCGGCTTCAACATCTATCCGCGGGAGATCGAGGAGGTCCTGACGTCCTTCCCAGGGGTGAAGGAAGCCGCGGTGGTCGGCCGGAGCCATCCGGAGTGGGGGGAGGTCCCGGCCGCGTTCCTGGTCACGGACCGGGAGATCGACACCAACGAGTTGATCGCGTTTTGTAGGGGACAACTCGCGGGCTTCAAGGTGCCGCGGACGGTCCAGTATCTCGACACTCTGCCGAGGAACGCCCTGGGCAAGGTCCAGAAACACCTCCTTCCCGTATAGAATCGCGCTCCGGAGAACCTTGATGAAGCCAGCCCCTTTCGAGTATCTCGCGCCGGATTCGCTGGACGCCGTGCTGGACGTCCTCGCCCGGCACGGTGGAGACGCGAAGATCCTGGCCGGCGGGCAGAGCCTGATCCCGGTCATGAACTTCCGGCTGGCCCAGCCGTCTCTCCTCGTGGACCTCAACAAGCTGTCCGAGCTCGACTTCGTCCGCCAGGGCGAGGACGGCGGGTTGCGGATCGGCGGCATGACCCGGCAGCGGCGGCTGGAGCGCGATCCGCTGATCGCCGCGGCGGCGCCGTTGCTCCATGAGGCCGTCCCTTTCATCGCTCATCCGCAGATCCGCAACCGGGGAACGTTTGGAGGGAGCCTCGCCCACGCCGACCCCGCCGCCGAGCTGCCAGCGCTGGCGGTGGCCCTCCGGGCGCGTCTGCGCCTCCGCAAGGCGGGTGGAGACCGGTGGGTGGAGGCGGGCGATTTTTTCGCGGGGCTGTTCACCACCGCGCTGGAGCCGGACGAGGTGCTGGTCGAGGCGGCGATTCCGCCGCTGGCGCCGCGGACCGGGTGGGCTTTCCTGGAAGTGGCCCGGCGTCACGGCGACTACGCGCAGGTCGGCGTCGCGGCCCTGGTCACCCTGGGAGAGGACGGCCGGTGCCGCGAGGCGCGGCTGGTCTATCTGAGCGTTGGGGACGTGCCGGTCGAGGCGCGGGAGGCGGCGGCGCTCCTGGCGGGGCAGGAGATCTCGGCCCAGGCGATCGCCGCGGCGGCGGAGAAGGCTTCGCGGGACGAGATGGACCCCTTGGGAGACATCCACGCGACCGCCGAGTTCAAGCGGCATCTGGCCCGCGTGCTCACCGGCCGGGTCCTGCGCCGGGCCGCCGAGCGGGCGCGGGATGGGAGGCTCTGACATGGCCGCTCTCTACAAGGTTTCCATCGAGGTGAACGGGCGCCGTTACGAGCGCGAGATCGAGCCGCGGCTGCTGCTCTCGGACTTCCTGCGCCATGAGCTGGGGCTGACCGGTACGCACGTGGGCTGCGAGCATGGGGTGTGCGGCGCCTGCACGGTCCTTTTCGACGGCGAGCCGGCCCGGTCATGCATCCTCCTGGCAGTCCAGGCCGACGGGCACGCGATCACGACGGTCGAGGCGCTCGCGCCCGGGCCTGATCAGCTCCATCCGTTGCAGCAGGCGTTCTGGGAGTGCCACGGCCTCCAGTGCGGGTTCTGCACGCCGGGCTTCCTCATGACGCTGGTGCCTTTCCTGGAGGAAAACCCCGACCCGTCCGAGGCGGAGATCCGCCAGGCCATTTCCGGGAACCTCTGCCGCTGTACGGGCTACCAGCACATCGTGGACGCGGTGAAGCTGGCCGCGGAGCGGCGGCGGCAGGCGACGGGGTGATCGATCTCGACCGGCTCGCGGCGCTGTTCGCCGAGCGCGAGCCCGCGGTGCGGGCCTTCGTCCCCGAGGAGGGCCGCTTCGAGCGCCTGCGCCGGGACGCGGAGGCGCTCCGCTCCCGCTGGCCCGAGCCGTCGGACCGGCCGCCGCTCTTCGGGGTGCCGGCCGGAGTCAAGGACATCTTTCACGTGGACGGGTTCGAGACCCGGGCGGGCAGTCGGCTGCCGCTCGAGGCGCTGCGCGGCAACGAGGCGCCGAGCGTGACGGCGCTGAAAGGGGCGGGCGCCCTGATCCTCGGCAAGACCGTCTCCACCGAGTTCGCCTACTTCGCTCCCGGGCCGACGCGCAATCCCTGGAACCCCGAGCACACGCCGGGCGGATCGAGCAGCGGCTCGGCCGCGGCGGTCGCGGCGGGGCTCTGCCCCCTGGCGCTGGGTACCCAGACGGTCGGGTCGATCATCCGTCCGGCGGCCTTCTGCGGCGCCGTCGGGTACAAGCCGAGCTATGAACGGATCTCTCGCGATGGGGTGATCCCCCTCGCGCCGTCGTTCGACCATGTCGGGCTTTTCGCGCCGGATATCGAGACGGCGGAGCGCGCCGCCGCTGTGCTGGTCCAGGGTTGGCGGCACGCGTCTCCGGAGCGCCGGCCCCGGCTGGGAGTACCCGAGGGGGCGTATCTGAACCGCGCCGCGGGCGAGGGGCTCGTCCACTTCCGCGAGGTCTGCCACCGCCTGGCCCGCGCCGGCTACGACGTCGAGCCGGTCCCCGCGCTGGAGGATTTCGACGAGATCGTGGAGCGCCACTACCGGATCTTCGCGGCCGAGGCGGCACGGGTCCATCAGGAGTGGTTTGTTCGTTACGGGAGCCTCTATGACCACCGGACCGTCGAGCTGATCCGGCGGGGGCAGAAAGTGGCGGACGGGCAGCTCGATCGCGATCTGACGGAGCGGGCGGGGTTGAGAGACGCGTTGGCGGCGAGGATGGACGAGCGCGGCCTCGACCTCTGGCTCTCGCCGCCGGCGCTCGGCGCCGCTCCCCGCGGGCTCGACAGCACCGGAGATCCGGTGATGAGCATCCCCTGGACCCACGCGGGAATGCCGGCGGTCTGTCTGCCGGCGGGGCGCAATGTGGCCGGGCTTCCTCTGGGTCTCCAGGCCGCGGCCCGCTTCGGCGCCGACGAGGAGCTGCTTGCCTGGGCACATGGGCTCGAGGGAGCTCTGCGGCCGTGAGCGCCGATCCTGTCGTCCGCTGCGCCGTCCGCTCCGGCTCCTACTACGACTCGATCGTCCTGATGCAGCTTCAGCGTTCCCTGGCGGCGCTGCCCGGGTTGCTCGACGCGGGCGTGGTGATGGCGACACCCGCGAACCGCGAGCTTCTGGCGGCGAGCGGCCTGATGCCTGGGGAAGAGACCGCGGCCGGCCCCAACGACCTCCTCATCTCGGTAAAAGCGGAGAGCGCGGCGGCGGCAGGGGAGGCCCTGGCGCGGGTGGACGCTCTCCTCCAGGTCCGCCGGCCGGGAGACGAGCAGGATTTCCGGCCGCGCAGCCTGGCGGGCGCCGTGAAGATGCTTCCGGAGGCCCGCTGGGTCCTCATCTCGGTGCCCGGCCGCCATGCCGCCGGAGTGGCGGGCGAGGCGCTGGATCTGGGCCTGAACGTCTTTCTGTACAGCGACAACGTGCCTCCGGCCGATGAGGTCGCCCTCAAGCGCAAGGCCCGCGAACGGGGGCTGCTGGTGATGGGACCGGATTGCGGCACGGCGGTGATCGGCGGCGTCGGGCTCGGTTTCGCCAACCGGGTGCGGCGCGGACCGATCGGCCTGATCGGAGCTTCCGGCACCGGGCTCCAGGCGGTCATGAGCCACATCCATGCCGCGGGCTCGGGGATCTCCCAGGCGATCGGCACCGGAGGCCGCGATCTCTCCGAGGAGGTCGGCGCGGCCACGGCGACGCAGGCGCTCGACCTGCTGAGCAAGGATCCGGAGACGCGGGTGATCGTCCTGATTTCCAAGCCGCCGGCACCGGAAGTCGCCGCCCGCCTGCTCTCGCGAGCCCGGGCCGCGGGCAAGCCGGTCGTGGTGGACTTCCTCGGAGCCCCGCTTCCCGGCCGCCGGCTGGGCAACCTCCGGTTCGCCTCCACATTGAGCGAGGCGGCGGAGATCGCGGTCGGCCTGCTGGACGAAGAGGAGGAGGACCTGTCATTCGAGGTGGACGTCCCCTTCGCTCCCGGGCAGCGCTCTCTGCGCGGTCTGTTCTCCGGCGGGACGCTGGCCTACGAGGCTCTCCTGGGGCTCTCGGCCGTCCTTTCACCGATCTCCTCGGATCTGCGCGGCCAGGGGCACAAGATCCTCGACCTGGGAGCGGATGAATTCACCGTCGGCCGCCTGCACCCGATGATCGACCCCGACCTCCGCCTGCGCCGTCTGCGGCAGGAGGCGGCCGATCCCGAGGTGGCGCTGATCCTCCTCGACGTCGTTCTGGGAGAGGGAGCCCACGCCGATCCGGCCGGCGCGCTGGCGCCGGTCATCGAGCAGGCTCTGGAAGGCGCCCGGTCCGGCGGCCGGGAGCTGGACGTGGCCGCCGTCGTGATCGGGACGGACGAGGACCCGCAGGGCCTGCAGCAACAGATCGACACCTTGGAAGGGGCCGGCGTCCGGGTCTGCCGTACGGTGGGCGAGCTGGTGGGCTACGCGGTTTGGCGCCTGGGAGGGCTCGCGGAGGAGGACGGGGAAGCCAAGACGGTCCCGCCGGAAGCGGTCCGCGGACCCCTGGCCGCGATCAACGTGGGGCTGGAATCGTTCTACGATAGCCTCGTCGCCCAGGGAGCCCAGGCGGTCCAGGTCGAATGGAAGCCCCCGGCCGGCGGCAATGAAAAGCTGGCCGCCCTCCTGGCCAGGATGAAAGCGCGAGGATGAAGTGAGCATCGAACAGGCCAACCGCGCCGCCGTCGAGCGCATGACCTCCGCGCGGCCGATCCTCACCGGCCTGGCCACCGCGCGCGACGTGGTCCCCGGCATGCGCGACGGCCTGCTGCTCCACGCCGGGCCGCCGATCGAGTGGGAGCGCATGTCGGGGCCGTTGCGCGGGGCCGTGCTCGGCGCCTTGATCTTCGAAGGGCGCGCCCGCGGCGAGGCTGAGGCGGCCGCCCTCGTGGAGCGGGGCGAGGTGGCCTTCGAGCCGTGCCACCACCATGGCGCCGTGGGGCCGATGGCGGGGGTCATCTCCTCCTCGATGAAGGTCTACGTGGTCGAGGATGCCACGCACGGGCACCGCACCTTCTCGAACCTCAACGAGGGGTACGGCAAGGTCCTGCGCTACGGCGCCTTCGGCGAAGAGGTCCTCGCCAAGCTGCGCTGGATGAACGACGTCATGGCGCCGGTCCTCGCCGAGGCGGTCGCCCTCTCCGGCGGGATCGACCTGCGCGCCCTGCTCGCCGAGGCGCTGCACATGGGCGACGAGGGGCACAACCGCAACAAGGCCGGCTCGCTCCTCTTCCTCAAGCTCCTCGCGCCGCACATCGCCCAGGTCGCGCCGGACGCGTCGGTCCAGGCGGAGATCGTGAAATTCCTGGGGGACAATCCGCTCTCGGTCCTCAATCCGGTCATGGCGGCTTGCAAAGCCATGGCCGACGCGGCGCACGGGATCGAAGGGAGCACGATCGTCAGCGCCATGGCGCGCAACGGCACGGACTTCGGCATCCGGGTGAGCGGTCTCGGCGACCGCTGGTTTACCGCGCCCGCGCAGGTGCCGGACGGCCTTTACTTTCCGGGGTTTTCGAGCGCCGACGCCAATCCCGACATCGGCGACAGCACGATCACGGAGACCGCCGGCATCGGCGCCTTCGCCATGGCGGCAGCGCCGGCGATCGTCACCTTCATCGGCGGCTCGCCCCAGGACGCGCGCAACGCGACGCTGGAGATGTACGAGATCACCGCCGCCGAGCACCCTCAATTCACGATTCCGGCGCTCGGCTTCCGCGGCACGCCGGTGGGGATCGACCTGCGCAAGGTCGTGGAGCTCGGGATCACGCCGCGCGTCAACACCGGCATCGCGCACCGGCAGGCCGGCGTCGGGCAGGTGGGAGCCGGGCTGGTCCGCCCGCCCATGGAGATCTTCGAGGAGGCGCTGGTCGCCTTCGCAGAGAGATACGAAATCTGAGAGGAGGAGGCCATGTACGTCCCCTATGACATGAGCAAGGTGAAGGTCCTCGACCTGTCGCAGAACTTCAGCGCCGATTCGCCGTCGTTCGCCTTCTATGAAGGCCCGACCGTGAAGTGGGTCAAGCGCCTCGCCTTCGAGGGAGTCAACGCGCAGTTCATCTCCACGACCAATCACATCGCGACGCACCTCGATTCGCCGATCCATTTCTACGATCCGGGGCCGGACATCGCGGGCATTCCGATCGATACCCTGGTCGGTCCGGCCTGCATCGTGGACCTCTCGCAATTCGGGATCGGCGATTACCAGATCTACGGGCCGGAGCACTTCGAGCAGTGGGAGAAGAAGACCGGCATCAAGATCGAGCGGGGCGACATCCTGGTGATCCACACCGGCTATCACCACTACTACAACGAGGACTGGTACAAGGTCCACAACCAGGACAAGGCCGACCTGCCGCGCGCCTTCCTGAAGCACCCTGGACCGCGCAGCCTCTTCGTCGACTGGGTGCTCGACCGCGGCATCCGCTGGCTGGCCTATGACTGCATCGCCGCCGATCATCCGTTCAACACCAACGTGCGCAAGGCGCGGCCGGACCTGATTCCGGAGGTGGAGAAGGTGATCGGCATGTCGATCGACGAGGCGTTCCCCTGGCCCGAGGACTACCAGTGCATGCACGTCAAGCTCTTCCCGCACGGCGTCTTCCACGCCGAGAACGTCGGCGGGCAGATCGACGAGGTGCTCGATCAGCGAGTGTGGCTCGGCTGCTTCCCGTTCCGCTTCCGGGGTGGCGAGGCGGCTTTCTCGCGGATCGTCGCTTTTGTGGAAGAGAAATGAGGAGGTGTCGCATGGTCCGAGATCTCCGCATCGCCAGCTTTTTCCTGCTGGCCCTCGGCTTCTCTGCCGCGATGGCGTTTCCCGGGGTGGATCAGCCGGACCCTCCGGCTGCCGCGCCCACGCCTCTGGAAGAGGCCAGGGACCTGATGGAGGAGGAGAATTACAAGGACGCCATCCGGTCTTTCAAACAGGCGGACAAGCTGGCCGGCGGCAACTGTCTCGAGTGCCAGCTCGGCCTGGCGCGGGCGCACAACAAGATCGGCGCCTATAAGGTCGCCCTGGAGCGCGCCGAGGCCGCCATACGCCTGGCGAAAGACGAGCCCAATCTCGCTCTGGCCTACCATGAGCAGGGCACTGCCCTTTTTGCCCTGGCAGGCGATGATCCGAAGATACTCGGGCAGGCGGAAAAGGCTTTCCGTGAGGTCCTCGCAAAGACTCAGGGGAAGATCAACGCGGTCCGTTACAATCTGGCCGCAGTCCTCCTGCGCCAGGGACGTGACGCCGATGGGGTCGCCTTGCTCAAGGAATACCTGGAGAACGAGCCCGACGGCGCCTATGCGGAGTCGGCGCGCGAGCTGATCAAGACCCCTCTGCGGGCGAGGAAGCGGCTGGTTCCGGATTTCGAGCTGGTGACCCTGTCCGGAGACTATCTGACCTCCGAGGATCTGCGGGGCAAGGTGATCCTGCTCGATTTCTGGGCTACATGGTGCGCTCCGTGCGTGGCGGCTCTCCCCGACCTGAAGGAGCTCGCCCGCCGCAAGGCCAAGGACCCATTCGTGCTCTTGAGCGTCAGCGCCGACCACGATGAGGCGGCCCTGCGCGCCTTTCTTAATAAGAACGGCGTGACCTGGCCTCAGGTCTGGGAAAAGAGCCACGAGTTCATCCATCAGTGCAAGGTGAATCGGTTTCCGACCTACCTGCTGGTTGATCACACAGGCGAGATCGTGTACTCGGCCAGCGGCTGGGGTCCTGGAATTGAGAGAGAGCTCGAGAGCAGGATCTTTTTCGCGATCCGCACGGCCAAAAAGAACGCCAAGCCGGCCGGAGACTAGAGGAGCGCCATGACCGTGCTGGGAGAACGGATCAAACGCAACGAAGACCCGCGCCTGCTCACCGGGCGGGCGCTGTTCATCGACGACCTCGACCTGCCGGGGATGGCGCACGTCGCCTTCCTGCGCAGCCAGCACGCGCACGCCCACATCCGCGGCATCGACACCTCGCGGGCGCGCGAGCGGGAAGGGGTGATCGCGGTCTACACGGCAGAAGACCTCGGAGATTATTGGCAACACGGGCCGTTGCTGGTGTCTCCTCCCCCGGTGGAAGGGATGGTCTTTCACGAGCGGACCCACGTGCCGCTCGCGAAAGGCAAGGTGCGCCATCTCGGCGAGCCGGTGGCCCTGGTCGTGGCCGTCTCCCGCTACGTCGCCGAGGACGCCCTGGATGACATCGTCGTCGACTACGAGCCGCTGCCCGCGGTGGTCGATCTCGAAAAGGCCCTGGAGCCCGGAGCGCCCCTGGTACACGAAGACGTGGGCTCGAACATGGCCGCATACGTGCCTCAGAAGAAGGGGGATTACGAGGCGGCGCGCGCGCAGGCCGACGTCGTGGTCCGCCGCCGCTTCTTCTACGACCGCGGCGCCGCGTGCGCGATCGAGAACCGCGGCGTGGTGGCGCAATGGGACGCGCGGGTCCAGAAGCTGACGATCTGGGACACCACCCAGGCGCCGATCCCGGTGCGCAACGGCCTCGCGGCCATGCTCGGGCTCTCCGAGCACCAGGTGCGCCTCGTGACGCCGTTCATCGGCGGCGGCTTCGGTCCCAAGATCATGATGTTCTACCCCGAAGAGGTGCTGATCCCCTGGCTCGCGCTCAAGCTCGAAACGCCGATCAAATGGATCGAGGACCGGGCCGAGAACTTCCTCGCCACCACCCAGGAGCGCGGGCAGATCCACGACGCGGAGATCGCATTGACGCGCGACGGCCGCATCCTCGGCGTCAAGGACTCGTTCCTGCACGACACCGGGGCCTACGATCCCTACGGCCTGACCGTGCCGCTCAACAGCCAGTGCACGCTGATGGGACCTTACCGGGTGCCCGCCTACGCCAGCGAGTTCCGCGCGGTCTTCACCAACAAGACGATCGTCACGCCCTATCGCGGCGCCGGCCGCCAGCATGGTGTCTTCGTGATCGAAAGGCTGATGGACCTCGCGTCGCGCGAGCTGGGGATCGACAAGATCGAGCTCCGCCGGCGCAATTTCCTGCGCCCCGACGAGTTCCCGCACGATCACGTGATCATCTATCAGGATTTCGCGCCGCTCTACTACGACAGCGGAAATTACGAGCCGGTGCTCGACAAGACGCTGAAAATGATCGGTTACGAGAGCTTCCTGAACGAGGAGCAGCCGAAGCTGCGGGCGGAGGGGCGGCACGTGGGGATCGGCGTCGTGGCCTACGTCGAGGGGACCGGCATCGGGCCTTTCGAAGGGGCGCGCGTGCAGGTGCAGACGAGCGGCAAGGTCACCGTCGTCACCGGCATCGGCACGCAGGGGCAGGGCCACTTCACCGTCCTCGCCCAGGTCGCCGCGCAGCAGCTCGGCGTCGAGGTGGCCGACGTGGACGTGGTCACCGGCGACAGCGATCAGTTCCACTGGGGCACCGGCACGTTCGCCAGCCGCGGCGCGGTGGTGGCCGGCAACGCCACGAACGAGGCCGCGAAACAGGTGCGTGCGAAAGCCGTCAGGCTGGCCGCCGAGCTGTTGAAGGTCTCCGAGGACCGGATCGAGCTGGCGGAAGGGCGGGCGCGGGTGATCGGATCGCCGGAGCGCGCGATCCCTCTGGGAGAGCTGGCCAAGCTGGCCAACCCGATGCGCGGCGCGGTCAAGCCGGGCACCGAGCCCGGGCTCGAAGCCACCAGCTACTTCGGCCCCTACCGCGGCGCCACCGCGAGCGGCTGCCACGCGATGATCCTGGAAGTCGACCCCGAGACGATGCAGATCGACATCAAGAAATACGTGGTGGTCCACGACTGCGGCCGGGTGCTCAATCCGCTGCTCGTGGACGGCCAGGTTCACGGCGGCGTGGCGCAGGGGATCGGCAACGCCTATTTCGAGCAGCTCGTCTACAACGACAACGGCCAGCTCCTCAACGCCTCGTTCATGGACTTCCTGCTGCCCACGGCGCTCGACGTGCCGCGGGTGGAGGTCGGCCACGAGGAGACGGTCTCACCGCTCAACGAGCTGGGCACCAAGGGAGCGGGGGAGGCCGGAGCCATCCCGGTCGGCGCCCTCTTCGCCCAGGCGGTCGAAAACGCTCTGGGCATCCCCGGCCTGGAGATCCTGGAAATCCCTCTCAAGCCCAGCCGGCTCTGGGAGATCGCGACGGAGGCGAATCGATGAAGATCCAGGGAGAGCACACCTTCGACGCCCCGCGCGAGCTGGTCTGGCGGGCGCTGCTCGATCCCGGGGTGCTGGCGCGCGTGCTGCCGGGCACCGAGCGGCTCGAACGGGTAGGGGAGAACGACTTCCGCGGCGTGATGAACGTCCAGGTCGGGCCGGTCAAGGGACAGTTCCAGGGGACGCTCCAGCTCACGGACCTCGTCCCTCTCGAGAGCTATCACATGAAGCTGAACGGCAGCGGGCCGAACGGCTTCATGAGCGGCGAGGGAGACATCCGTCTGGCCGACGCTCCCGGCGGGACCGCGCTGCGCTACGACCTCGACACCCAGGTCGGAGGCCGCGTCGCCGGAGTCGGCCAGCGCCTCCTCGAAAGCTCGGCCAAGGCCGTCACCCGGCAGGGGCTCGAAGGGCTCTCCCGCGAGCTCCGGGCGATGAAGGAGGCCACCGCCACGTCCGCGCCCGTGGTCCCGCCCGCCGCGCCCACGCAGGCCGAATTCGCCGCCCGCGTCGCCGGCGACGTCGCCCGCGACCTGGTGCCGCCGGAAAACAGGTTGTGGGTGATCGGCGGCGGGCTCGCTCTGCTGGCGATCCTTGCGCTGCTGCTGATCCGGGCCTGCGGGAGCTGATCGGATGAATTCAGAGGAGCTTCGAGAGCGCATCGAACACTGGGAGGATCTGCACACTGAATTCAAGCAGTGGCCGGTCCATCCGGACGATCTGGCTGCGAGCCTCGTCGCGTTTGCCAACACGGACGGAGGCCGGCTCATCCTGGGTGTGAGTGAAGCACGCGAAGTTATAGGCGTCGAGGATCCGGACCGGGTAGCCCGGGATGTGGACAACGTGGCCGCCAATAACTGTGAGCCCCCAATCACAGTGGTCCAGGAGACATTGCGCCCTGACGGAGCCGGTACTGTGGTGGTCGTGAACGTCCCGAAAGGCGACATGCGGCCTTACCGCACGAACCGCGGCGTCTTCTACGTCAGGACCAGCTCCGGCCGGCGCCAGGCTTCTCGTGAAGAGCTCCTGCGCCTTTTTCAGGCAACCGAGAGCCTCTACTATGACGAAACCCCTCTGCTCCGGCTTGCAATTCAGGACTTGGATCTCGCAGCCTTCGAAAGCTTTCTTGAGGAGACTGGACAGTCGTACCTGCTGGGTGATCACGAGCGCCTGCTGGAGAACTGGTCCCTGATCTCCGGCGGCCATCCAACGGTGGCCGGAATCCTGCTCTTCGGCCGCAAGCCGCAGCAGCACTTGCCCTACGCTCAGATCAATGCAGCCCGCTTTCCTGGTACCGACAGCTCGCTCGATCCCCTGGATCGCAAAGACCTGGCGGGGCGACTCCTTGAGGTGATCGATCAGGCCGAACGTTTCCTGGACCTGCACCTGCCCGTGCCTCATGAGATCCGCGGTTTCGAGCCGGAGCCGAAGCCGGAGCTGCCGAAGGAAGCTTTTCGGGAAGCGATCGTCAATGCCGTGGCCCATCGTGATTATACGATCCGCGGTCCGATCCGCCTCTTCATCCTGGATGACCGAATCGAGATCCACACACCCGGCCGGCCACCGAATGGCGTGGACGCGGAGGCAATGCGCGCCGGGGCTCACGTGGTCCGAAATCCCTGGATTTATGCCCGGCTTTCCGACGCTGGGCTGGTGACTCGCGCCGGCACAGGCATCCGGCGCATCATCCGTCTGGTCCGTGAGGCCACCGGCCGTGAGGTGGGAATCGAGGTAAGAAACTTTGAAGTTCTGCTGACGATCCCGCGCAAGATAGAATAAGTCAGGCCTCCGGCACCCTGTCCAGGTCCACGACCGGCGTTCCCCGCATGAGCGCCCAGTACAGCGCGAACGCCACCGCGAAGCCCACGAACCAGGCGTAGTCGTAGAGCACGCGCAGGGGCGGCACCACCAGACCGATCAGCGCGACGGCGATCCCCGCGAAGAGCGAGACCAGCGCCTTCCAGTTCCAGCGGCCGTAGATGCCGTCCATCGCATAGAGGTCCGCGAGAGAGAGGCGTGCCTTGCGGATCACCCAGTAGTCGGCGATGAAGATCCCCGCGATGGGGCCGAGAAAGCTCGAGTAGCCGACCAGCCAGCCGAAGATGTAGGTGCCGTAATCGGAGAGCAGGCGCCAGGGCATGATGGCGATGCCGAGGATGCCCGTGAGCAGGCCACCGATGGCGAAGGTGATGCGCGACGGCCAGAGGTTGGCGAAGTCGTTGGCCGGACCCACCACGTTGGCGGCCACATTGGTGGTGAGCGTCGCGATCAGCAGCGCGAAGAGCGAGACCAGGATCACCAGCGGGCTGCCCAGCCGCGACAGGAGCGCCACCGGATCCCAGATCGCCTCGCCGAAGATGAGGACCGACGCGGAGGTCACGGCCACGCCGATGAAGGAGAACAACGTCATCGTCGTCGGCAGGCCGTAGGCCTGACCCCGGATCTGGGCCTTCTGGTCCTTGGCGAAACGCGACAGGTCGGGGATGTTCAGGGCGAGCGTCGCCCAGAAGCCGACCATGCCGGTGAGCGACGGAACGAAAAAGGCGAGAAACTCGCCGGTCGTCCGGAACCTGCTCGGCCGCGCCAGGACCGGTCCCAGGCCGCCGGCCCGCGTCATGGCCCAGGCGAGGAGCGCGAGGCTGGCGACGATCAGGAACGGCGCGGCCCAGGCCTCCAGCCGCTTGATGGCGTTGCTCCCTTTCACCACGACGTACATGTTCCACAGCCAGAAGACGAAGAAGGAGATCCAGACCGCTCCCGGCACCCGCTCCCAGGCTGGAAACGCGGTGCGCAGCATGACGTGGATCGCCTGACCGCCGATCCAGGTCTGGATGCCGAACCAGCCGCAGGCCACCAGGCCTCGGAGGATCGCCGGCACGTTGGCCCCGCGGGTGCCGAAAGAGGCGCGGGCGAGCACCGGGAAGGGGATGCCGAAGCGCGTGCCGGGATGCGCGATGAGCACCATCGGCACGAGCACGATGAGGTTGCCCAGCAGGATGGTGAGCATCGCCTGCCACCAGCTCATACCGCCGTCGACCAGCCCGGCCGCCAGCATGTAGGTCGGAATGCAGACCGAAAGCCCGACCCACAGAGCCGCCATGTGGTAGGTGGTCCACGTCCGCTGCTCGACACGGGTGGGGGCGAGGTCCTTGTTCCATAAGCGCCGATCGGAAGGCGAGTCCTGGCTGAGCTCGTAGAGGTCGCCGCGGACGCGGCGCATCGCCTGGACGCGCGGGGCGTGAGAGGGATCGGACCGGTTTTCGGGCATGCCGCTCATGGTACACGCCTACACCACGCGCGAAAACCTGTCTACACTAGAGGTGGAGGGCATGGCCGGCGCCTCTGAGAAGGCGTCATGGAGGAGAGCCTCATGGTGCAGGTCGCATTCCTCTCCCTCTTCCTCGGGCTCACGCTGGGTCCGCAGCCCGTCGAGCTGACGGTCAGCGGGCCCGTGGCCGCCGTGGAGCTGCTGCTCGACGGCGCGCCGGTCGCCCGCCTCGACGGTCCGCCCTGGATCCGGAAGATCGATTTCGGCGCCACGCTGGAGCCTCACGAGCTCGTCGCGCGCGCCCTCGACGAAAAGGGGAACGAGGTCGGCCTCGCCCGCCAGTGGCTGAACCTGCCGCGGTCCCCCGCGGAGGTCGACGTCCTTCTGGAAAGCGGGCCGAAGGGGACCCCTGTCGCGGCGCGGCTCACCTGGAGGAGCCTGACCGGAGAGAGCCCGACCGCCATCGGCGTGACCTTTGACGGTCGTCCCTTGGCCCTCACCGAGAGCGGGCGCGTGGCTTTCCCTTCCTATGATCCGTCGGTCTCCCACGTCCTGACCACCGAGGTGCGCTTTCCCCGCGGCGTGATCGCGCGCAAGGACGCGGTCTTCGGCGGCGAGTGGGGGAGCCAGATTTCGATGGATCTGACGACGATCCCGGTGCGCCTGCGGAAAGGCCGGCGCCTGCCTCCCCCGGAACAGCTCCAGGGCTGGTTCCTCGCCGGAGGGCAGCCGCTGTCGGTCGCCGCCGTCGAGCAGGGCCCGGCGCAGCTCCTTGTGGTGGCCGATCTGGCGGCCCTCTCCAAGCTCCAGAAGCTCGACCCGACCGGCAGCCCCGAATACCGCCGCTACCACATGACGCTGGGGGAAGGGGACGAAGTCCGTTTCATCGTGCCTCTCTCCAGGGAGTTCTCGAGCCCGGGAATGAAGGCCGAGCTGTTCGACTCGTCCCGTGAGTACACCCCGAAGGACGGAGGTCTCTTCTGGCTTCTCACCCAGTCCATGCCCCGTTTCGAGGCCGCGAGACAGCGCCTCGCCGACGCCATCGCGGTGGCGGGCCTGCAGGCGCTCTACGGCAGCCGTCGCCGGGCCGTGCTGCTGGTGCTCGGAGACCAGCCGGCGGACGCCAGCCAGTCCGGTCCCACCCTGACGCGCCGCTATCTCGAATCGATCCGCGTGCCGCTCTACGTCTGGTCGCTGGGAGGCTCGGAAACGGCCGCGGCCTGGGGCGAGGTCGCGGATATCTCGTCGCTCAACCGGCTTCGGAAAGCGTTCTCAAACCTGGAAGACGAGCTGAAGGCGCAGCACATGATCCTCGTAGAAGGGCGGCACCTGCCGCAGTCGATCACCCTCTCGCCGGCCGCGGCCGAGGTTCTGGAGCTGGTACAGGGGCGGTAGGCCCTCACCCCCTGGCCCCCTCTCCCGTCGCCGGGAGAGGGGGAAAACGCATTCCAAGAAGCGAATCAGGGATGGGGCGGTGGCGCCCCTCTCCCGGTGACGGGAGAGGGGACGGGGGTGAGGGCCCCTCCGGCTGCGAAAACCCCCGCTCTCTGGAGCTGCTCGACCGCGGTCCTCGCCTCGTCCCTGCGGCCGAGGGCGAGCAGGGCCTGCGCTCGCGGGGACAGCAGCTTCCAGTGGGTGATCGGCTTGGAGCACGGCTCCAGCACGGCGAGCGCCCTTTCCCAGGATGCCCGGGCCTCGCCAGGATTTCCCAGAGCCGCCTCGATGCGGCCGAGCATGACCTCCGCATCGGCCACATACCCCCGCGTGGGATCGCTCGGATCCTCCTCCAGCAGGGGACGGAGGATTGCCAGAGCGGCTTTGGCCTCCGCGCGCGCCGCCGCCAGATCCCGCCCCTCCAGAGCCGTTGCCAGCCGGCCGCGGGTGACGCCGAGCTGCAGCCGCCAATCGACGCTCGTGGCGTCTTTGGCGACCAGCTTCTCGTAAACGGAGCGGGCCGTGCGCAGCGGTCCGATCGCCTCTCCAGGCCTCCCCTCCAGGATCGCCAAGTGGCCGAGCGAAGAGTGGAACGTCCCGTGCCAGCGCTGCAGGCCGGTATTCTCCGGGTCCTGCGCCGACAGCTCCTCGATGGTGACCAGGCCGCTCTGGAAGAGGTCGCGGGCTGTCTCCAGATCTCCGAGCGGCGCGAGCAGGCTGGCGAGGAACCCCTGGGCCGTCGCGACATCCTGCCGCAGAAGGGGATTGCCGGGCTCGCGGGCCGCGATGCGCTCGTAGATCTGCAAAGACTCGCGACGTGGCGCCAGAGCCGCCGCGAGGTCCCCCTGGCGCTCCAGCCCGTTGCTGACCCAGGCGAGCGTGGCGGCCATATGGGCCTGGAGGCCCAGGTCGCCAGGATTGTCAGCGGCAAGCCTGCGCAGCACCTTCAGAACCTCCTGATAGGAACGCAGGGCTCCTTCGAGGTCTCCGAGCTGGTCCTGGACTGTGCCGACGTTGTGGTGGGCGGTGGCGAGAGCCTGCAAGAGCGAGGAGCTGTTCGGATGAAGGTCGACCTGTTCCTGAGCCAGCCTCTGCGCCGTCTTCCACTCAGCCAGAGTCTCATCCATCTTTCCCTGATCGAACAGCGCCTGGCCCACCCAGTTGTAGGTTTCGAGCAGTCGGATCTGCCGCTCCTGGTCGGAGGGGTCGCGCCGCACGAGATCCCTGGCCAGGGCCTGCGATTTCCGGAACGCCTCCAGCGCGGCCGGCAGGTTCCCCTGAGCCCGCCGGACCTCGCCGATCTGGTGGATGGCCTGCACGCGCCGCAGCATCTCCTCGTCCGTGAGATCGGCCTCCGGCAGCTCGTCGAAATAGCCCAGGGCGCGGTCGCCCACGGCGTCGAGCACGTCCAGACGGTTGACGGCCTCCAGCCGCTGCCGCAGGTCGCCCAGCATGAAGCCGATCAGACTCTCGGCCTGCTTGCGCCGGCGCTCGGCCTCGCGGCGGGCGCGCTCCGTCTCGACCGCGAACCAGGAGACCACCGCCAGGACGCCGGTCAAGACGAAGAAGGCGGTCACCACGGCGGCGAAGCGGAAGCGCTTGCGGCGCAGGCGCTGCGGCTTGTCCAGAATCCAGCGCAGGCGCTCCGCCGCCTGTTCCGCGGTGGGGCGGCGGCGCGGATCGAGGCTCTGCAGATCCTGAATCAGACGCGTGAGGTCGAGATCGAGCCCGGCGATCGGCCGCGTCTCCGCCCGCATCACCTTCCAGACCACCTCCGCCTCGTCATCTCCCTCGTAAGCCTCCTCGCCGGTGAAGAGCTCCTGGAGGAGGATGCCGAAAGAATAGAGGTCGGTCGCCTCCGTCACCTCGCTCCCGGCCGCCTGCTCGGGACTCATGGCGTAGATGGTTCCCACCACCACACCGTGCTGAGTCAGCTTTCCGCCATCTCCTTCATCGACAGGGAAGAGCGTCTTGCCGGGGAACATCCAGCCCAGCTCCTCCGTCCTGTCAGAATCGGTCGAAGGGAGAGGGACAGCCTGCGGAGGATGGGCAGAAGGGGGCGCGGGATCTCCCAGCGAACGGGCGATCCCGAAGTCGAGCACCTTGACCTCGTCCCCCGGAGTGACCATGACGTTGTCCGCCTTGAGGTCGCGGTGGACGACCTTCTCGCGGTGCGCGGCCGCGAGCGCCATGGCGATCTTCTCGCTGAGCCGCAGCTTCCGTTCGAAGCCCAGCTCCTCCATGGCGAGCTTCCGCAGGGTCGTCCCCTGGACGTATTCGAGAACCAGGAAGTCCGCTCCGGGGGTTTCAATCAGGTCGTAGACCTGGCAGATCGAAGGGTGCCCGATTTTCGACAGCAGGCGGGCCTCGCGCAGGAAGCGCGTCTTGGCCTGGAAACCCAGGCGCTTCTCCGGCCGGATCGTCTTGACCGCAACCCGCCGCTCCAGCCGGGTGTCGAAGCCGAGATAGACCTCGCCCATTCCGCCGGCCCCGAGTTGGGAGTCGATGCGGATGGACCCTACGGTGGAGCCGACGTAACTCACTGCCTGCAAAGCCTTACAACGTGGGGAAGACTGGCGGCAGTGTACCCTCCGCCTCTCAGAGTCGTCAATCGAGCCGAAACACGCCCCTGCCCTCCGCCGTACTGACCTCCATGAGCCCAGCGCACTGTTTCCGATCCCTCCTGATCCTCGCCTTCGTCCTGGCCCGTCCTCTCCTCGCCGCCGATCCTCCGCAGCCCGCGCCATCCTCCAAGCTCCAGCCCTGCGAGATCGACGGAGTGGCGGGCGAGGTCCGGTGCGGGACGTATGCGGTGTGGGAGGACCGCGCGGCGAAGAAGGGGAGGAAGATCGACCTCTACGTCGTGGTGCTGCCGGCCCTGGGGCCGGAGCGTGCGCCCGATTCGGTCGTCTTCCTCACCGGCGGGCCTGGCGAAGGGGCGGCCGAGCTCGCCTCCGCGTTCGCCCCGTGGAAGGAGTTGCGCCAGAAGCGCGACCTCGTGCTGGTCGATTCGCGCGGCACCGGGCGCTCGAACCCGCTGCGCTGCGATCTCTACGGCAACGCGACCGTCCAGGAGATCGCCGACCATCTGCTGCCTCCGGAGAGGGTCCGCCGCTGCCGCGCGGAATTGGAGAAGAAGGCGGACCTCCGCTTCTACGGCACCTCTCTCGCCATGGCCGACCTCGACGAGGTGCTCGCCTGGCTGGGTTATGAGAAGGTCAACGTTCTCGCCGGCTCCTACGGCACCAAGGCCGCCCAGGTCTACCTGCGCCATCACAGTGGCCGGGTGCGCGCCGCCGTGCTCTCCGGCATCGCTCCGGTGGACGATCCCGCGCCTCTCCTCTACGCCCGGGTGGGGCAGCGGGCGGTCGATCTTCTGCTCGCCGACTGCACGGCCGACAAGGTCTGCCAGACGGCGTTCCCGAACGTCCGCGAAGAGCTGCGCGCGGTCATGGAGCGGATCGACCAGGGCGTGAAGGTCTCGGTCAAGGACCCGCGCGACGGCAAGACGTACGAGGTGCGGCCAAACCGCGGGCTCGTGGCCGAGGGGATCCGCTACCTGCTGTATTCGGACATGGCCCGCTATGTGCCTTATCTCGTCCACCGCGCCTTCCAGGGCGATCTGACGCCCCTGGTCTCCGTCTCGCTGGGCCGGCGCGCGGGCATCGACCAGGCGATCGCGGTGGGGATGTTCCTCTCCGTCACCTGTTCCGAGGAGGTGCCGTTCATCGATCCCGGCGTGGTGGGGAAGGAGACCGAAGGGACCCTGCTGCGGGACTTCCGGGTCCGCGAGCAGAAGCGCGCCTGCGAGCTCTGGCCGCGCGGCTCCGTCCCCGCCGAGGACCGCGATCTGGTCCGCACCGAGGTCCCGGTGCTCCTGATCTCCGGCGAGCGCGATCCGGTGACGCCGCCCGACTTCGGCGAGCGCGTCGCCTCGCGGATGCCCAACGCCCTGCACGTGGTCATGCCGCGCGGCGCCCACCTGGGCGGTCCCTGCGGCGAGAGCCTGACCGCGGCCTTTATTGAGAGGGGCTCGGCCCAGGGGCTCGACCTCTCCTGCGTCAAGGCCCCGCCGCCCGCCGCGTTCGCCACCGAGCCTCCGCCGGACATGGAGTAGCGGACACCCATTTCTCACAGGGCAGCCGCTGCCCTTCAAGGGCGGACACCGCCCTCAAGGGGCAGCCGCCGCCCTCCAGAGGGCAGCCGCCATCCCTCACAGGGCAGTCACTGCCCTTCGAGGGCAACCGCCATCCCTCAAGGGGCAGCGATCGCCCTTCGAGGGCAGTCGTCGCCCTCCAGAGGGCAGCCGCCGCCCTTCGAGGGCAGGCGCCGTCCCTCACAGGGCAGTCACTGCCCTTCGAGGGCAGCCGCTGCCCTGTGAGATCAGGCCGCGCCGAAAGCCGTTAGGAGTTGGAAGACGGGAGGGGGGAGGACGGCCTAGCTTCCCGCCGCGGCCGGGGCGTGGCGATGAAAAAAGGAGACGATCTCGGCCACCGAGAGGAGGGAGCTGGCGTTGCGGAACTCGCCCTGCCGCTGCGCCGCGACCAGGCTGCCGTCGGGCTCCAGGATCGCCACGGCCGGGATGCCGTTCTCGACCGCCATGCCGTACCCCTCCATCAGGTCGAGATTGCGGTTGCGGTTCCCGACGGAAACTTTCAGAACGACGAAACTGGGCTCGACGATCGGGGCTACGAGCCGGTGCTTGAGCGCGGCCTCGAAAGCGTAACAGTCGGGGCACCAGTCGGCGCCGAAGACGATGGCGACCCGCTTGCCCTCCTGAGCCGCCTGCGTCTGCGCCTTCTCGATCCCCGCCTGGACTTCGGCCGGATCTTCGTAGCTCGGGACGTCCATGGCCCCGCTATTCTGCCATCAGAAGAGGAAGGATCTCTTCTGGCGTGCTGGGGAGACAACGGCCAGTCTCGAAATCCTGCCGCGCCTGCCGGATATCTCTCGCCAACTCGTCTCTCCGGCGCGCAGCCAGACGTCGGCGTACGACTTCGACCGCATCCAAAATTTCCGCGAACCGCATTCCAGTTCCCTTCTTCAATGACGGACGAAGTATAGCGCTCTCGTCCATGGACCTGAGCTCGCCTCGCCATGCCACAATGGCCCTGTATGGCCGACCTCGCGACCCCCTCCGCCCTGCCGCACGCTCCGATCCTCTCCTCGGCCCGGCCGTCCCTGGCCGCGAAGGTCCCTCCCGGGGGGACGAGCGATGCGGACGAGATCCTCGCTCTTTTCCTGGAGTGGGTGTCGGAGATCGGGCTGGATCTCTATCCGGCCCAGGAGGAGGCCCTGCTGGAGATCATGGCGGGGCGGCACGTCGTGCTCAACACGCCGACCGGATCGGGCAAGTCGCTGGTGGCGCTCGGGCTCCACTTCAAGGCGCTGTGCGAGGGAGCGACCTCGTTCTACACCAGCCCGATCAAGGCCTTGGCGAGCGAGAAGTTCTTCTCCCTGTGCGAGGACTTCGGCGCGGTCAACGTCGGCATGCTCACCGGCGACGCCAGCATCAACCCCGAGGCCAGGGTGCTCTGCTGCACGGCCGAGGTGCTCGCCAACATGGCCCTGCGGGAAGGGGAGAGGCTCGACGCTCCCTACGTGGTCATGGACGAATTCCACTACTACTCGGACCGCGAGCGCGGCTGGGCCTGGCAGATCCCCCTGATCCTCCTGCCGCGCACCCGTTTCCTGCTGATGTCCGCCACCCTCGGCGACGTCAGTGCCATCTCCGAGCACATCCAGGAGCGCACCGGCGTCGAGGCGGCCCTGGTCAGCTCCGAGCAGCGGCCGGTCCCCCTCGACTTCGAGTACCGCGAGACGCCGCTCCACGAGACCGTCGAGTACCTCGTTCAGAACGGCAAGGCGCCCGTCTACATCGTCAGCTTCACCCAGCGGGAGTGCGCCGAGCTGGCCCAGGCCCTGACCAGCATGCAGATCACCACCCGCGAGGAGCGCGAGCGCATCCGTGACGCCATCGGCGGCTTCCGGTTCGATACCCCCTACGGCAAGGAGTTCCGGCGCTTCCTCTCCTTCGGCATCGGTGTCCACCACGCCGGACTGCTCCCCAAGTACCGCCTCCTGGTGGAGCAGCTCTCCCAGCAGGCTCTGCTCAAGATCATCTGCGGCACGGACACCCTGGGCGTGGGGGTCAACATCCCCATCCGCACGGTGCTCTTCACCAAGCTCGCCAAGTTCGACGGCAACAAGACGTCCATCCTCTCGGTGCGCGACTTCAAGCAGATCGCCGGCCGCGCCGGCCGCAAGGGGTTCGACGACCGGGGGAGCGTGGTGGCCCAGGCGCCCGAGCACATCATCGAGAAGCGGAGGAACGAGGCGAGTGGCGGCAAGAAGAGCAAGCAGGTGGTCCGCGGCCCGGTCAAGGGGGAGGTCTCGTGGAATCAGGAGACGTTCGACAAGCTGATCCAGCGTCCTCCCGAGACCCTGAAGTCCCGCTTTCGCATCACCCACGGCATGGTGCTCAGCCTGCTCCAGCACGACGCCGAGATGGACGATCCCAACCTCCGCAACTTCGACTCGCTGCGCGAGCTGATCCGCCTCTGCCATGAGGAGGAGGGGGCCAAGAAGCGGCTCCTCACCCAGGCCGCGGTGCTGGTGCGCTCCCTCTACCGCTCCGGGATCATCCGCATGAAGCGGGACCTGACGAGCGATTATCTGTGGGCCGTGATCGCCGAGGACCTGCAGTGGGATTTCTCCCTCTTCCACGCCCTGTCGCTCTATCTGGTCGAGACCGTCGGCCTGCTCGACCAGGGATCGCCGGACTACGCCTTCGACCTGATCTCGCTCGCCGAGGCGATCCTGGAGGACCCGGACATCATCCTGCGCAAGCAGGTGGACAAGGTGAAGCAGGAGCTGATCGCCCAGCTCAAGGCCGACGGCGTGCAGTACGAGGAGCGGATGGAGCGGCTGGAGGAGGTCAGCTATCCCAAGCCGCTCTCGGACTTCATCTACGGCACCTACAATCAGTTCCGGGGGCACCACCCCTGGGTGGGCGGCGAGGACATCCGGCCCAAGTCGATCGGCCGCGAGATGTGGGAGGGCTATCTCGGCTTCGCCGATTACGTGAAGCATTACGGTCTTCAGCGCAGCGAGGGGGTGGTGCTGCGCTATCTCTCCCAGCTCTACCGGACGCTCGACCTGAACGTCCCCGAGCTGGCCCAGAATGAGGCGGTGCTCGACGCCATGGCCTTCTTCCGCACGGTCCTGGAGCACACGGACACCAGCCTGCTGGAGGAGTGGGAGAGCATGATCCACCCCGAGCTGGCGCTGCGGCGCGGGGAGGAGCGCAAGGTGGCGGCCGAGCAGCTCTGGATCGAGGAGCTGGTGCACGATCCCAAGGCCTTCGGAGCCCGCGTGCGCGCCGAGATGCACCTGCTGGTCCGCGCCCTCGCGAACAAGGACTGGGAGGTCGCGGTCGACTCGATCCGCCAGGATGCCGACGTTCCCGAGACCCTCTGGGACGCCGAGCGCTTCGAGGAGGCGATGGAGCCCTTCTTCGCGGAGTACGGCGAGCTGGTCTTCACCCCCGAGGCCCGGCGCCATCATTGGACCCAGGTCCGTCCCACCGGAACTCCCCGCGTCTGGGACATCAACCACACCCTCCTCGATCCCCAGGGGGACAACCTCTGGGCGGTCATCGGCACGATCGACCTGCGCAATCCCGACGAGATCGACGGTCCGCTGCTGCGGCTGCGGCGGATCGGGGCGTGAGGCCGCGGGTCGGTTTCTGACCCTCCTGGGTCAGCATCGGCGCCTCTGCCGGTTCAACTTTTGATCCGCTCAGGGATTTCCGGTTCCCCCAAGTGACTAAGTCTTTGGCACAGAGTATTTTCGAACATGGCTCCAGGTTGGCGCGGGTCTTGCCTACATAGGGGCTCACCCTTCCGGTGGAGGCGTTCTCCGCCCGATGACTATGGAGATTGTCGCTTTATGAAGTTTTCATTTCTGCGTTCCCCGCATCGGACGGCGCTCGCGGCGGCGTCCCTCCTTCTGACTCTTCCCCTGGCGTCTTTCGCGGGGGATGAGGACTTCGCCGCGGTCAAGAAGAAGAACAAGGAGAAAGACAAGGAGCAGAAGGAGGCCTATCTCCGTTCCGTTCCGTACCCCGAGGGCCCCGAGGATGAGAGCGATCTCATCAAGATGCACTCCGCCCGCTTCTGGTACCTGCTGACCTACCCGACGGGCGTCCTGCCTTCGTCGCCCTGGACCAAGGCGAAGAAGCACGTGAAGGGGAAGGTCCAGGACGCCGCGGCCTGGCCCGGCACGCCGCTCGATCCGGCCTCCGGCTCTTCCAGCGATGGGGAGATCGCCAGCCTCTTCGAGGAGGCGGTGATCGCTCCCGGCACCAACACCTGGGTCTCCTATGGTCCCAAGCCGCTGGACACGGTCGGCACGACGAACAACGCCTACCGTTACGGCATCACCGCCGGCCGCGTCGCCGCGGGCGGCCTAGCCGTCGATCCCAACAACCCGAGCGTGGCGTATGCCGCCTTCGCGGCCGGCGGCGTCTGGAAGACTACGAACCTCGGCGCGGCGACCGTGACCTGGACGCCGCTGTGGGAGGACAAGGACTTTGTCACCCAAGCGGCCGGCGCCATCGAGATCGACCCGACCAATAGCAATGTCGTTTACGTCGGCACGGGCGACTGGGCGGCCAACGACCAGTTCGGTGAAGGGATCATGAAGACGACCGACGGCGGCGCCACCTGGACCCAGCTCGGCGCCGACATCTTCACGCCGTATTCGCCGACCCACCCGGCGGGCGGCAACCGCTGGCCCAACCAGAACATCCGGTCCATCGAGGTCGACCCGAACAATCCGAGCCGGATCCTGGCCGGCACCCGCTACGACCTCTACATCTCGCACGACGCCGGCGCCTCCTGGCTGATCTGCCCTTTCGGCAACAGCTACACGAACCCGTCGATCAGCAACCCGACCTTCACGGCCATCAACCGGATCAGCAGCATCTATCTCGACTCCCGCGGCGCGAGCACGGTCGCGTATGTCGCGGTCGGCTACATCGCGAACAATGGCAACGGCAACAACGGCGTCTACCGCTTCACCATGCCGTCCGTCGGCTGCCCGGTCTGGCCGGCCGATTTCACGACCCTGTTCGCCGGCTTCCCCGCGGGGACCGGCAACGGCGTCAACAACGTCAACGGCGGCAGCCTCACCGGCCGCGTCGAGCTGGCGGCGGGCACCGGCACGGACGGCGGTCTGACCCTTTACGCCCAGGTGGCCAAGGCGTCCGACCAGGCGGTCGAGGGGACCTACGTCCTGCGGCCGGACGGCGGCTCGACGACCTGGACGAAGCTCGCCGGCAGCACCACTTACGGGACCTGCAGCACCGGCAGCAGCGGCACCGCGCAGGACTGGTACGACCTGTTCATCGCCGTCGATCCGGCCAACGACAAGACTCTCTACATCGGCCACATCGACGCCTTCAAGTCGACGGTGAGCTCGACCTACACCTCGATGACGTCGAGCAACATGACCAACGTCTACACGACCTCCTGCCCGTCGTACGGCAAGGTCCACCCGGACCAGCACGCCTTCGCCTTCGTGCCCGGCACGAGCGGCTCGACGTTCCTGCTCGGCAACGACGGCGGCGTCTACTACAACAACAACCGGGGCGACGTGAACGCCTGGAAGCAGCTCAACGACACGATCAACACCACGCAGTTCTACGCCGGCCAGATCGGCCGCGACTTCGCGGGCGGCGGCGCCCAGTGGTGGTTCGGCGGCATGCAGGACAACGGCAACGCGTCGTGGGACAGCTCCAAGCCCAACCTGACGGCGACCGGCCGCTCGGTGGGCGGCGACGGCTTCTTCTCGGCCTTCGATCCGCTCGCGGGCACCGAGACCGCCGGCTGGTGGTTCACGGAGTACACCTACGGCTCCCTGTACTGCTCGCGCAACAGCGGCGCGGACGGTCCGTTCGCCTCGAGCTGCGGCCCGACCACGAGCGGGTCCGCCGACTGGAGCGCGCCGTACCTGCTCGACACCCTGCACTGCAACAGCAGCGTCTGCCGCAACATGATCTTCGGCGAGGACTACGTCCACGTCGCGGGCGCCTTCGGCACCCAGAAGCCGACCTGGAAGCGGGTCTCCGGCCTGCTCACGCGCGGCGGCTCGGCCGACTCGATCATCTCGATCAACCTCGCCCCGAGCGAGCCCAAGGCCGCGGTGGCCGGCACCAGCGACGGCAAGCTCTGGTGGTCGGAGACCCTCTACACCGGCACGGGCTGCACGCAGGCGGCGGCCAACACGTCGTCCTTCAGTTGCTCGCCGAACACCCGCTCGGCGGTCTGGCGCGACGCCGACTCGACGAACGCCGTGCTGCCGAACCGGGCCATCCTGGGCGTGGCCTTCGATCCGACCAACCACCGGACGATCTACGCCGCGGTCGGCGGCTTCAACACGAACACGCCGACGACGCCGGGCCACCTGTTCCAGCTCACCTGGAACGGCTCGGCCTGGACCCGCAGCAACAAGACGGGCAATCTGCCCGACGTGCCGGCCGCGGCGGTGGCGGTCAACCCGCACAACCGCAAGCAGGTCTTCGTCGGCACCTACTTCGGCTTCTACTACACGGACGACATCGACGCGGCCGTGCCGGTGTGGACGCGCTACCAGTGGGGCCTGCCGAACACGATCATCTTCTACCTGACGATCGACCGCGGCCCGGCCTCCAGCCCGTTCCTCGGCACGACGCTCATGGCCTTCACCTACGGCCGCGGCGTCTACGCCATCAAGCTGCCCACGGGTGGCGCCAGCTTCCCGGTGAACTGAGCCCCCCACCCAAGCTCCATTCCTGGATTTCCCCCTCTCCCTCTGGGAGAGGGGGCCAGGGGGTGAGGGCTCACCGCCGGCAGTACTCCGCCGTCGGCGTCACAGACTCGATCACCACCGTGGCCCCCTGGGGCGCCACGAATTCGCTCTGGCCGACGGGGTTGGGCTGCCCCCAGTCCCAGGTGTAGCCGAGGCCGGTCCAGGGATAGGGCGGCCCCTTCTCCGGCTGGTAGGAGCCTGTCCAGTTCGTGCACATCCATTCGAGGTGGGTCTGGGTGGCCGTGACCCAGGTGGAGGAGACCTGGCCCTGGAAGGAGCCTGCCCAGGGGCAGCCGTCCTGGGGAGATCTGTCCACCGTCAAGTTCAGAGTGCACTCGCGGTCCGTGACCTCGGGATCGGCGCAGGGGCGGAAGAAGTCCTCAGGATCGATCCAGAGCTGGACGAAGGCGTCGTAGCCGGCGTCCGGCGGCAGGCCGAGGAGCTGCTCCAGACGCAGGGAGAGCCGGTCCGGAGGAAGGCGAAGGGAGCGGCAGAAGTCCTGGACGAAGGGGACGGCGGTCAGCCAGACCGGGCCGTGCGAGAAGGTGTAGGGCTTGCCCACGGAATCCTTGTAGTACTGCCCTTTGGTCCAGGTGGACATGAGGACCCGGCCTTCGGCGTCCCAGCGCAGCCTGGGCGTGTAGCGGAGGATCGGCACCAGCGCGGTCGAGATCCGGGACGGCTCGGGGTGCTTGGCGGCCTCGACGGCCTCTCGATACAGCTTCCACAGGTCGTCGGGAGGGAGGTTGACCCGGGGAGCCCGCGGGCTCGCGCAGGCCGAGGTGAGAAGCAGCGACAGACCGAGCCCGGCCAGCCAGGCGGAGCGCGCCATGATTCCTCCTTTCACAAGGTGAAAGGAGGATAGCTCAGTTGAGCCGCACCACCGCCACTCTCCCCCTTCCACCATCGCTCGCGGTGAAGAAGAGGGTTTCGGCTCGGCGGTCGGCGTCCAGATCGATCACGCGGGGGGAGGCCAGGGAGGCGGCCGAGCGGCGGACGTCCAGGCTGCCGGTCTCCAGGCCGATGCCGACCGAGATGAGGACTCTCTCCTGCCCGGGCCCGAGCTCGACGGTCTGGCGCGGCTCTCTCTCCAGGAGGGTCTGGCGGGGGGTGCGCGTGCCGGCGAAGACGAGGAGGCGGTCGCCCTGGACCGCCGCGAGGTCGGGGACGCCGTCGCCGGTCAGGTCGCGGCCGTAGGCCCAGGTCCGGGTCTCCATCTCGTACTTCTGCTTCCGGCTGGGGGTCTGGAATCGGCCGCCGCCCTGCCCGAACCAGGTCTCGACCACCAGCTCCCGGCCGGCCAGGCCGTCGGGCTGGACCACGATCAGATCGTCGTGGCCGTCGCGGTCGGCGTCGAGGACGTAGGGGACGACCGAGTGCCAGCGGTAGCTCACGGTCTGCACCGCGAGCGCCGGCGGCTGGCCGGAGCGGCTGCGGTCGGCCGCTCTCTTCAGCGGAAAGATCCGGAGCTTTTTCTTCTCGAACACGCTCATCTTCTCCGCGCTGGTGGTGGTGACGATCAGCGCCGGGACGCCGTCGAGCAGGACGTACTCGTGCGTGGCGACCTCCTCGGGAGCGGGGAGCTGCGACCAGACCTCGACTTTGCGGGCCTCGCCGTCCTCGCCACGGTCGAGCAGAAGGGTGCTCAGGCGGACCTTGCCGCGGGGCTCCGGGCCGGCGGCGTAGACTGGCGGCGAGCCGGCGGCATGGGGGAGGACGCGCACCGCCGGGCTGGAGAGGCGCAGCCCGGTCTGCTCGCGGGCGGCCCTCACCGGCAGCTCGTACTCCAGCCCGGGGGCCAGGCCGCCCTTGCCGTCGAGAGCCCACGTGCGGAGCTTTCCCACTTCGGCCGCCCCGAAAGCGCCTCCCACGGTCGGCCGCCGCAGATCGAACGCGGGATCGGAGAGGAGGAGCCGCGGCGGGGTCGGCGCGTCCGGAGAGCCCAGGGAGTAGAGCTTGCCCGGCTCGCCGAGGAGCACCTCGGAGCTGCCGTCGCCGTCCAGGTCGAAGGAGTCCAGCTCGTTCGCCTCCTTGGGAAGCCCTTCGAGCAGCGGGCGGAGCCGGCCCTGGCCCGCGGTGTCCAGAAGGAAGAGCCGGCGCGGACCCTCGGGAGGCTCGGCGCCTTCCGGGGTCCCGGCCGGCGCTCCGGCCGGTAGATCCGGCCCCACCAGGAGCACGATCCGGCGCCGGCCGTCGGCGCCCAGAGGGAGGGCCGCCGCGAGCAGGCGGCCGGGGACCACGGCGTCGACGCGCCGGGCTCCAGCGGCGGGGACCACCGTGACCCCGACGGCCGGCGGAGGCGCCGGCGGCTTGGCCGGCTCTTCGGCGAGGGCAGGGAGGGCTAGGAGCAGCAGCAGCGATAGGAGCCTTCCGAGGAGGCCTCGCCGTGGTGGGACCCTCACCCCCTGGCCCCCTCTCCCATCCGCACTCCCGCCGCCCGGGAGAGGGGGAAAAGCTCTCCAACAGACCCTCCTCAGCGAAGCGAAGATCTGCCTCCCCCCTCTCCCGGGTGGGTGTGAGTGCGGGTGGGAGAGGGGGGCCGGGGGGGTGAGGGTCACTTCGCACCTCCGCTCAGATAGAGATCCAGCCGCACCGGCAGCGTCTGCGCGCGGTCCTCGTTCCGTTTCGGCTTGCGTGGCTGGACCACGAGCAGGTCCGCCCGGCGGTCGCCGTCGAGGTCGCGCACCTGCACCAGGCCGAGGTCGCGCGGCTCCTCTTCCAGCCGGATGGAGAGATCCGGCCGAGCGGGGTAGGAGCAGTCGGGACGGCCGCGGTGGATGGTGACCGTCCGTCCGCGGCCGATCTGCAGGAAGTCCGGCCGGCCGTCGCCGTCGAAGTCGCCGGCGAACTGCGACAGCTCTCCCAGCCTCAGGTTCCGCAGGTTCAGATTGAACTTGCCGGAGAGGTCGAGCCCCTCCACGCGCTTGAACCCGCCGGTGGCCTGGCACCAGACGTGGAAGTCGAGGCCGAGCGACAGGCGCTGCACGGTCATGACCTTCACGACCTGGAACATCGAGAAGTCGAGCGTCATCGCCACCAGGTCCAGGAGCCCGTCGCCGTTGAGGTCCTGGAAGCCGCCGGGGAAGCGGAAATCGGGATCGCCATCCCCGTCCCCTCCGTTCCCCCCATCCCCATGATGGAAGGCATAGCCCTCGGCCCTGAGCTGCTGGTACGGCTGCGGCTCCATCGAGAGGTCGGGCCGCGCGCGGTGGAGGCGGTAGAGGACCGGCCGCCGCTTGGCCGTCTTCATCTCCTCCCGGAAGGACTCCTTCTCCGCCTCGATCTCCTGGTCCGTCACGTACTCCGCCCGGCCGTCGCCGTCGAGGTCGCCGAAGAAGACGGGCGACGGGCGCGACGGCTCGTCGGCCGCTGGCTTGCGGTACTCCCCGAGAGGAGCGACGGCCGCGGAGAACCGCCCGCCGCCGAGGTTCCGCATCACCCGGAAGTCCCGCCAGCCGCGGACAGTGTGCCGGAACAGGAGGTCCGGCAGGCGGTCGCCGTCCACGTCGCGTATTTCGGGCAGAGGGTAGTGCCGCACGAGCGGGCTGGAATCGGGCGGCTGGAGGTCGTCGTCCGGGAAGCTCACCCGCGAGGCGGGCGCCGGCCGCAGCCCCTCGGGGCCGCTCAGATAGACCGAGGCGCCGTCGGAAGTGGGGAAGAGGAGGTCGGACCGGCCGTCGCCGTCGAGGTCGCGGACCATGCCGAGGTTGGGCACGAACGTGCCCGTGCCCGCGAGGACCGGCCTCTCCTGGAGCACCGGCTCCCAGGACAGGCTTCCGGACCGCAGGCGCAGCGCCGAGAGCCCCTGATCGGTGAGGGCCACGACCGGCAGCCCCGGCGGTCCGGCCTCGACCGAGAGGATGGACGTGTCGATCGGCAGGCCGATCCCCGCGGGCTCGAACCCGCCTTCGGGACGGCCGCGGTAGACCCGGACCTCGCGGCGGTCCACCAGGGAGGGGATGATCGTCATCACCTCCACCAGCCCCTCGACGTCGTCCATCTTCGCCGTCTCCTCGATCGTGATCTGGTCCCAGCGCGTGTAGGCCACGACCACGGTGAGATCCCGCCGGCCGTCGCCGTCGACGTCCGCCGCGACCACCGCGGCCGGGGCGCCGGGGAGGTCCACGGGGACGTGCGCCGGGGCGG
>DASVEF010000025.1:0-2784 GCA_036380715.1 Thermoanaerobaculia bacterium | reverse complement strand
TCATCCTGGACGAGTTGCCGGTCGGCCTGATCGGGCTGCTCCTGGGCGCCATCTTCGCCGCGGCCATGACGAGCTCCCTCAACTCGTGCGCCACCGTGGCCGTCAACGACCTCTATCTCCCCTGGGCACGGAGAGAGGTCTCGCCGGAGCGGCAGTTGCGGCTGACCCGCGTCCTCACCGCGCTCTTCGGAGCGGTGCAGATCGCGGTGGGGATCGCCGGCCAGTGGGTGACGTCGTCGATCGTGAGCAGCATTCTGGGGATCGCCGCCTTCACCACCGGCATCGTGCTCGGGGTCTTCTTCCTCGGCATATTCACCCGCCGGGTGGGCCAGCGCGCCGCGCTCGCCGGCCTCGTCGCGGGCTTCGCGGGCATGACGTGGATCTTTTTCGGAACCTCGCTCGCCTGGCCCTGGTACGCCCTGGCGGGATCGCTGCTGACCGTCGCCGCGGGCCTCGCGGCCAGCTTCGTCTGGCCGAGCGATCTGCCGCATCCCCCACTGTAGAGACGCCCCGTGGGGCGTCTCCTCCTCCGGAGGTGCCCGCGGCATCACGCGGGTTCCTGAAAATGAAGGGCGTCGCAGGAGACGCCCCACGGGGCGTCTCTACAGTGGGGAGGATCTCTAGCGGGCCGAAGGGCGCTTTGGGGTCAAAGTTAACCGGGTGGAACACCCTACGGATAGAGCAGCGCCGGCCGCCGGTCCCGGCGCCAGGCGGCGTGATCGGCGGTGTCGGCGGCGAGGATCTCCTCCACCGTCTTTCCGGCCTTCAGGTCCTCGACGAGCCGCGGGGTGCCGACGAGGCGGGTGAGGGCGCCGCCGCCGTCGCGCCACTCGAAGCCGGGCTGGCGGGAGAAGGCCACCAGGAGGGTGATCCCGAGCCGGTAGGGTTGCGCCATTGCCGGATCGATCACTTTCAGCCGGAAGCCGCGGCATTCCTGGTCCGGATACTTGGGATGGAGCACAGCGGGCGAGGCCCGGGGGGTGAAGCGGGCCGGCTCCAGGTGGAAGCCCGGCACCGAGACTACGACGCCGGAGGGGTCGAGCCAGGGAGATCCGAGGAGCAGGAAGGGCGACTCCGTTCCCCGGCCCTCCGAGAGATTGGTGGCTTCCAGGAGCGCCGTGCCGGGATAGGCCAGGGCGGCCTCGGCGCTGCGCAGGTTGGGCGACGGCGGGTTCCAGGGCCGGCCGGTGCCGGCCCACGTCATGCGCCGCTTCCAGCCTTCCAGCGGAACGACGGTGAGGCGCGCCGGCCGTTCGAGGCGCGCGTTGACGTAGCGGGCCATCTCGCCGAGCGTCATCCCATGCACGAGCGGGCCCGGCGCGAGGTTGAGGAAGCTCGCCGGGACGACGTCGCGGGGCGCGCTCACCGGGCCCTCGATCCGCTCTCCTCCCAGCGGGTTGGGGCGGTCGAGCACCACGAAGTCGAGCCCGGCTTCCGCGGCCGACTCCAGAGCGAGGATCAGGGTGCTGACGTAGGTGTAGAAGCGGACCCCGGCGTCCTGGAGGTCGAAGACCAGGGCGTCCAGCTCCTCCAGGTCCTCGGGGCGCGGCTTACGGCGCTCGCCGTAGAGGCTCACGACGGGCAGACCGCTGACCTCGTCCCGGTTGCTCTCAACGCCCTCGCCCGCGGCGGCCTGGCCGCGGAGGCCGTGCTCGGGAGAGAAGAGCCATACCACGTTCAGCCGGCGCTCGCGCAGCACCTCGACGGCATGGCGTCCTTCCGCCGTCACCGACGCTCCATGGACGATCAGGCCCAGCCGCTTCCCCTCCAGCGCTTTGGTCTCGCCAGCGGCGATGCGCTCCAGACCCACCCGCACCGGAGGGCTCGCGGACATGCTTTGCTCCCCTCTCCCGCTCGCGGGAGAGGGGCCGGGGGTGAGGGCTCTCACCACCGCATCCGCCACGGCCGGTCGCACTTCGCGGATGAGGACGTTCTCCCGCGTGGGATGGACACGGTTGGTCAGCAGGATCACGTAGAGCCGCCGCTCCGGATCGATCCAGATCGAGGTGCCGGTGAAGCCGGTGTGGCCGAAGGAGCGTAGGGAGAAGAGCGTGCCGGCGGAGGAGCCCTCAGCCGACCTGGTGTCCCAGCCGAGGGCGCGGTCGGAGCCGGGGATCCCGGCCCGGCGGGTGAACCGCTCCACGGTCTCGCGGGAGACGATGCGACGGCCGTGGAGGACGCCGCCGTTCAGGAGCATCTGGGCGAATCGCGCCAGGTCCGGAGCCGTGCCGAAGAGCCCGGCATGGGGCGCCACGCCGCCCAGGGCGAAAGCGTTCTCGTCGTGGACCTCGCCGTGCACGAGGCGTCCGCGCCAGGTGTCGTGCTCGGTGGGTGCGATCCGCGGCCGCAGCCTGGCCGGCGGCCGGAACCGGGTGTCGCGCATCCCCAGCGGATCGAGCACCCTTTCGCGCACGAACGCCTCCAGCGGCTGGCCCGCGACCCGTTCGAGGATCTCGCCCAGCAGGATGATTCCCAGGTCGCTGTACGTGGAGCGGCTGCCGGCCGGATAGACGAGGTCCATGGCCTGGATGCGTTCGAGATAGGCCGCGCGGCCTCGGATTTCTTGGAAGAGAGGAGCCACCGCGGCGAGCCCGGAGGAGTGGGTGAGCAGGTGGCGCACCGTCACCGCCTCCTTGCCCGGCCCCTGGAATCCCGGCAGGAAGTCCCGCACCGGCCGATCCAGATCGAGCTTCCCCTCGTCGACGAGGATCATCGCCATGGTCGTGGTGGCCACCACTTTGGTAAGGCTGGCGAGGTCGTAGAGCGTGCCGGCGGTCACCGGCG
>DASVEF010000024.1:0-26369 GCA_036380715.1 Thermoanaerobaculia bacterium | reverse complement strand
GACAGCCGCCTATAATCCGCCCTGAATGTCTCCCGCACCTCCTCTCCACGTCGCCGTCGTGGGCGCGGGTGCCTTCGGCGGCTGGACGGCCCTGTGGCTGCGCCGCCGGGGGTGCCGGGTGACCCTGATCGACGCCTGGGGGCCGGGAAACTCGCGCGCCAGCTCCGGCGGCGAGTCGCGGGTCATCCGTGGGATCTATGGCCCAGACCAGGTCTATATACAGTGGGTCGCCCGCTCCTTCGAGGTCTGGGCGGAGAGCGAAAAGCGGTGGGGCCGGCGGCTCTATCACCCCACCGGAGCCCTCTGGATGTTCAGCGTGGAGGACAGCTATGCCCGCTCCTCCATCCCCCACCTCCTGGAGGCGGGGCTCCCGGTCTCCGAGATCTCCCTCGGTGAGGCGCGGGCGCGCTTCCCGCAGATCAATTTTCAGGGGATCCGCACCGTCTTCTTCGAGGAACGAGCCGGCTGGCTCGCGGCCCGGCGCGCCTGCCGGGTGGTGGCCGAGGCGTTCGTCTCCGAGGGTGGCGAGTACCGGGAGGCGACGGCGCGGCCGGGCGAGATCCGCAACGGCCGGATGGAGCGGCTGGAGCTGTCGGACGGCCAGGCTCTCCAGGCCGACGCCTACGTCTTCGCCTGCGGTCCCTGGCTCGGCCGGCTGTTCCCGGACGCGGTCGGCGACGCCATCCTTCCCACCCGGCAGGACGTCCTGTTCTTCGGCACTCCGATCGGCGATCCCCGGTTCAGCGAGGGGACGATACCGATCTGGATCGAATTCGGCGAGCGGTTCTTCTACGGCATCCCGGGCAACGACCACCGCGGATTCAAGGTCGCGGACGACACGCGGGGCGAGCCTTTCGATCCCACGTCCGGCGACCGCACGCCGCTCCCGGAGTCGATCGCGCGAGCCCGCTCCTACCTGGCCCTGCGCTTCCCCGCGCTCGCCGGCGCGCCGCTCGTAGAGGCGCGGGTCTGCCAGTACGAGAACAGCCCGGACGGGCACTTCCTCGTCGACCGCCACCCGGAAGCCGGCAACGTCTGGCTCCTCGGCGGCGGCTCGGGTCACGGCTTCAAGCTCGGCCCCGCGCTCGGCGAGCACGCGGCGGGGCTGGTCCTGGGGGATGGAGAGCCCCTGCCGCGGTTCGCCCTGGCGCGCCTCGCCGGAGCGTCCGGTCCCCTCAAAACCCAGTTCGTCTCGGGAGAGACCTCATGAAGATTTCCGGCGCCCTGAAGGCGGCGGCCCTCGGGCTCGCGGCTCTCTTCCTCCTCGCGCCCTCCATTCCCCAGGCTGCGGCCAAGGAGAGCGCTTCCGCGGAGCTGGCGAAAGTCCTCGACGAGTACTGGCAGTACCGGCTCGAGGACGCCCTGTACTCCCGCCTGCAGCTCGGACTGCCGATCACCAGGCTGCCGGACCTCTCCGAGGAGCGCTTCCGCGAGACGGTCCAGGTGGCGCGGCGGCTGCTGGAAAAGCTGGAGCGGATCGACGCCTCGTCGCTGCCCCACGAGGAGTGGCTGTCGCGCGAGATCGCCGCCTGGGAGTGCCGCCAGACTGTGGCGCTTCAGGACCACTTCTGGCACTTCCCCGAGATGACGGTGCACGCCCTCCCCCTCCGCGAAATCCAGGAGGTGCTCGCCGTGGCTCCGCTGCGCAACCGCGCCGACCTGGATGGCTATCTCGGCCTCGTGCGGCAGTACCCGGGCTTCGTCCGGCAGCTCCACAAGAAATTCGAGACGCGGCGCGCCAAAGGGATCCTCCCTCCAAAGGACCTCATCGACGTGCTGGCGCCGGTGTTCCGGTCCTACATCGGGAAACCCGAGGAGAGCCCCCTCTGGCTGGCGGACGCGCGGCTGGAGGCTCCCAAGAAGGACGGCGCCGACGTGGCGGCGTTCCAGGCCGAGGTCCGGAAGATCGTCGAAGGGGAGATCAACCCGGCGCTGGAAAACCTTGTCAACGCCCTGACCGCGGCCCGGCCGCAGGCGCCGGAGCGGACCGGCCTTGGGCAATATCCCGGAGGTGAGGCGGCCTACCGCGCCCTGGTGCGCTATCACACCACCCTGGACGTCACGCCCGAGCAGGTCCACCAGCGCGGGCTCGACGAGGTCGCGCGCATCGACGCGCGCATGGCCGAGGTCCGGGCGAAGCTCGGGTTCCAGGGCTCCAAGGCGGACTTCCAGACGATGATCCGCACCGACGGCCGCTTTCTCGGCAAAAGCCCCGAAGACGTGGCCGAGCGGCTGATGGCGCCGATCCGGCGGATCGAGCCGCGCATCAAGGATTATTTCCTGCGCACTCCGAAGGCCCCCTACGGCGTGAAGCGGCTCAATCCCGCGCTGGAGGGGAGCACGATGACCTTCGGCATGTACCAGGCGCCCACACCGGCGGACGCTCAGGGCTACTATCTTTTCAACGGCTCACAGCTCGATCAGCGTCCGCTGATGAATGCCGCCGCGCTGATCTATCACGAGCTGGTGCCCGGCCATCACTTCCAGATCAACCTTCAGTTCGAGAACCCCGGCCTCCCCGCGTTCCGCAAGATGAATTTTCAGACCGCCTTCGTCGAGGGGTGGGCCGAGTACGCTTCGGAGCTGGGGATCGAGATGGGGCTCTATGAGAACCCTTACGATCTCTACGGCCGGCTCGGCATGGACATGTTTCTTTCGAACCGGCTCGTGGTGGACACCGGCATGAACCTCATGGGCTGGCCGCGCGAGAAGGCGATCCAGTACATGCTCGGCAACGTGCTCGAATCGGAGACCCAGATCCGCAGCGAAACGTTGCGCTATTCGGCCGACATCCCGGGTCAGGCTCTGGCCTATAAGATGGGCGCCGGCAAGATCTGGGAGCTGCGCCGCCACGCCGAGAAGGAGCTTGGGAAAAAGTTCGACATCCGGCGCTTCCATGAAGCCGTCATCGGCAGCGGATCAATGCCGATGACGGTGCTGGAAAAACATATCGCTTGGTGGATCGAACAGGAGAAGACGCGGGGATGATCTAGGGCCCGGCCGTCCTTGCCAGGCGGAAGCCGACGGTGCGGACGCGGCGGGGAGCGTAGGTGGAGCCCCGTTGCGTGACCCGGCAGACGCTGGCGAAGTTGTACCAGCTCCCGCCGCGCAGGACGTGCTTCGGACCGCTCTGGCTGAGCGGATCGACGGCGCCATCCCGGTAGGTGCCGGGGGTGAGGAGGCGCTCCGTCCTGCCGTCCCACTCCGCCCGGTCTTCCACCAGCTCCCAGACGTTGCCGATCATGTCGTACAGGCCCCAGGGGTTCGGCTTCTTCTTGCGCACGGGATGGGGACCGCAGAAGCCGGCGCTCTCCTGCTTCTGGTCCCACTGCGAGCAGCGCACCGCTCCGGCGTAGCTCACGCCGCTGTTGCCGCCGTACCAGGCGATGGGATCGAGCTCGGGCGCGTTGTTGCGGCCGGCGATCGTCAGCGGGCCGGTGTACAGTGGCGCGTCGGTCCCCGCCCGGGCCGCGCGCTCCCACTCCGCCTCGCTCGGCAGGCGGTAGCCCGCGCAGCCGGTCTTGAGCCGGGCGGTTTCGCAGACGTAGTCGCCGTCGCACTTCTGCACCTCGCCCGCGCAGCCGCCGCCGAGCGCGCCCCGGCATCCGGCCAGCTCGTAGCAGGCTTCGAGCCCCGCCCGGGCCGACAACGCGTTGGCGAACGCCGCGGCTTCGTACCAGCTCACCATCTCGACCGGACAGTCGTCGCCGCAGCTCCGGAAGTACGCAGGCCGGCTGCCCAGGATCGCGCGCCACTGCCCCTGTGTCACCTCCGTTTCGCCGATCCAGAACGGCCGGGTCAGGGTGACCTGGTGGCGCGCCTCGTCGGCCGTCCTCGCCCGGTCCGACTCCGGGCTCCCCATGAGGAAGCTCCCCGCCGGGATGTACCGGAACCTCATCCCGGCCGCCGGGTCCACCCAGACGTCGCCCGGCGAGCGAACGGACGTCGCCAGGAGGAGAAGGAGGATCGCGATCTCTCTCACGGAGACGCTTCCGGCGCGGAGACCCGCACGCTGGGCGTCATGAGACGGATGAAGAAGACGCCGTCGAGGATCTGGGACCAGTCGGCGCGCATCTCGGTGTGACCGAAGAGACGGCTGACGAGCTTCTGGCGCGTCCAGCCGCCATAGGCCGGCGGATTGCGGAGGTCGAGGACCGCCAGGTCCACGCCGGACTCGCGGAACAGCCACTCCAGGCTGCCGTAGGGAGCTTGGCCGATGTCGCGCAGCCTGGGCATCGAGGTCGCCCCTTCGTACGAAGCGAACCCCAGGGCATAGACCTGCTCTCCCAGCTCTTTGCGGATCTTGCTCCCCATGAACGCGTACCCGTCGTAGGGACAGGTCGGCGGAGTCGACAGATCCTCGACGCGCTCCGGGTTGCGCGCGATGTGGCGCGTGGCGGCCCAGACGATGATCTTGCGCCTGGGATAGGCCTCGCGGGCGAGCCAGAGGACGTTGTCGGCCATCTGCCCGTCGCGCAGGCTGTGCCCTTCCCGGGTCTTGCCCAGGGGGTCCAGCCGCCAAGTCATCTCCGCGAAGCCGCGAAGGTTGCTCAGGACCCGCCGCCAGAACGCCGCCTCCGGCGCCGCCGGAATTTCCGTTTCGATCTCGCCGAGCACGCGGAAGAACAGTTTCTGCGTCGTCTGGTCCGGAGGCTTGGTGTCCAGAGGGAACAACAGCTTTACAGACTCCTGGAAGCGCGGCCAGTCGCCGCGGCCGAGGACCGGCGCCTCGATCCTCCGCAGGAAAGCCTCCAGGTCGGCAAGCAGGAACTCCTCGGACGCGCTGCCGGTGAGCTGGTCGTCGAACCCGGCCACCTCCAAGGGCTTCGCGCCGCGGGCCTGCCGGCCGATGTAGTCCATGAGCGGCTGCACCTGCTCGCTCCGCGACCAGACGCCGAAGACCGCCCGGCGGAGCGCCGTGGTGGCGTCCTCGCCGCCGCGCAGGAGGTCCCAGGCCTTGCGGCACTCGTAGAGGCCGCTTTCGAACGCGAGCACGTCGAAGCCCATCTCCTGGTGCAGGAACTTGATCAGCCGGGTCTTGGCCAGGAACGCCGCTCCGTCACCATGGCCGGCCTCGCCGAGCATGACGACCCGGGTGTCGCCGAAGACCTTCTTGAGCGGCTGGAGATCGGAGAAATCCTCGTCCGCCGGCTCGATCGAGCGGACGCGGAGCGCCCTCTGCGAGATCCACTCCGCGCGGAGGTCCGACGGACGGCCCTGGTTCTCGTCGTCGTCCACGCTCGCCGGCCGGGCCAGGCACTGCACCCAGACCACGCGGAAATCGTCGCCTTCCCGCTCGAAGGCGACGCCGAGCCCCAGCTCCGAGAAGTTTTTACCCGTGCGCTTCCCCCGGGTCAGCAGCAGGGAGGGTTTCTTCTTGTGCTCCTCCAGGATAGAGGCCAGAGTCTGTTCCGGCGTGAGAGCTCCCTGCACGATGCTCTCGCCGATCCCGCCGCGCGACCGGTATCCCTGCTGTGCGACCCGCGCGCCGAGAGGCCCGGCGTCCATGAGCCGTCCGCCCCGCTTCAGCACCCGGTAGACCGCGTCGGCGTGCGCCTGGGCCGCGCGGTCCAGCGCCGCGTTCCCCTCGAGCGCCGGCAATCCCACCTCGGCCCGGGCCTCGTTGATCCGCTCCAGCATCTCCTTGCGCAGACTGTCGAGGTCGCGCAGCCGCTCCGTCTGCTCCTGGAACAGCCGCTTCGTGTACTCCGCGAGGTAGCTGTCCCTGGAACGGGCCAGGACGAAGGTGTAGAGCGGCACCTCGTTGTAGGTCCCGAGCCCGATCCCCAGGTGCTCGACCTCGGGGCTGAAGACGCTGTTCCGGTGCGACTGCGCGTTCTGCCGCCAGATCTCCACCACCCGCTGGGGAGTATCCGTCTTGTTGACCAGCTTCTCGGTGACGAGCTGATACTGGTAGCCCGCCTCCTCCACCCACTGCTCGATCTCCCGCCCGTCGGGAGACCGGAGGTCGTAATACCGCTTCGCCATCATGTCGTCGGCATGCGCCTGCGCCGCCGCCGACAGCCTCGGATCGAGCGCCAGAGGCCCGAGCCCCTGCCGCTGACGCTCGGCGTTCAGCAGCTCCAGGAGCTCCTGGCGGAGCCGCTCGGGCTCCGGAGCCGGCGCACCCGCGAGAGGGAGAGAGACGAGGAGGATCGCCGCAAGAAAAGCCGCGGGCGGGAATGAGGACCTGAAGCACATCGTCAAACGTACGCTCCCTTCGATCCGGGTTGGTCTTGAGAGGATTGTACGCGCAGCGGGCGGGGGAGGTTGCGGAGGAAGCGAGGCGGCTCGTCAGAGGCTCCGGCTCATATGCCTTCCTGCTGCCGCTGTGGGATATCTGCCGACTGCCTGGAGAGCATGCCGCTCCAGAAGATGTCCGCTCTCATTGAGCCCAAGAATCCGCACGGTAGCCTCCCCAATCGCCGTCAGAGGCACGATCGTCATGTCAGCGCTGTCGAGGTAGAAGTGTTCACCCCAAGAATCTGCCCGTGGATTGAAGAGCCGGATCAAGTCCTCAGTCCCTGGTATGAGAGAAGCGATGTCACTCCCTTTGTTGCGGTTGCAAACAAGGCACGCAAACGCCAGGTTGTCTTCCTGGGTAGGGCCGCCGTGCTTCAGGCTGATGATGTGGTCCACCTCACAACCGAAGAAGGTGTCTTCTTCGTGGATGAGGCAATACTCACAGAGGTTCTCGGCCCGAGCTGCGACAAGCCGCCGCAACGCGGCACTGATATGGCCGGTGCTCACTGGGCTATTGGGGGGAGAGGTACTTCTTGGCTCGCGCTTTCGCGAGTCGCATGATGTGCTCTAGCTGGAGATAGTGCTCCAACTCTGAGGTTTCGTCCGGCGTCAGAGAACCCGTCTTCTCGCGGACCAGCAGATCCGCGACGCGTGACTTCACCGCCTCGGACGGACGAAAAGCCACCACCTTGCTCGGGCTGCTGCCAGCCGCGATAAAGTCAATGACCTCTTCGTAGGCTCTGTTGGGGTTCATTACGACTCCAGCCTCCTGCCAGTCAACCCAGTATACCCTGGTGGCACCCATTGCCGTACCCGCCCAAAGCCCCGGTAAATGGTAGTAGGATATGTCTGGCTGCCTATGGGGCGCCTCCCGGGTTCCTTTCCTCTGACGTGCTCCGGTTTCTCTTTGTAGGAGCTCTATTTGGACGACCGTTCGCGACTGGCGTTGTTGGCGGAGGCGGGACGGAAGCTTTCCGAGTCTCTCGACTACGAGACGACTCTCGCGACACTGGCTCGCCTGGCCATCCCCCGCTTCGCCGACTACTGCCTGATCTTCGAGCTCGAAGAGGGGCGGGAGCTCTCCATCATCGCTTCCGCCCACGTGGATCCCGAAAAAGAATCCCTCCTCCACCGGGTGAGCGAACGCTACCAGGTCGTTCCGGATCACCTTCAGAGCGCTGTGGCTCAGGTCGTCCATACGGGGGAGCCGCTGCTCGTGCACGAGGTCCCACCCGCAATGGGTCAGGCCGTGTCCGACGATCCGGAGCTTCTCGCGATCTTTGATCGTCTCGGTCCCCGGTCCCTGCTGGTCCTTCCTCTCTCGGCGCGAGGCCACGCGCTGGGCGTGATCTTCCTCGCCATGGCGGTCGAATCCGACCGGCGGTACGAGGAGTACGACCTGGTGCTGGGCCAGGAGCTGGCCTACCGGGCGGCTCTGGCCATCGACAACGCCCGGCTCTATACCCACGCGGAAGCCGCCAACCGTGCCAAGGACCAGTTCCTGGCCGTCCTCAGCCACGAGCTGCGGACCCCGATCACTCCCGTCCTGATGACCGCCATCCGTCTCGGACAGGACCCGTCACTGCCCGAGACGCTCCGGGAGGAGGTCGAGAGGATCCGGCGCAACGCGGAGCTGCAGGTGAAGCTGATCGAGGACCTTCTGGACCTCACGCGCATCGCCCATGGGAAGGTGGAGCTCCACTTCGAGGCCGTGGACGTGCACGCCCTCGTCCGTCATGCGGTCGAGGTCTACTGCGCCAGCCAGGCTCACCGGAAAAAGATCCGCTGCTCGCTGCGGGACGAGGCGCTGGAGCGCCACGTCTGGGCCGACCCGGTGCGGCTCCAGCAGGTGCTCTGGAACCTGGTCCAGAACGCGGTGAAGTTCACTCCCGACGGGGGCACTGTCGAGGTGCGGACCTGGAACCCGGGTCCGGGGCGCCTCGCGATCGAGGTGGCGGACTCCGGAATCGGGATCGAGCCGGACGTCCTGCCCCGCCTCTTCGACGCCTATGAGCAGGGCCGGAGGGCTCTGGCCCGCCGGTTCGGCGGCCTCGGGATGGGACTGGCCCTCTGCAAGCACTTGGTGGAGCTCCACCAGGGGACGCTCACCGCCTCCAGCGCCGGCCCCGGCAAGGGAGCGACCTTCACTCTCGAATTCTCCGTCGTCCTCCCGCAGTCCGCCAAGGTCGAGGCGATCCTGGACACGAGGCCGGACGGCCCCCTGCGCCGTCCGTTGCGCATCCTGCTGGTCGAGGACCACGAGGACACTCTCCACGTGATGGCCGAGCTCCTGGAGCTCTCGCGTCACGAGGTGGCGAGGGCCGCCAGCATGGCATCGGCCCTCCGGCTGGCCGCGAGCCGGCCCTTCGACCTGCTCGTCAGCGACCTCGGGCTTCCCGACGGCAGCGGCCTGGACCTGATGCGCCGGGTCCGCGAGCTCTACGGCATGAAGGGGATCGCCGTCAGCGGCTTCGGGACGGCTGAGGACATCCAACTGAGCCGGGAGGCGGGATTCCTGGAGCACCTGGTCAAGCCGGTCTACCCGTCCAAGCTCAAGGAAGCGATCGCCCGCGTCCGGGCGTCGTCCGACGATTCGAGCCCGGGGGAGCTGACGATCGACCCTATCGACCCTGCTCGGGGCGGGACAGGATCTCCGCTCGGGGGCGTCCTCTAGTCAGGCCAGCTCCCGGTTCCACTCCCACCGTGCCTGCTCGAACGTCTGACCGTCCCGGGTCTTCTTGCCGCAGGGGCGGCATTCCAGCCATCCCAAGGGAATGCTCCCGCCCACCTGCACGGTCGCAGAGGGCACGTTGCCGCAGATCGAGCACGCCTTGATCGGCTCGGACTTGGAGAAAGTCAATCCGCGCTACCCCTTCACAGCTCCGATTGAGAAGCTGCGACAGGATCGCAGGAAAGCCAGAGAGCTGTCTGTCCGGTACGTGACAGAAAAGCAACGTTCTGGCACACGACTTGCTCCCGAGGGTCCATCAGAAGTTGGTTGTATCCGGTGACGCCATGAGCTCGACAGGAAACTACCTACTCGACCAACTACCCAGGGCGGAAGCCGACCGGTTGCTGCCCTCGCTGGAAGCCATCTCCCTGCCTCACGGGTACGAGATCCATCGCCAGGACAGTCCCGCCTCGCATGTCTACTTCCCGACGAGCGGGATGTGCTCGCTGGTGATCCGGATGGAGGACGGGAAAGTGGCCGAGGCGGCGACCGTCGGCAACGAGGGCATGGTCGGCGTCCAGGCCATCCTGGCCTCCGACTCCAGCCCGGCGACAGCGACGTCCCAGGTCCCCGGCAAGGCCTTGCGGGTGCCGCTCCGCAACTTCCTCGAGGCCATGACGCCGGGCGGTTCCCTGGACCGGCTGGTCCGGCGGTACGTGGCTTACAACCTCCGGTACGCGAACCAGACGATCGGGTGCAACATCCTGCACCCGACCGAGGAACGGATCTGCCGCTGGCTGCTGATGACCCACGACCGCGCGGGCACCGACGAGTTCTCGCTCACCCACGAGTTCCTCGCCGAGATGCTGGGGGTGCGGCGCCAGACGGTCACCGTCATCGCCGGGACCCTGCAGGCCGCCGGCCTCATCCAATACCGCCGGGGCATCGTCCGCATCCTCGACCGCGAGGGGCTGGAAGCGGCGAGCTGCGAGTGCTACGGAGTCCTGAGGGACCTCTACGGCCGCATCATGGGCTAGCGGCTTCCATCCCGCCGATCGGCTTCCGGAAGTCTCTAAGAGGGTGTCTCAGAAGTCCTCGTACAGTCGCCGTTGCGTGCCCTCACCCCCGTCCCCTCTCCCGTCACCGGGAGAGGGGCGCCCCCGCCCAAATCCTTCTCTCTTCTGAGTTTTCCCCCTCTCCCGGTGACGGGAGAGGGGGCCAGGGGGTGAGGGCTCAGCGGTGCGGCGCGCACTTTCGAGACACCTTCTAAAAGGGGCACGGCCGTTGCAGCCCTCGCAACCTTGGGTCGGGAGACATGGAGTTTCTCGGGTATTGAGGAGGACAGCATGGAAAACACAGCGCCCCAGAGGACAGACACCCGCATCGGTCAGCCGCTCACGCTCGCGCCCGACGTCGCCTGCGTGCAGCTCTCCATCGTCAACGTCTACCTGGTCGGCGAGCCTCTCGCCGGAGACCGGTCCTGGGTGCTGGTCGACGCCGGGCTGGCGACCTCCGAGCCGGCGATCCTCCGGGCGGCCGAGGAGCGCTTCGGCCCCGGGTCCCGGCCGTCGGCGATCGTCCTGACGCACGGCCATTTCGATCACGTCGGCTCGCTGCGCCGGCTCGCCGAGCGCTGGGACGTCCCGGTCTATGCCCATTCGCTGGAGATGCCCTATCTGACCGGCCGGTCCGACTATCCGCCGCCGGACCCCACCGTGGGCGGCGGCGCGATCGCGGTCCTGGGATCGCGGACGTTCCCGCGGCACGGCATCAACCTGGGGCCGCGGGTCCGGCCGCTGCCGGCCGACGGCAGCGTGCCCGGAATGCCCGGCTGGCTGTGGATCCACACTCCGGGACACACGGCCGGACACGTCTCGCTGTTCCGGGAGGAGGACCGCCTCCTGATCGCCGGCGACGCCTTCGTGACCACCCGCCAGGAGTCCGTCTACGCCGTGATGACCCGGAAGCAGGAGGTCTGGAGGCCGCCGGCCTACTTCACCACGGACTGGGTCGCGGCGAAACAGTCCGTCCAGGAGCTGGCCGCGCTGCAGCCGAACATCGCCGCCACCGGGCACGGCATCCCGATGACCGGCCAGGAGATGCTCCGGCAGCTTGCGGCCCTGGCGCGGGACTTCGATCGTGTAGCCGTGCCTCCCCGCGGACGCTACGTGCGCCAGCCTGCCCTGACAGACGAGCATGGCGTCGTCTCCGTGCCGCCGCCGGCCCGCGACCCCATGCGCCTCCTGCTGGCCGCCGGAGCGGCGGCCGCGTTGGGCACGATGCTCTTCCGGGGACGGTCGCGGGGGCGCGGACGTCGTCGGGAGGACAGAACGACGGATCGTTTCTGAGGACGGCCTTCAGGCCCGGAGCCGGCCGGCTCCGGGCCAGGGCCCGGGCGTCTCCTCGGGGAAGTCCTTCTCGGCGGTCTCTTCCTTGTAGATCCGGAACCCCCGCGCCTGGTAAGCGGGCAGGGCGGCCGGGCCGTCGAGGGAGCAGGTGTGCACCCAGACGCGCGAGGCGCCCATCTCCCAGGCCCGCTCGATCGCCGACGTCAGCAGGAAACCGCCGAGCCCCCGGCCGATGAACTGGGGGAGCAGCCCGAAATAGACCAGCTCGACGTTGCCTTCCGGCTGCTTCTCCAGCTCGAAGTACCCCGCGGGCGTGCCGGCGACGGAGGCCATCCAGGTCTCCAGCTCCGGCCGGTCCAGGTAGGCGAGCCACTGGTCATGGGTCCAGCTCAGCCGGTCGATCCAGAACCAGTCGCCGCCGACGGCGGTGTAGAAGAACCGGTTGAGCTCAGGACAGGGGATGCGCGCCCGCTCGATCCGCAGGCCCTCGACGACCGCCTGGGCCGGACGGAGATCCTCCGGCCGGGTCATCTCCAGAGACCAGGTGGTGACTTCCCGTTTCACCGCCCTGCCCGGAGGGCCTTGCGGAGCAGGGCGATCTGGCCGCCGTGGTAGGCGGCGTGCTGGACGAGGCCGTTGATCATGGCCCGGTGGGTGACGCCCAGCCGGTCGTTGATCGATCCTCCAGGCCTCTCCAGATCCTCCCGGGAGAGCGTGGTCAGGCTCTCCAGCAGCTCGTTCATGGACGCGGCCAGTTGCTCGCGCGCCCGCTCCCAGGCGATGTCCGAGGGATCGCCGACATCGGGCCAGTCGCCCACGTCCGGCAGGCCCGGCTCCTTGCCGAGGAGGCGCTGGCGGACCTCGCCCTGCCAGGCGGTCATGTGGAGGACGAGCTCCCAGATGCTGTGAGCGCCGGGAACCGGGTGCGCCGCCGCCTCCTCCGCGGTCACGTCCAGAAGGAGGTCGGCGATGGAGGGCCCGTGCCAGGGGTCGTCGAAAAGGCCTTTCCGAAGCTGCTCGCGAAGAAACGGATCGGACATATCGCTCCTCTGTGTCTATCTTCTCTTACGGTTCCGGACCGGAAAAGATCTTATCAGCGGACCGGCAAGACCAGAACCTTCACCGCCGGAGGGCGATTTTCCCGGGGGTCTCTCTGGGCGGGTGTCTTAACGAGAGGGCAGGAAGATCGAGTCCACCGGAATCCGCAATCCGGCCAGCACCGCCGAGCCCACCGTCTCCCCGGATCCGGCGCGTTCCAGCACGACATACTTCTTCCGGTCCCGGTCGAGGCGGTAGACCGTGACGGTCCAGCGCTTCCAATCGGGCATCCAGACCTCCGGGACCCCGGCATCCCGGTAGGCGGCGAGCTTGACGCGCTCGTCGTAGCTGCGCGTGCCGGGCGACAGGACTTCGACGACGAGGTCCGGGACACCGTCGAAACCCCGGCCCCCAGGGCGGGGCAGATTCCCGTTGAGGAAGAAGAGGATGTCCGGCTGGACCGGGCTGGCGATGCTGTCCGGAAGCCGGACGTCAAAAGGAGCGACCAGCACCATGCCGAGCCGCCGCTTCGCGACGAAATTGCCGAACCGGCGGGCGAGCTCCGTCACGCAGAACTGGTGCTCCAGACCTGGCGCGGGCGTCACGTAGAGGAATCCCCGGATGACCTCATACCGCCGGCCGTCCTCCGGCAGGCGCGCGTAGTCCTCGTACGTCCAGCTCCCCTGCTCGGGCCAGACCCGTTCATCGCTCTCTCCAGGAAACGCCAGGGGGTATGCCGGCTCGGCCATCGGGACCTCCAAACACAGGTTAGCCACGCCGCGGGACCCCGGTCAACCCGTATCCCTCGTCGCGGAAAAGCGTAACACAGAGCCTCTGGCCCGGATACCTGGGCTGAAACGGCTGGTATCAGGGGAAAACCGTCTTGAACAATGTTCCAGCCCACAAAACAAAGCTTGAACCGCTTCCAACATTGTTCAAGCAGCCGGAACATTGTTTGAAGGCGCTGGAACATTGTTTGAGGACGCTGGAACATTGTTTAAAACGCCCGAACAATGTTCCAGGACGCCGAAACAATGTTTAAAGCCGTAGAACATTGTTTGAAGCCCCGTCCAGGTCGCCCTGCCAAAATCCATCGCCGAAGTCGCCGCCGAGTTGGATCGCCTGCTATGATTAAGGCGACGGTTGCGTTCCGACGGGCCGATGTGCTCTCATCTGGGAACTCGTTGGGGAAAGGACGGCATGGATGAGCGTCATTCCGCTCCAGCGCGAGATCGAATATCCCGATTCCGACGGCCGGCCCATGGCGGAGAGCGATGTTCACCGTCGCGAGATGGTCTACCTCATCCAGGCGCTGCAGCGCTGGTACGGAGGAGACCCCGACGTGTACGTGGCCGGCAACCTGCTCGTCTACTACGTCGAGGGAGATCCACGGTTCAGCGTCGCGCCTGACGTCTTCGTCGTCAAAGGGGTGCCTAGCCGAGACCGGGACGTCTATAAGCTCTGGGAGGAAGGTCATCCTCCCTCCTTGGTCATCGAGGTCACCTCGAACAGCACCCGGCACGAGGATCTGAGGAACAAGAAGGACCTCTACGAGCAGCTCGGCGTCGAGGAGTACTTCCTACACGATCCTCGCAAGGAGCACCTTACTCCTCCTCTCCAGGGCTTCCGGCTTGTCGACGGTAAGTACCGCCCCATCGAGACAAGCCCGGCCGGAGAGTTGAGCAGCCGGGTCACCGGCCTGTCTCTCCGGCGTAAAGGAGGGAGACTCCGACTCGTCGATCCTGCTACCGGCAAGGTCCTGCCAGGGTTCGAGGAAATGGATGAACAGGCCCAGGCTCTCGAAGAGGAGGTGGAGCGGTTGCAGAAGGAGCTCAGGAAGCGCAGGGAGGACGGCTGAGTCCGCCGTTCTCAATCTATCTCTCGCTAGCGGATCTCCGAAGCACAGAATGCGCTGGAGAGGAGCGGTTGCTTCTGGTTATTACCGCTTACTCAGTGAGTTGACGAGATGAAGGAATTTTACCTCGAAGTTACCTTTCGCCATGGCCGTGCGATCGCCGCGTATTTGTATCTTCCGCGTGAATCGGGAGAGAAGAGCGCGTGGACCAGGCAAGCTGAGCCTGGGATGGTCATCGACTTCAGCTCGAGTGGTCGCCCCATCGGCATAGAGATTACGGCTCCCGGCCAAGTCTCGCGCGAAGCCCTCAACAGCGTGCTTGAGGAACTGGGGTTTTCTCCGATGACGGAGGCCGACCTGGCTCCCTTGCTGGCGGCGTAGCGATTCCGGCTTTCTCAATCCACCCGCAACACCGCCAGGAACGCCTCCTGCGGGATATCCACCCGCCCCACCCGCTTCATCCTTTTCTTGCCTTCCTTCTGTTTCTCGATCAGCTTCCTCTTGCGGCTGATGTCGCCGCCGTAGCATTTGGCGATGACGTTCTTGCTGATCGGGCGGATGGTCTCGCGGGCGATGATGCGCGAGCCGATGGCGGCCTGGAGGACGACTTCGAAGAGCTGGCGGGGGATGAGGTCCTTCATCTTCTCGACCAGCAGCTTGCCCCGCTGATAGGCGCTGTCGCGGTGAACGATCAGCGACAGGGCGTCGACCGGGTCGCCGTTGATCAGGATGTCCAGCTTCACGAGGTCGCTCCGGCGGTAGCCGCTCATGTGGTAGTCGAAGGAGGCGTAGCCGCGGGAGGTGGACTTCAGGCGGTCGTAGAAGTCGAGGATGACCTCCCCCAGCGGGAAGTCGTACTCGATCAGCACCCGGTCGATGGTCAGGTACTGCAGGCTCCGCTGCTCGCCCCGGCGCTCCTCGGCCAGGGTCAGGATGCCCCCCACGTACTCGGAGCGCGTGATGATGGTCGAGTTGATGTAGGGCTCTTCGAGATACTCCAGGCGGCCGGGGTCGGGAAGCTTCGAGGGGCTGTCCACCTCGTGGGTCTTGCCGTCGGAGGTGTAGGCCAGGTAGCGGACCCCCGGCGCGGTGGTGATGAGGTCGAGGCCGAACTCCCGCTCCAGGCGGGCCTGGATGATCTCCATGTGGAGGAGCCCGAGGAAGCCGCAGCGGAAGCCGAAGCCGAGCGCGCCCGAGCTCTCCGGCTCGAAGGTGAAGGAGGCGTCGTTGAGGCGGAGCTTGTCGACCGCGTCCCGCAGGCCCTCGTAGTCGTCGGCGCTCACCGGATAGAGGCCGGCGAAGACCATCGGCTTGACCTCCTGGAAGCCGGGGTACGGGCTGTCCGTCCGGCGGTCGGCGTGGGTGACGGTGTCGCCGATCTTCGCCTGGATGAGGTCCTTGATGCCCGCGTACACGAAGCCGACCTCGCCGACGGTCAGGTGGCCGACCGGGCCCGCCTTGGGAGTGAAGATCCCGAGCTCGTCGACCGTGTAGGTCCGGCCGGAGGACATGAACAGGATCTTTTCCCCCTTGCGCAGGGTGCCGTCGACGATCCGCACCATGCAGACGACCCCCCGGTAGGGGTCGTACCAGGAATCGAAGAGCAGGGCCTTGAGCGGCGCGTCCGGGTCTCCCTTGGGCGGCGGGATGTCGCGGACGACCCGTTCCAGGACATCCTCGACTCCGAGGCCCGCCTTGGCCGAAGCGAGCACGGCGTCGTGGGCGTCGATGCCGATGACGCTCTCGATCTGCTCCTTGACCCGGTCCGGGTCGGCCGCGGGAAGGTCGATCTTGTTGATCACCGGCACGATGGCCAGGTTGCTGTTGACCGCCAGGTAGGCGTTGGCCAGGGTCTGGGCCTCTACCCCCTGCGAGGCGTCGACCACCAGCAGCGCCCCCTCGCAGGCGGCGAGGCTGCGCGACACCTCGTAGGCGAAGTCCACGTGCCCGGGCGTGTCGATCAGGTTGAATTGATAGGTCTCGCCGTCCTGGGCCTTGTAGAGGAGACGCACGGCGCGCGCCTTGATGGTGATGCCCCGTTCGCGCTCGAGGTCCATGTCGTCGAGCACCTGGTTCATCATCTCGCGCTCGGACAGGGCGTCGGTCCGCTCCAGGATGCGGTCCGCCAGGGTCGACTTGCCGTGGTCGATGTGGGCGATGATCGAGAAGTTGCGGATGCGGTCGTGGGGTCTCATAAGCCGGCCCTATGCTAGCAGCCGTTCCCCCTCTCCCGGTGACGGGAGAGGGGGCCAGGGGGTGAGGGCTCACCGAGCGGCAGCGCGCCGCAAAGGAGGAGCCTCTTCGATCTCCACCTCCTCCTCGATCTCCTTCGGCGTCTCCGCCTCCTCGATCCGCCGCCGGGTCTGGGAGGTGGTGATCAGGATCACTCCCGCGACGATCACCGGGGCCGCGATCAGGGTCTGAGAGGTCAGCGGCTCGCTGAGGATCAGCCAGCCGAGGAAGACGGCCACGATCGGATTAACGTAGGCGTAGGTCGCGGCCAGCACGGGCGAGGCCGCGCGCAGCAGCCAGATGTACGCGGTGAAGCCGATCAGCGAACCGAAGGCGATCAGATAGCCGAGCGCCAGGCCCGAGCGCAGCGACACCGACGCGAGGTCGAGCCGCGACGCCTCGCCCGAGACGAGGCCCGCGAGCAGCAGGAGGCCGCCGCCGGCCAGCATCTCCATGGCGGTCGCCATCAGCGGCGAATCGGGGAGCTGGACGCGGCGCGACTGGAGCGAGCCCCAGGCCCAGCTCAGGGAGGCGATCATCAGGGCCGCCATGCCGAGCAGGTCGATGCCGCCGCCGCCGGTCGGCCGCACCAGCACGATCAGGCCGACGAAGCCGAGGGCCACGCCGAGGACGACTCTGCCGGACGGCCGGGAGCCGCCAGGCCGGACCGCTTCGAGGAGGACCATCCAGAGCGGCACGGTCGAGACCAGCAGCGCCGCGATCCCCGAATCGACTCTCTGTTCCGCCCACACCACGCCGCCGTTGCCGCCGAGCAGCAGAAGGCCGCCGATGAACGCGGCGGAGCGCCAGTGGATGCGGGTCGGCCGCGCCGCGCCGCGCGAGCGCGCAAAGAGGTAAAGGATGACCCCGGCCACGGCATGGCGCACACCGGCCATCCAGAACGGGGGGAGGGTCTCGATGGCGATCGCCATCGCGAGATAGGTCGAGCCCCAGATGACGTACACCGCCGCCAGGGCGAGCGCCACCTGCAGGACGGGAGCGCGAAGTCCTCTTGCGTCAGTCAAGGTACACCTCCTCTTCCACTCTGACCTCCCCTGGGGCGGCCTGGACGTCGACGGGAACCAGCGCGCTCTCGCGGATCGTCTCCAGCACCACGGTGGTCCGGGTCGAGCGGACGGTCTCGATCGCTCCGACGCGCTCCCGCAGCAGGCGCCCGAGCGACCGGGCGTCCGGCACGCGCACCTTCAGCAGGTAGCAGTCCTCGCCGGCGATGTGGTGCACCTCCTGCACTTCCGGGAGCTTCGACAGCAGCTCTCTCGCTCTCTCCTCCCCCAGCTTCTCCTCCGTCTTGACGGAGACGAAGGCCAGCAGGTTGAGCCCCAGCGCCTCGGGGTTGATCCGGGTCTCGTACCCCTGGATCACCCCTTTCAGCTCCAGCTTGCGGATGCGCTCGAGCACGGCGGAAGGGGCCATGCCGATCTGCCGGGCGATGTCGGCGTTGGTCGTCCGGGCGTTTTGCTGAAGGATGTTCAGAATCTGGCGGTCGGTTTCGTCGATCATGCGGCCGATCTCCCTTCAAGAAGAATCATACGCCTGCATACGGCGGAGTCAAGGCGAAGTTTCGGCGAAACAGGAGATTGGAAGAAGAATATTCGGCAGATCGGTGGCGATGCCGACGGCCCCTCACCCCCCGGCCCCCTCTCCCACCCCCTTCCCCCAACCGGGAGAGGGGGAGAAGGACAACACAGAAGAGGAAAGGCTGCAGTGTCTCTCTGCCGGGTTCCCCCTCTCCCGGAAGGTTGGGAGGGGGTGGGAGAGGGGGCTAGGGGGTGAGGGGAATCCGGCTCTCCGCCTCCGCCGCGAACGGATCGTCCGCCTGTCCCCTCCGCTGCCGGAGGAGGGCGGCGTGGGCGATCATGGCGGCGTTGTCTCCGGAGTAGACGAGGGGGACGAGGCGGAGGTCGACGCCGTTGCGCTCCGCCCAGAGGGGAAGCTCGCGGCGGAGGAGGCGGTTGGCGGCGACCCCTCCGGAGACGGCGAGGACGGAGAACGGCCGGAGCTGGTGAAGGCGGTCGAGGCGGTCGAGGAGCTGGGCCACGGTGGCGGCGCGGAAGCCGGCCAGGAGGTCGAGCACCGGACGGGGAATGTCGGCGTCCGCCATCCCGCCGAGGTCCAGGGGACCGAGGTCCCTCTCGAGCTTTTCGATCTCCAGCAGCGTCTGGCTCTTGAGGCCGGAGTAGGAGACGTCCAGGGTGTCGCCGCAGAGGGGCGTCGGGAACCTCCGCACCGCGGGGTTTTCCAGAGGGGCCAGCTCGGCCAGCTCGTCGACTTTCGGGCCCTGCGGATAGGGGAGCCCTAAGCGCTTGCCGACCTTGTCGAAGACCTCTCCCATGGCGTCGTCGCGGGTCTCGCCGAGGGTTTCGACGCGGCCGTCCTCCACCGCGAAGAGCGAGGTGTGGCCGCCCGAGACCACCAGGCCCACGAAGCGCTCCGGCGGCGGCTCGGCGGGGCCGGAGGAGCCTTTCGGCGGCAGGAAGGGGGAGTAGAGGTGTCCTTCCAGGTGGTGGACGGCGTGGAAGGGGCGGTCCAGGGCGAAGGCGATGGACTTGCCGATCGACAGGCCGACCAGCAGGGCGCCGATCAGGCCGGGGCCGCGGGTGGCGGCGATCAGGTCCACGTCCTGGAGAGGGACGCCCGCCCGCTCCAGCGCCTCGGCGCTGACCCGCGGCCAGTTGGACAGGTGCTCGCGCGAGGCGATCTCGGGGACCACGCCGCCGTAGGGGCGGTGCGAGGCGAGCTGGCTGGAGACGACCGAGGAGAGCACCCTCCCCTCGCCGTCGAGGACGGCGCAGGCGGTGTCGTCGCAGGAGGTCTCGATGCCGAGGACGAGCGGGCGGCGCATGAGGGCAGTGTAAACAGAAAACCCCGCCGGGGAGGCGGGGTTCCGACGACAGACGCCGGGCGGAGAGGGCGGCGATCAGCCGTTCGACGACTCGGTGGTCGCGGGCTCGGTCTCGGTGCTGCCCTCCGCCTTCGGGATGTTGATCGGCTCGTAGACCGGGATCTCGAAGGCGAGCTGGCCGTGGCAGTACTCCTTCCACTCGTCGGTCACGTTGTCGAAGATGATGTTCTGGTCCTTGAAGATCCCGTCGGTGACGACGTAGTTCTCCTGGAGATAAAGGATGGAGTCGTCGTCGAGCACGCGCTCGACCTCGACCTCCTTGCCGTCGACGTCCTTCTTCTCCTTGCGCACATTCTCCGCCTTCTCGCTCCAGCCCGGGTACTCCCGGAACTGCTTGGCGAGGTACGCCTTGCAATACTTGCCCATCTCCGCCATGAAGTCCTCCTACTCCTGAAATCGTCCGTTCTGAGTCGTTTTCTCTATGTGTCTTGCCCAAAAGGGCGCGCGTATTATCCGCGAAGCCGGGGGCGGACGGAAGACGGCCGTCTGCCCCTTGTACTAAGTGCACGGGAATCCGCAGGCGTGACACGCTGCTAAGATTGCCGGCCGTCATGCCCCTGCGCTTCGGCATCAACGGCTTCGGTCGCATCGGCCGCGCCCTGCTCCGCATCAGCCGGGAGCGGGAAGGGATCGAGGTGGCGGCGATCAACGACGTCGCGCCCCTCTCCCAGCTCGCCCGGCTCCTCGCCCGGGACTCGGTCCACGGCCCCTTCCCCGGCCGGGTCGAGGCGGAAGAAGGCGCTCTGCGGATCGACGGCCGGCGCGTCCCCTTCTTCCAGGAGCCTGACCCTATCAGAATTCGCTGGGGAGACGCCGGCGCCGAGGTCGTGGTCGAGGCCAGCGGGCGGTTTCTCGGCCGGAGCCGCGCCGCGGCCCACCTGCGGGACGGCGTGCGGACGGTGGTCCTCTCCGCCAACTCCGATCCGGCCGACCCCGCGGACGTGACCCTTTGCTTGGGTCTCAACGAGGAAGACCTGGACCCGGAACGCCACCGGGTCCTCAGCAACGCCTCGTGCACGACCAACTGCCTGGCGCTCGTGGCAAAAGTGTTGCACGACCGCTTCGGGGTCCGGCGAGCCCTGATGAGCACGGTTCACAGCTATACGGAAAACCAGCGGTTGCTCGACCTGCCGCACCCCGATCCGCGGCGCTCGCGGGCGGCGGCGCTCAACATCATCCCGACCTCGACCACGGCCGCGCGCTCGGTGGCGGACGTGCTGCCGGAGCTGGCCGGCCGGATCGACGGCTTCGCCGTGCGGGTGCCGACCCCGGCCGTGGCCATGCTGGACCTGGTCGCCGAGCTGGAGCGCGACGCCTCGGCCGACGCCGTGCGGCAGGCCTTCCGCGCGGCCGCGGAGGGGCTGCCGGGGATTCTGGGCGTCACGGAGGAGGAGCTGGTCTCCTCCGATTTCGTGGACGACCCGCGCTCGGCCGTGGTCGACCTGCCGCTCGTCCAGGTGGCGGGGGGCCGGTTGGCGCGGGTGGTGGCGTGGTATGACAACGAATGGGGGTACACCAACCGCCTGGCGGACCTGCTCGAAAGACTGGCCCTCACCCCCTAGCCCCCTCTCCCGTCACCGGGAGAGGGGGAATCTCGATGCCAGGGTGGTGGCGCCCCTCTCCCGGTGACGGGAGAGGGGACGGGGGTGAGGGGCCCGCAGCGGCGCCGACGGATACTTCAACCGTGCAGGGAGGGAGATTTTATGACCGACCTTCTGAACCTCGACGACCTCGATCTCGACAACCTCGAAGGCAGGCGCGTGTTCGTCCGGGTGGACTTCAACGTCCCCCTTTCCGAGTCCGGCGAGGTGCTGGACGCCACCCGTCTGAAGGAGGCGGTGCCGACGATCCGCGAGCTGGCCGCGGCCGGCGGCAGGCTCCTGCTCGCTTCGCACCTCGGCCGGCCCAAGGGGAAGCGCGATCCGCGCTACAGCCTCCGCCCGGTGGCCGACACGCTGGTCGAGATCCTCGGTCAGGCGGTCCGCTTCGCCGGCGACTGCGTGGGCGAGGAGGCCGAGAAGGTCGCCCGCGAGATGGACCCGGGCGAGGTCCTGCTGCTGGAGAACCTCCGCTTTCACGCCGGGGAGGAGAAGAACGATCCGGCCTTCTCCGACGCGCTCGCGGCCCTGGCCGAGATCTACGTGGACGACGCCTTCGGCGCCGCCCATCGCGCCCACGCCTCGGTGGTGGGCGTGCCCGAGCGCCTGCGGGAAAAGGCGGCCGGCCGTCTCCTGGAGAAGGAGGTGCGCGCCCTGGGGAGGCTCCTGGGAGAGCCGGAGCGCCCGTTCGCGGCCCTGCTCGGCGGCGCCAAGATCGAAGGCAAGATCGACACCCTGGAGAACCTCCTCCCCCGCCTCGACATCCTGCTGCTCGGCGGCGGCATGGCCAACACCTTCCTCGCCGCCCAGGGGCACGGCATGGGCGGCTCGCTCTTCGAGCCCGACCGGGTGGAGCTGGCGCGCGACATCCTGGAGCGGGCGAAGTCGCGCGGCATCGAGGTGCTGCTGCCCACCGACCTGGTGGTGGCCGACAGCCTGGACAGCCCGGCCTGGACGCGGACGGTGCCCGCCGGCCAGATCCCCGAGGACGGCAAGGCGCTGGACATCGGGCCCGAGACCCGCAAGGCGTTCGCGCAGGCGATCGGCCGGGCGAAGACGCTGTTCTGGAACGGTCCGCTGGGCGTCTTCGAGAAGCCGCCGTTCGACGAGGGGACCCGCGCCGTGGCCCAGGCGCTGGCGGAATGCCCCGGCTTCTCGGTGATCGGCGGTGGCGAGACCGTGGCCGCCGCGCACCAGGCCGGAGTGACAGACCGCATCGGCCATGTCTCGACCGGCGGCGGCGCCTCGCTGGAGCTCCTCGCCGGCAAGACCCTGCCCGGGGTCGCGGCGCTCGAGAGGGGACGCTGAGGTGGGCCGGCGGACCCTGATCGCCGCGAACTGGAAGATGCACCTGCTGCGCGCCGAGGCCGAGGCCTGGTGCCGCGACCTGCGGAGCAATCTTGGAGATCAGGGGACCGAAATGGGGAGCGGGACCGTAGACGGCCCCCAGGTTCTGGTCTTCCCCTCCTTCCCGCTGATCCCGGCGGTGGCGCGGTCTCTCGGCGGCAGCCGGATCGAGATCGGCGGCCAGGACCTCCATCCGGAGGACAAGGGGGCGCACACCGGCGACGTCTCGGGCGCCCAGCTCGCCGACGCCGGGTGCGCCTGGGCGCTCTGCGGGCACAGCGAGCGGCGGAAGGACCACAGGGAAGGGGACGCCCTGGTCGCCCGCAAGGCCGCGGCGGCGCTGCGGCACGGCCTGACGCCCCTGATCTGCGTCGGGGAGACCCGCGACGAGCGCCGGGCGGAGAGGACCTTCGAGGTGCTGGAGCGGCAGGTCCGCGTGGCCCTGGAGCCCCGGCCGGAGCGCTTCGCCCTCGCCTACGAGCCGGTCTGGGCGATCGGCACCGGCGACACCGCGACTCCGGAGACTGCGCAGGAGGCGCACGCGTTCCTGCGCGGCCTGCTGGCGGAAATAACCGGCGGGGAGGAGGAGGTTTCCATTCTCTACGGAGGCTCGGTCACGCCGGAAAACGCGGCCGGTCTGAACGCGCAGCCCGACATCGACGGGTTCCTCGTCGGGGGCGCGAGTCTTGACCCGCGGAAATTCCTTGCTATCATCCGTGCTTCCGGCTGACGGGGGAGGAGTCCCCGCCGGCTCTCTGGAGGCTCAAGCACCGTGATCTACCTGCTGTACTTCGTCCATATCCTGGTCTGCATCTTCCTGATCCTCGTGGTCTTGCTCCAGCAGGGCAAGGGTGCGGACCTCTCGGTCTTCGGCGGCGGCAGCACGCAGACGGCCTTCGGAGCGCGGAGCGCCACGACGCTCCTGCACAAGCTGACGGTGGGGGCGTTCGTGGTCTTCGTCCTCACCACCCTCGCGATCGGGTTGCCGCAGCTCCGCCGCAGCGCCTCGGTCATGGGCGACGTGACGGAGTCGGCTCCGGCCACTCCGGCGCCGACCCCCGCGACGCCGGCCAACCCGGCCCAGCCCGTTCCGGCCCAGCCGGCCCCGGGCAACGGCTCGCCGCAGTAGGGCGGGCCTGCTAGAATGTTCTTTGTGCCGAAGTGGCGGAATTGGTAGACGCGCACGTTTGAGGGGCGTGTGGGGCAACCCGTACCGGTTCGAGTCCGGTCTTCGGCACCATCCCTCCCGAATCCATCTCCTTCTCCCAGCTTGACTTGATCCCGGCGAGCCCCCCTCGTACGGCAGGCGCTTGATTTTTGTCCCCCATCAGTGTCAAGATCTTCCAAACTCTGGAAGAAGTTCCTTTTGCGCTGCGAACGCAGATAGGCCGCTTTACTACGAGGACGACGCCTCCATTCGCCTACTTGCTGTGGCTCGACCACGAACCCCGTTAGTCCGGGGCGCGTGTTTTTTTGAGAAAGGAGTGGCAGCAAATGCAGGGAACGGTCAAGTGGTTCAACAACGCCAAGGGGTATGGTTTCATCCAGGCGGAGACGGGGGGGGAGGACATCTTCGTCCACCACACCGCGATCGTCTCCGAAGGATTCAGGACCCTGAATCAAGGCGAACGGGTCAACTTCGAGGTGGTCGAGGGGCCGAAGGGGCTCCAAGCTCGTAACGTGCTGCGCAACTGAGCTCACCCACCGCAAGACCGTGACCCTTTGCAGGCCAGCCCGTCTGAAAGTCCTGTAACGACGCCCTGCCAGAGCCGGCGGGGCGTTCTTTTGATGTTGGAAGGGTCAGGACAGGCGCCGCAGGAAGGAGTCGAGCGCGTCGTTGAACGCATCCGGCCGCTCGAGGTTGGCGAGGTGTCCCGCTCCGGGCAGGATGGACAGCTCGGCGCCGGGGATCTCTCTCTGCATCCTGCGCGACTCGTCCGGCGGAGTGACCTCGTCCTCCGCCCCCACCAGGATCAGCGCGGGCACGGCGATCCGGCGGAGCGCGCCGCTGCGGTCCGGCCGTTCGGCCATGCCGCGCTGGGCCGCGGCCACACCCTCGCGAGGCGCCGCGGCGATCCAGCCCGCGATCTTCTCCAGCAGGTCCGGCCGCTCCGCTCGCGTGCGCGGCCCCAGGAGCTTGGGCGCAAGGCTCTCGACCAGGACGCCCGAGCCCTCCTTCAGCACCTTCTCCGCGGTCTCGAGCCGGCGCTGCCGCGCCTCTTCCGAGTCCGCGCCGGCCCTGGTGTCGGCGAGGACGAGCCCCCGCAGCCGGTCCGGATACGTCGCGCAGAAGGCCAGCGCGGCATAGCCGCCCATGGACAGGCCGCCGAGGACGGCGCGCTCGATTCCGAGGTGATCGAGCAGCGCCGCCGCATCCGTCGCCAGGTCGGACATCCGGCAGACGCCGTCCGGCGAGGCCTCCGATTCCCCGAAGCCCGACAGGTCCGGCACGATGCACCGGCAGGTTCCCGCGAGAGCCTCGACCTGGGGCCTCCACATCTCGCCGGAGAGAGGGAAGGCGTGAAGCAGGAGCAGGGGGAGGCCCCGGCCTTCTTCCCGGTAGGCCAACCGCAGGCCGCGGCTCGTGTAAGTCCCTCGCACGGATTGATCCTATCAGCGGTATATTAGGCGTCCTTCGGAGGAACCATGAGCGAACCGACCGACGTCACCTTCAAGCCGGAGGCGCCGACCAGCCCGGCGGACGCCGCGACCGTCAAGACCGAAGCCGATCCGCGGCCGGCGGCTGCCGCGACTCCCAAACCGGCTCCCGACAAAGCCGAAATCGCGGCCAAGGCCGCAGCGGCCAAAGCGGCCGCCGCCGCCGCTCCCCCCCGTCCCCTGCCCACGCCGGAGGACATCTCGGCCTGGATCCACGGCGCCGAGGTCCCCCTGATCGGAGCCCTGTTCGACCAGCTCAACGTGAAGACTTTCGACGCGATGGTCATGCAGGTGCGCAAGGAGGAGCTGGTCCCGCAGCACTGGCAGGTGATCTCGGACCATACGCCGCCGGACGACATCGTCTTCAACCGCCTGCCCGAGATCGGCAAGCTGCGGGTGCGCTACAAGAACCAGGAGCTGTCGCGCCGCCGCGTCGAGCAGATCTACCTGGGCTGGCGCGAGCTGGGAGGCCGGCAGCCGGCCCTGTGGACGGTCGCCGACCTGCTGGCCGCCATGCGGCGCATCTACGAGAAGAGCCGTCCGGTCGACTGGAACGAGCTCCTGAGCGCGGTGCGCGACGTATGGAGGGACCACGAGCTGCCCTTCGGCAAGGAGCAGCTCGAGGTCTGGTGGAACTGTCTGGTGCTGATCCGGAAGAATACGAAGAAGTGAGCCCGGGCATGAATGCCCGGGCTAGGAGAACGCCGGCTCAAGCCGGCTTCAAGCCCCATGGATGGGGCGCTTCTCTTAGCCCGGCGATTCATCGCCGGGCGAGGCTCACTGGACCACGGTGGCGGTCTTGACGACGATCGGCTCGACCGGGACGTCGCCGTGAGGCCCCTTCTGCCCCGTCTTCACCTGGGTCATGGCGTCCGCGACGTCCATACCCTCGACCACCTTGCCGAAGACCGCGTAGCCCCAGCCCTGGGGGTTCTTCCCCTTGTGGTTGAGGAAGGCGTTGTCCTTCACGTTGATGAAGAACTGGGCGCTGGCGCTGTGCGGATCGCTGGTACGCGCCATGGCCACGGTGCCGCGGTCGTTGGTGAGCCCGTTGTCCGCCTCGTTCTGGACGTTCGCCTTGGTGGGCTTCTGCGTCATGTCCGCCGTGAATCCGCCGCCCTGGATCATGAAGCCGGGGATGACGCGGTGGAACTTCGTGCCGTCGTAGAAGCCCTTCTGGGCGAGGTCGAGGAAGTTCTTCACATGGTTCGGGGCCACGTCGGGAAAGAAGCGGATGTTGATCTGACCGGCCGTCGTGTGCAGCTCGGCTACCTTGTTCTCGTAGTCGCTCATTGGTTCTCACTCCCCGCGGGGCTGCCGGGTGTCTTCTTCTCGTCTTCTCTGGCGTCGCGCACGACGACCCTGGTGATCGCCACCGGCTCGACCGGCGTCTCACCGCCGCGCGTCGGCGCGTTGACGATCTTGTCCACCACGTCCATCCCCTGCGTCACCTCGC
>DASVEF010000023.1:0-5390 GCA_036380715.1 Thermoanaerobaculia bacterium | reverse complement strand
GCAGATGGCCCGCGCCGTGGGCATCCACCTGATCGTGGCCACCCAGCGGCCGTCGGTGGACGTGCTGACCGGCACGATCAAGGCGAACTTCCCCTGCCGCATCTCCTTCGCCACGGCGAGCCGGCACGACTCGCGGACCATCCTCGACCAGGTGGGCTCCGAGAAGCTCCTCGGCAAGGGCGACATGCTGATGATGCCCCCCGGCTCCTCGCGCGTCATGCGCCTGCACGGCGCCTACATCTCCGAGCAGGAGACCGCCAGCCTGATCCGCTGGCTCAAGAAGCTCGGCAAGCCGGAGCTGGACCCGGACGTGCTCAGGGCTCCCGAAGGGGAGGGGAGCGGCGGGGGCGAGGGCGGCGACAACGACGACGAGCTGTACGACGAGGCCGCCCGGCTGGTCGTGGCCGAGCGCCAGGCCTCCGCGAGCTTCCTCCAGCGCCGCATGCGTATCGGCTTCTCCCGCGCCGCCCGCCTCATCGACATGATGGAGCGCGACGGCCTCCTCGGCCCCGCCCAGGGGAGCAAGCCGCGCGAGGTCCTCGTCAAGCCAGGCTACTTCGAAGAGATCGACGAGAGCCGGTTGGGGGTGGAAGAGTAGGCCCTCACCCCCCGGCCCCCTCTCCCGTCACCGGGAGAGGGGGAGGAAGACAGGACGCACCATGCTGCGCCCCTACAGTTTTGCCCCTGTTTTTGCGCAGGTTCACCCCTCTCCCGCTCGCGGGAGAGGGGCTGGGGGTGAGGGTCTTACAGCTTGCCCTTCGGGCTCGGCTCTCCGCGGTCGACCTTGGGGTTGAGGTCCCTCTCGCGGCGCTGGGCGAAGAGGGTGGCGGCGCGTTCGAAGAGGTCGATGGCGGACTGGATCTGCGGGTCGCCCTGGGCGAGCACGCGGTGCCGCGCCTCCTGGCCGAAGAGGCCGTTGAGGATCTCGGCCCGGATCTGCATCAGCGAATAGTCGCGGACGTCCTCCTTCGCGAAGGCCTCGTCGATCTCCTTCTGCGTCGCGATCTTCTCCTTGGTCAGCCAGCCGCTGAACTCCTCCAGGACTTCCGGCCCCGGCGTCCATTCGGCCGACTTGATCCTCGCCTTGTTGCGGCCGCTGTAGTCGATGGCGAAGTTCAGGTACGCGTTGCGGGCGAGCAGGAACTGCTCGAAGGGCGACAGCTCGTCGTCCTTGACCTCCACGTCCGGCGTGATGCCGCCGCCGCCGTAGACTTTGCGGCCGAGGTCGGTGCGGAAGATCTCGTCCTCGCTGACCTGCCTGCCGTTCGCCTCGGGCGAGCCGGCATCGGCGTGGGTGTAGTAGTCGTAGTAGTCGGTGTAGTCGCGCTGGATCAGACGGCCCGACGGGGTGTAGTACTTGGCCGTGGTCAGCGCCAGGCCCGCCCCGTAGGAGAGGTTGTAGACCGTCTGCACCAGCCCCTTGCCCCAGCTCGGAGTGCCCACCACGAGCCCGCGGTCGTGGTCCTGGATGGCGCCCGAAAGGATCTCCGCCGCGGAGGCGGTCCCCTCGTTGATCAGCACCACCACCGGCACGTTGAGCGCCGGGTATTTGCCGCTCGCCTTGAAGTCCTGGAGCGAGTCGCGAGTCCGCCCGCGGGTCTCGACGATCGTGCTCCCCTCGGGGAGGAACTGGTCGGCGACCTCGATCGCTTGGTCGAGCAGGCCGCCGCCGTTGTTGCGGACGTCGACCAGGAGCTGCTTCATGCCCTGCCGGCGGAGCTTCTCAATGGCGTCCGACATCTCGCGGCCGGTGCCGCGGGAGAACTCGGTGAGCAGGATGTAGCCGGTCGTCGGCGTGAGCATGTACGACTGGCGCACCGTGGTCTGCGGGATCTCGGCGCGGGTCACCGACATGGCGAGCGGCTCGGCCATGCCCCGGCGCACGATGGTGATCTTCACCTGCGTGCCCTTGGGGCCCTTGAGCTTCTGCACCGCCTCGTCGAGGGTCATCGAGTCGGTGGGCTCCCCTTCGATCGTGCTGATGACGTCGCCCGCCTGGATGCCCATGCGCGAGGCCGGGGTCCCTTCCAGGGGCGAGATGACCGTGAGCTGGCCGCTGCGCACCCCGACCAGGATGCCGAGACCGTAGAAGCTGGTCTGCTGCTTCTCCCGCATCCCCTCGTACGCCTCGGGCGAGAGGAAGTTGGTGTGCGGGTCGAGGGAGCGCAGCATCCCGTTGATGGAGGAGTAGACCAGGTCCCGGTAACTCACATCGGCGCCGTAGCGCTCGTGGGCCAGGTTCACCAGCTCGGTGTAGAGCTTGAGCGAGTCCCGGGTCTCGTTGGTGACAGCGAGGAGCCGGTCGCCCAGCAGCCCGCCAAGCGCCAGCGAGAGGGTGAAAAGGGCAATCGCCGTGATGCGCCAAGAACGTCTCATGTGCAAGAGTGTACCATCCCGATCAAGAGGAGGCGGCTCGCTTGACTTTGCCGGGTGGTGGCTCGATGATCGGGCGCGGAGGGTCCATGTTCGGTCTCGGCGTACCTGAGCTCATCTTCATCCTGGTCCTGGCGCTCCTGATCTTCGGGCCCAAGCGGCTGCCCGAGATCGGCCGCACCGTGGGCCGGGGGCTCTCCGAGTTCCGCAAGGCCTCCAACGACCTCAAGCGGTCGATCAACATCGAGCTGGCGCTCGACGAGCCTCCGCCGCCTCCCTTCCCCAACCGGGTGGATCTGCCCCGCATCGTGCAGCCGCCGGAGAACCAGCAGGTCGCGCGCACCCCGTCCTCGCCCGTGGAGGCTTCGGATCTCCCGGCTGCCGACAAGCCGGTCGAGCCCTCCTAGGCGGTCCGTCCTCTCTCATGCCCGTACTGCCCGAGCGCACGGCTCCGGCCCTCAGCGAGGAAGAGCTGGCCCGGATGTCCCTGATGGAGCACCTGGAAGAGCTGCGCGCGCGCATCTTCTGGTCGCTCGTCAGCCTGATCGTCGCTTTCGGCCCTTGCTGGTACTACGTCAAGGAGATCTTCGGCTTCCTGCAGAGGCCAATCCAGGAGCTGCGGCCGGGCGAGAAGCTCGTGTTCACCGGCCTGGCCGACCCGTTCCTCCTCTACTTCAAGGTGGCCCTGCTGGCGGCCGTCTTCCTGGCCGCGCCGTTCATCCTCTTCCAGATCTGGAGGTTCGTGGCGCCCGGCCTGTACCGGCGCGAGCGCCTCTTCCTGATCCCGTTCCTGCTCTTCGGCTCTCTCTTTTTCCTGGGGGGCGGCGCCTTCGCCTACTACGTGGCATTCCCTCTGGCCGCGGACTTCCTGCTCAGCATGGCCGAGGGATTCGAGATGATGCTGACCGTCGAGCGTTACTTCAGCTTCCTGCTGACCATGATCCTGGGGCTGGGGCTGATGTTCGAGCTGCCGATCGTGATCCTGGTGCTGGCGGCGATCGGCGTGGTCACGCCGCAGTTCCTGCTGCGGAACTTCCGCTGGGCGGTGATCATCATCTTCGTCGTCTCGGCGATCATCACTCCCACGCCGGACATCGTGAACCTGTGCGTATTCGCGATACCGGCCCTTCTCCTGTACCTGCTGGGGATCGGCGCGGCCTACGTGGTGGCGCCGAAGCGGACGGCCGAGTGACGGTCTAGAGATACCCCAGCGCCCTGAGCCGCGCCTTTTCCTCATCGCTCTGCTCGCGCGACCTCGCGTCCGGCCGGTTGCGGCGGTCGGCGAGCCAGCGCCGCAGCAAGTCCGCGAGCCGCTGCTCGGCGGGGAGGCCGCGGCCGGCCAGGTTCCGGGTCTCGCCCGGATCGGCCTTCAGGTCGTAGAGGTAGGCGCCGTCGGGGAAGAAGCGGGTGTTCCCCTGGCTGAGGATGTACTTGTGCTCCGGGGTGCGCACCATGAGGCCGAGCCGGCCCGCGTGCTCGGCGAACACGGCGCGCCGGCCGGTCTTCCCTTCGGCGGTCAGCTCGCGGAGGTCGGTGCCGTCCTGCGGCGGCGCCTTCAGGCCGGCGGAAGCCATCAGGGTGGGGAAGAGGTCGACCGTCTGCACCAGCCCGTGGATGCGCCGTCCCTGGCGCTCCCGGCCAGGCCAGCGGATCATCAGCGGCACCCGGGTGGTGGTGTCGTGGAGACCGACGTGGCGGTAGAGCACGCCGTGCTCGCCCAGGCCTTCGCCATGATCGGCGACCAGGGCGACCAGAGTGTTTTCGAGCATCCCGCGGCTCTCCAGGAAATCGAGCAGGCGCCCGACCTGGCGGTCGAGGTATGCGACCTCGCCGTCGTAGAGGTCGCGGTTGCCGCCCAGGACGTTCTCGTCGAACGAACGCGGGCCGGTCTGGCGGAAAGGGACCCAGAGGCGGACGGGCGAGAGACCCATGGGCTCCGCGGGCCGGAAGCCGAGGGCGTAGGGCTGCGGCGGCGTGTGCGGCGTGTGGGGGTCGAAGAGGTGGACCCAGGCGAAGAACGGGCGCTTGCCGTCGCGGGCCGTGATCCAGTCCAGGGTCATGTCGACCGCGAGCTCGCCCGCGAAGTGCTCGGTGGCGCGGGTGACGTCCTGGAATCCCTGGCCGAGCCCCGAGTTGTGATCCCCGAGATGGGCGGCGGAGATGAGGGCCAGGGTCTCGTAGCCAGCCTGCCGGAGGTGCTCGGCGAGCGTGACGTGGCTCCGTGGCAGAGGCGTCTGGAGGTCGTAGACCCCGTGGTTCTTGCCGTAGAGGCCGGTCAGGATCGACGCGAAGCTCGGGTTGGTGACATTGAAGACCGAGTAGGCGTCGAGCCACACGTCGCTCTGCCCGGCCAGGCGGTCCATGGCCGGCGTGAGGCTGGGGTCCCGTCCCCAGGCCCCCACGTGGTCGGCGCGCAGGGTGTCGATCCCGATCAGGAGGATGTTGGGCCGCTTCGCGCTCCCTCCGGAGGTCGCAACGGATGAAGGACGGCGCTGGTAGATCGCGGGGCTCCCCCACAGGGCGGCCGGGAAGGGCCGGCCGGGAGCGGAGGTGAGGGCCGCGGCCGGCGCTTCGATCTGGATCAGGAGGTCGACCTCGCGTCCCGTGTACTCGGTCAGGTCGACCTCGACCGCCGCGGGAGCGAGAGGCGCGACCGGCGGGGCCTCGACGCGGTACAGCTCCTTGATCTTGCCGGGCGCCTCGCGGACCCCGAACCGGTAGGTACAGGGGCAAGGCTTCTCGAAGCCGAGAGGAATGAAAGAGAAATAGGCGTCCTGTCCGATCTTCACCCGCCACTTGAGGCGAGAGCCCGCCATCTGTTCCAGGGCGCGGATCTGTCCGGCGGTCCGCTTGGGAAAGGCGACGAGCTGCTGCGGCGGGACGCGGCTCATGTCCCGCACCTCCTCCGCGCCCAGGAAAGAGATCTTCTGGACCGCCGGCCGCAGCCACCTGTTGTTGCCGGGAGTCATCTCCACCTCGGGCCGGATCTGCCAGAGGTCCATCCGCTCCCAAGGGAG